>JANNXF010000155.1:0-2428 GCA_031409395.1 Polaromonas sp.
CCAAAGGCTGGGCCCGATTCATGTACGAAGACCAGGAAACCCTGGTGGAAGCCGGTGACGTGGTGCACCAGCGCCCCGGCATACGGCATTTCCTGTTTGACTATTCACCGGACATGGAATACTTGGAAATCGTCGGACCCGCCGATTTCACCTCGGTTGATGTGGACCCGGTATGTGAGGTTCCCGAGCCCACCCCCTGGAAGTAGCGGCGGAAGATAGCGGAGGGAAAGCGCTCAGAACTCGGCGTCGAGCTCGTCAATATCGTCGGGTTCCAGGGCTGCCTCAGCCACCCACTCTTTCATGGCAGGCAAGGCCATGATGCGCTTGCTGTAAGCGGTGCAGGCCGGGTTCAGTGCCACGTCGTAAGTCTGGAAGCGGGTGACCACGGGCGCATACATGGCGTCAGCTAAGCCGGGCTGCGCGCCGAACAAGTAGGGGCCGCCGTAGGTGGCCAGGCAGTCGTTCCAGATCTCCAGCACGCGGTCAATGTCGGCCTGCGCCCGTGACCAGACCTTGAAGCCGGGGAAGTGCGCCTTGATGTTCATCGGCAGCGACGAGCGCAAAGACGCAAACCCCGAATGCATCTCGCCGCAAATGGCGCGGCAATGTGCGCGCGTCTTGACATCGGCCGGAAGCAGCTGCGCCTTGGGCTTGATTTCATGAAGGTATTCGGCAATCGCCAGGGTGTCCCACACCTTGACATCGCCGTGCTGCAGTGACGGCACCAGCATGCTGGACGACAGCAGCAGCATCTCGGCTTTCATGGCGGGATCGTCGGGGGAAATCACCTTCTCCGTGAACTCCAGCCCGGCCAGCCTGGCCAGCAACCAGCCGCGCAAGGACCAGGCACCATAGTTTTTACTGCTGATCGTCAGGACGGCTTTGGCCATGGGATGCTCCTTGAACAAGAGATGTTCTTCAACGCCTGTTTGCAAGGGTTGTGCCACCTGCACGCTGGCCCGTAACTTGCCTGCATGGGGCATGCGGGCAAAAACTCCCTCCGGCTGCGTGGGGAACCTGTCCGTCAAATACCAGGACACCCATGCTTTACCAGGCCTACCAAACCCAGTCCGACCTGATGTCTCCGTTCCGCCTGCTGGCGCAGGGCAGCAGCAGCGCCCTGTGGTTTGGCAAAACCGAGGGCAGCTGGCTGCGCAAGTTGTCGGCGCAAATGGAGGTTTTCTCGCGCATGCGGCTGACCCATTCACGCCCGGCCTATGGCATCAACAGCGTGAAGGTGGGTGAGCACACGCTGGCGGTGACGGAGGAAACGGTATTGACCATGCCTTTTGGCACCCTGTTGCGCTTCAAAAAAGAAGCTTCCCACGACCTGCCCTACCAGCCGCCCGTGCTGCTGGTAGCGCCGCTGTCAGGCCATTTCGCCACTCTGCTGCGCGAAACCGCCCGCACCCTGCTGCAAGACCACGACGTCTACATCACCGACTGGCACAACGCGCGTGATGTCTCACTGCGCCACGGCGCTTTTGCGCTGGACGACTATATTGACCACATGATCCGCTTCACCCAGGCCATAGGCCCGGGCACCCATGTGGTGGCGGTATGCCAGCCCTGTGTCGCCGCACTGGCGGCGACGGCCATCATGGCCGAAGACGACGATCCGGCCCAGCCATCCAGCCTGACGCTGATGGCGGGCCCGGTGGACTGCCGGGTCAACCCCACGGGGGTCAATACGCTGGCCACCAGCAAACCCATAGAGTGGTTTGAAAAAAACCTGATCAGCCATGTTCCCCTGCCGCACGCGGGTCACATGCGCCGTGTCTACCCCGGCTTTGTGCAGCTCAGCGCATTTTTGAGCATGAACCTGGAACGCCACAAAAAATCCTTCCAGGACCTGTACCAGCACCTGGTCGACGGCGATGTCGACAAGGCCAATGTGATCCGGGTGTTTTATGACGAGTACCTGGCCGTGAACGACCTGCCGGCCGAGTTCTATCTGGAAACGGTTGCCAAGGTGTTTCAGACCTACGACCTGCCGCTGGGCAAGCTGGCCTACCGGGGCCGCATCGTGAACCCTGCGGCCATCCGGCGTACCTCACTGATGACCGTGGAGGGGGAGCGCGACGACATCTGCGCGGTGGGCCAGACCGTGGCGGCGCAAGACCTGTGCAGCAGCGTTCGTCCCTACATGCGCACCCACCATGTGCAGACGGGCGTCGGGCATTACGGCGTGTTCAGTGGGCGCAAGTGGAACCAGCAGATTTACCCACGGGTCAGGGAAATGATTCACGCCCGGCTGGGCTGAACCTTTCAGTCGTCTTTGGCGTCGACTTCTGCGGGCCAGTCGCGGATGTAGGCCTTGAGCATCTTGTTTTCAAAGTTCTGGCTGTCCACCACGGTTTTGGCGACGTCGTAGAAGCTGATCACGCCCATCAGCATTTTCTGGTTCAGCACCGGCATGTAGCGCGCA
>JANNXF010000156.1:0-5437 GCA_031409395.1 Polaromonas sp.
CAGTTTGATTCAGAGGCCTTGTGGCAAGTCGTCGGGCAGCGCCACTGGCAAGGCCGCCGGGTGCTGATTGTGCGAGGCGACAGCGCGGCGACCAGCCCCGCCGCCGATGGTTTTGGCGTGGCGGGGGCAACCCCCCGCAGCCCCGACTCACCGGGCCGGGACTGGATTTCCCGGCAATGGCAAGCGGCAGGTGCACAGCTTGATTTTCTGCGGGTCTACCAGCGCCGCCCCCCCCGGCTGACCGCCGCGCAGATGGCCAGGGCGCAAGCCGCCAGCGCCGATGGCTCGGTCTGGCTGTTCAGCAGTTCGGAGGCGGTGGCCAACCTGCTGGCCTTGCCGGCCTTGTCCGGCGTGGACTGGCGCCAGGCGCGCGCCGTGGCCACGCATCCCCGCATTGTGGAGACGGCACGGGCCGCCGGATGGGGTGTTGTTGTGGCGTCACGACCGGCGTTGAAGGACGTCAACGACACCCTGCGCTCGATAGAATCGGGGCAGCCATGAGCGACAGCCCCCCCAGCCCCCTTTCGCCGACCCAACCCGATGCGCGCGCGCCTGCTGGCGAACGCAGCGACGCGCTGCCCCAGGCCGGTTCAGCCCCTGTTTCCAGTTCAGGGGGCAGTGCACCGCCGCAGGCACGCGAAGCGACCAGCGTGGGGGCTAATCCCCTTTCCAGGTGGACACTGCTGGCCGCGCTGCTGGCCGCTGGCGGTTTGCTGGCCAGTGCGCTGCTGTGGCAAAAACTGGGCACGATTCAGGAAGAGCTGGCACGCCGCAGCCTTGACTCCGGCGCCCAGGCCATCGAGGCACGGACGCTGGCGCGCCAGGCCCAGGAGGGCACGCGGGAACTGTCCGCCCGGCTGGCCCTGCAGGAAACCCGCATCAGCGAGGTCAGCTTGCAGCGCACCCAGCTTGAGGAGCTGATGCAAAGCCTGTCGCGCTCTCGCGATGAAAACCTGGTGGTGGACATGGAGTCTGCCCTGCGGCTGGCCCAGCAGCAGGCCCAGCTCACCGGCAGCGCCGAGCCCCTGCTGGCCGCCCTCAAGTCAGCCGAGCAGCGTCTGGCGCGCGCCGCCCAGCCGCGTCTCAATCCCCTGCAGCGCGCCATCGCCCGTGACATGGACCGCATCAAGGCGGCCAGCCTCACCGATGTGCCGGTGCTGCTGATCAAACTCGATGAACTGGTGCGCATGGCCGACGATTTGCCCATGGCCAACGGATTCACAGGCGGCGCCGCCGTGACACCCGGCGCCAACGCTGCAGAGCGGCCGGCCGGCACTTCCGCAGCGGGCAAGCCCTTGCTGGGAGCGTTTTTTGACAAGCTCTCGCTCAATGCCTGGTTGCAGCGCACGCTCGACGGCCTGCGCGAGGAAACCCGCAAGCTGCTTCGTGTCAGCCGGATCGACCAGCCTGAAGCCGCCTTGCTGTCGCCCGAACAGTCTTTCTTTCTTCGCGAGAACCTCAAGCTCCGGCTGCTCAATGCGCGTCTGGGCTTGCTGTCGCGGCAAACCGACAGTGCGCGGGCCGACCTGGCCAGCGCCAACAGCTGGCTGGGCAAATACTTTGACCCCGGTTCACGCAAGACCCAGACCGCGCTGCAGTTGCTGGCGCAGGTGCAGGGTCAGCTGAAGACCAGCGAGCTGCCCCGGCTGGACGAAACCATGGCTGCGCTGGCCACTGCAGCGGCTGGCCGCTGACCCCCAGGCAGGAAGGCACCATGCGCGCGGCTCTCTGGCTTCTGGCTTTGTTTGGCGTGGCGGTCGCCGTGGCCCTGCTGGCGGGCAACAACCAGGCCGTCGTCACCCTTTTCTGGCCACCGCACCGGGTCGACATGGCGTTCAACCTGGTGGTCTTGCTGCTCGCCGGCTTGTTTTTGCTGCTGCACCTGGCGCTGCGCGCGGCGTCGGCGGTGTTTTCTCTGCCGGCAGAAGCCAAACGCTGGCGCGCCCAGCAAAAAGAGCGCGCCATGTACGGCGCACTCATGGACGCGCTGGCCCACCTGATGGCGGGCCGCTACATCCGGGCCACCAAATCGGCGCAAAACGCCCTGGCGCAGGAAAAAAGCCTGGGCGTGGCGGCAGACCCCGCAGGGCATGCCGCCGGGCACAGCGCCAGCCGCGCCAGCCAGTTTCAGTCGCTGGCCCACCTGTTGCTGGCCGAAAACGCCCAGTCGCTTCAAAACAAGGCCTTGCGCGACGAGCACCTGGCGTTGGCGCTCAAGAGTTCGGCCCCGCGCCATGCACAGGAAGTGCGCGAGGGCGTGCAGTTCCGTGCCGCCCGCTGGGCGCTTGAAGACCGTGATGCCGGCGCTGCGCTCGACTGGCTGGGCCAGCTGCCGCAAGGCGCTGCACGCCGTACCCTGGCCCTGCGCATGAAGCTGCGTGCCGCCCGGCTGGAGCGCCACACCCTGCAGGCGCTCGACACCGCCCGACTGCTGGCCAAGCACCGGGCGTTCTCGCAGGCTGCGGCGCAAAGCATCGTGCGCGGGCTGGCGCTTGAGCTGCTCAATGAGGCCCACGACCCCGCGCAGCTTCAGCAGGCCTGGTCTGCTCTTGACGACAGCGAGCGCGCCATGCCCGAACTGGTGGTCCACGCGGCGTCGCGCCTGATGGCCCTGCATGGCGATGCCAACCTGGCCAGAGCCTGGCTGCTTCAGATCTGGGACCGCGCCATGCAACCGCGCTCCGACATTGGCGACAACCTGCGCATCAAGCTGATCGGGGTGCTGGAAGCCGGGCTGGATTCGCTGGACGCCGCCTGGCTGGCGCGCATTGAAGTGACCCAGCTCAGCCGCCCGCGTGACGCCAACCTGCAGTACCTGGCCGGCATGGCCTGCCTGAAGCGCCAGCTGTGGGGCAAGGCCCAGCAGCTGTTGTCGCAGGCGGCACCCGCCCTGCAAGACGTCACGCTGCACCGCAACGCCTGGCGTGCCCTGGCCGTCTTGGCCGAACAGCGCGAGGACGAAGCCGCCGCCGCCCAGGCTTACAAGCGGGCCGCGCAGATTTAAGCACCTACCCTGCGGCTGTGCAGCGCTGCCAGGGGCTGGCCCTGCCGCTGCTGCTGTCTGGCGTTGTGGCCCCCTGGTCGTCAAGCGGTACGCGGGTGGCTGCGGGCCGTATTCCCCTCTGTTGATTCCATACTGGTGCCCCGGCCTGCGCTGCAAGTTGGCGCTGGGCCGGCCAAGACGCCGCTGAGAGCGTTGGTCCGGCCATGAAAAAAGGCCCGAGAAGGGCCTTTTTGTGTTGAATCAAGCGGGTGTTACACCGCTTGATGCCGGTCGCTGGTCAGGCCGGTTTCAGCTGGCCGGTTTTTCAAACGGCAAAGGCAGAGTGCCCAGGTCCCGTTTGGTTTCAACCAGCACCAGCGGGCCTTCGGCAGACGCCACGACCGGCGCGCGTTCGCGCGGTACATGCACCGGCTTGGCGGCGGCGGCAATCGCTGCTTGCGCCTCGGCGATCTTGCTGGCGTCCGAGTTGACCCACTGCAGGCCAGAGCCCTGGGCGACCTGCGCCAGGTCTTGCAAGGGCAAGTCGTAAGACTGGACCTTGGGAAGCCCGGCAGCCACCGGGGCTGCTGCTGGCACGGGCACGGGTGCAATGACCGGTGCTGTGTAAGCGACAACAGGTGCAACAGGGACGGCGGGGACTGCAGGCGTAGCGGCAGGCGCTACCAATTCAGGAGCTGCTGGCGCCCGTTGTTCCTGGACTGCAGCCTGTTTTGGCTCTGAAAAAGAGGCTATTTCCTGTGACTCAGGGGCCACGTCGCCTTCAACCGGCAGGTCGTTGCGTTCGCCACGTTCACGGCGGTCGCGGCCATAGCGGTCACGGCTGCGGCGCTCACGCGGCTGGCGCTGCTCATCGAGCGGGCCACCCTGCACCGGCACCACGGGGTTGCCGGCTTCGTCGAAGGCCACTGCAGGGGCTTCGGCGTTCAGGCTGCTGGCTGCGGTTTCGCGTGGGGCGTTCTGGCCTTCAACGCCTTCGGCGCGGTCTGGCCGGCGCTCACCGCGGCGGCCCTCGTTGCGGCCGCTGCGTTCTGCGTTGCCTTCGGTGCGCTCGCCGCGCTCACGTCGGCCCTCATTGCGGCCGCCCTGTGGACGCTCGCTGTCACGGCCAGCGTCAGGCGCTGCGTCACCGCCCATGGCGGCAGCCATGGCGGCCTGGTTGGCCAGGGCGAGATCCTGCTCTACGGCATCACGCGGGATGCGATCGCCCCGGTCGCCACGCTCACCGCGTTCGCGGCGGTTGCGTTCGCCCCGGCCATCCCGGCCTTCGCCGCGCGGCTGGCTGTCGGCCGGGCTGTCATTGCGCGTTTCATTGCGTGCTTCGCCACGGGGCTCACCCGCAAGGCGTTCCTGGCGCTCTGGACGACCGCCCTCGGTGCGTGCTTCCGGATTGCGTTCACGGCGCTCACCGCCCCGGCCTTCCTTGCGCGTGTCATCGCGACCTTCGTTGCGGTTTTCAGCACGGCCTTCAGGACGGGCCTCGGAGCGGGTTTCTCCCCGGTTTTCCGGACGCCCTTCGCTGCGGCCCTCACCCCGTCCGTCGCCACGACCACGACCGCCACGGCGGCCATCACGACCCCCGCGCTCGCCACGGTCAGAGCGCTCACCGCGACCGTCAGGACGACCTTCGGCGCGCCCGTCCGGGCGGGCATCGCGCCGGCCTTCGCCGCGCTCGTCTTTTTTCACCTCTTTGGCAGGCACGGCCGCAGGCGCTGGTGCGCCGCCGAACAGGCCCTTGACCCAGCCAAAAAACCCTTTTTCAGCGGGGGCAGCCACGGCGGCCACCGGCGCAGGGCGCGGTGTGGTCCGGGCGGCTGCAGCTGGCGCAACGACTGGCGGCTTGGGCGGTGCGACCGGCGCAGGCGCATCGGGCAACACGCCCTTGATGATGGGTTCCTGCTTGTTGTGCTTTTCCTGGCTGCGACGGGTGACCGTGGTCGGGTCTTCCATCTCATCGGCCAGTTTGTAGCTGGCTTCGATGTTGTCAAGGCGCGGGTCGTCGTGCTTCAGGCGCTCCAGCTTGTAGTTGGGCGTTTCCAGCGTCTTGTTGGGTACCAGCAGCACATTGATGCGCTGTTTCATTTCGATCTTGCTGATCTCGGAGCGTTTTTCGTTCAGCAGGAAAGACGCCACATCCACAGGCACCTGGCACAGCACGGAGGCCGTGCTGTCTTTCAGCGACTCTTCCTGGATGATGCGCAAAATCTGCAGTGCCGAGCTTTCGGTGTCACGGATATGGCCAGAGCCACCGCAACGCGGGCAGGGAATCGATGCGCCTTCCGACAGCGCCGGGCGCAGACGCTGGCGGCTCATTTCCATCAGGCCAAATTTGCTGATGGTGCCGAACTGCACGCGGGCGCGGTCTTGCCGCAGCGCGTCGCGCAGGCGGTTTTCCACATCGCGGCGGTTGCGCGACTCTTCCATGTCGATAAAGTC
>JANNXF010000157.1:0-2129 GCA_031409395.1 Polaromonas sp.
GACTGGGCCATGGACCACTGGGCAGAAGCCATCAAGACCACCGCCGCGAAGGCCAGCCGGCTGAGCACGCGCGGCTTTTTAACGCTGCGCTTGCTAGAAAGAATCGATCGGAACAAAAGCGATTACCTCTGCAGAGTGGATGGATGCACAAACAAGCTCTTATGATGAGGGATGGTTGTAAAGGTTCTGTAACAGCATGACGACGTCTTCTTCCGCACTCACGCATTTTGACAGCCAGGGCCAGGCCCACATGGTGGATGTGGCAGCCAAGCCGGCCACCCACCGGGTGGCCATTGCACAAGGCCGTATCGTCATGGAGGCGTCCACGCTGACCCTCATTCTGGCGGGAAATGCCAAAAAGGGCGACGTGCTGGGCATTGCGCGCATTGCCGGCATCATGGCCGCCAAAAAGACCAGCGACCTGATTCCTTTGTGCCACCCGCTGGCGCTCACCCGCGTGTCCGTTGAATTTGCACCCGATGAAGATCGCCTGTGCATCGTCTGCCAGGCCACGGTTGAAACGGTCGGCCCCACCGGGGTCGAAATGGAAGCCCTCACCGCCGTGAACGTGGCCTTGCTGACCATTTACGACATGTGCAAGGCGGTGGACCGCGGCATGACGATCACGGACGTGAAGCTGCTTGAAAAACACGGCGGCAAGTCGGGCAGCTTTGTGAGCGCCTGAGTTCGTCTGGCCTTTTCCCCCAGCGGGGGCAAGTCGGATTCACTCGCTACTAATTCAATAGCTGCTCGCGCCCGTTCTAATTGGGCTGCGTCCTGATTCCGTGTTGCTCCTTCCCCCAGCGGGGGAAGGCAGGGATGGGGGATGCCCGCCTTGTGCGCGGGCGTCGATTGCGCCCTGTATCGACCTGCCCCCACCCCGACCCTCCCCCGCTGGGGGAGGGAGGCGGAGACGTATTAATGGAACAAACCCTTCAAGGGGTACCTCCTGCTTTCACCCACCGCGCATGCTCCTCCGGAAAAGCCGCCCGGTAGCGCTCAAGGTGAAACAGGGCCTCGTCATCCAGACCGAGCATCACCGCACTCTCAATCAGCCGCTCGATCACGCGGGGTTCAGGCGTGTAATGAACCAGGCTGCTGGCCATGTCATGCATGGCCTGGGCGTTGTCACGGCTGAGCGGGGTAATGCTCAGCGCCGCAAAGCGGGCCTGGTTCTTAAACAGCCAGGTGTCTTGTATTTTGTTGAGTGTGTCGTCGCGGTAGGCGGCACTGCGCTCTGCGGGCGGCAGGTAAATCTGGCTGACCTGGCGGTAGTCGATACCCGCCAGCACGACAGCCGCTATCAAAAACAGAGCTGTAAACGCCCGTATATATTGGGCCAAAGACCTTTTCCGTCTGGGCTCTGGCGCTGAAGCAGTCGTCCATAGCAAGGCGATGCACAAACCGAACGTCATCTGAAACGGGCCGTACCACAGCGGGTATTCCAGCAGGCTGTGCAGCAAGATCACCGCCAGCACCGCCCACGCCATCTGGCGTGTCGGGTCTTTTTCAGCCCAGGGCCGCTGGCGCAGCACCCACCACCCAAAAGCGCCACAAATCAGCACGGCGGCTGGCACCCCCAGCTCAACGGCCAGATGCAACGGCAGGTTGTGCGCGTTGTCCAGAATGGCACAAAAACGCGGCCCTTCGTACAGGGTGATGTAGTGCGCGTAATCCAGCTCGCCCCAGCCCCAGCCCCACCAGGGTTTTTGGGCCATCAAATGCAGCACATTGGACCAGAGCGTCAGGCGGCTGGCACACAGCGGGTCGCCTTCGCGCAAGCGGGCAAACGCCCCGTACAGGGCCGGGTCCAGGCCCGCCAGCCAGGGTAGCAACAGCGTTCCGAGGGCGTAAAACCCGACGGCGCTCAGCAACAGGCAGCGCACCATAACTATCCGCCAGCCCCCCCACAGCGCAAACAGGCCACACAACACGACCAGTTGCAACATGCCCGTCCGCGAGGACGACGCCGCATTGGCCAGCGCCAGAAACCCGGCCGCAAACAGCAACAGCGATGACCCCCAGCGGCCTGAAAAACCGGCCATGCGCCCCATGGCCAGCCAGATCAGCGCCACCTGCGCCATGTTGGTCAGGCTGGCAAACTGGTTGCGCTGGCGCAAGTTGGCAAA
>JANNXF010000158.1:0-2558 GCA_031409395.1 Polaromonas sp.
CGAATGGTGCCGCATGGGCACGCAGGACAGCACCCAGATGGGCAAGGACCTGGAGCGCGCCATGTGGCGCATGTACGCCCCGCACAAGGTCAAGTTTGCGGTCAGCGGCTGCCCGCGCACCTGCGCCGAATCAGGCATCAAGGACGTCGGCATCATCGGCGTCGATTCAGGCTGGGAAATGTACATCGCCGGCAACGGCGGCATCAAGACCGAGGTCGCGCATTTTCTGGTCAAGGTCAAGACGCCGGCTGAAGTGCTGGAATACACCGGTGCTTTCTGCGAGCTGTACCGCCAGGAAGGCTGGTACCTGGAGCGCACGGTGCACTATGTCAACCGGGTTGGCCTGGAGCATGTCAAACAACGCATTCTCGAAGACCATGAGGGCCGCAAGGCGCTGTGGGAACGGCTGCAATTTGCACTCGACGGCGAGCCTGATCCCTGGTTTGACTTCAAGGAAGCCGCTGTAGACACCCGCCAGTTCTCGGCGATCACGGCATGAACGCCAGCCTCAACCGACGCGCCGTGTGCGGCCTGTTCCTGAGCCTGGCCACCGGCTCTCAGGCGCAGGTCAGCAACCTCGGCGATGCCATCAACAAGGCCGGCCGCCAGCGCATGCTGTCGCAGCGCATGGGCAAGGCCTGGATGGGCATTGGCCAGGGCGTGCAAACAGACTCGGCGCGCCGCGTGCTGGACCAGTCCATGGCACTGTTTGACCGCCAGCTGGTCGAACTCAAGGCCTTTGCGCCGGCCGGCGATACGCGTGACACCTATGTGCAGCTCGAATCGGCCTGGTCGGGCTACAAAACCCTGCTGGTGGGCGCCGCCCCGGTGCAGGACCAGGGCAAGCCCCTGCTGGAACAAGCCGGCAAGGTGCTGGCGCTGGCGCACAAGGGCACCGGCCTGTTTGAACAGCAATCCGGAAAACCGGGGGCCAAACTGGTCAATATTGCCGGGCGGCAACGCATGCTGTCGCAGCGCATGGCCGCCTTCTACCTGGCCAGCCAGTGGAATATCGACAGCGCGGCCAGCCTGCGGGAAATGAACAAGGCCCGCGATGAGTTTGTACCCGCGCTGGAAGTGCTGCGCAACGCCCCGGAAGCCACACCCGAGATCCGGCAGGAGCTGGCGCTGGCCGATGGCCAGTGGCTGTTTTTTGACAACGCCCTGAAAGCCCGCGTGGCAGGGCCCAAAGCCGCCTCCGATGTCTTTGTGACCAGCGAAAACCTGCTGCAGGTCATGGACCGTGTCACCACCCTGTATGCGCGCATTCTTGGCTAAGCGCGACCACCGAGCAACCGAGGAAAAAAAATGAGTGAATGGAAAAAAATCTGCCTGGTCAATGACATCCCCGTGCTGGGCTCGCGCCGCGTCACGCGGGAACGCGGCATGGATGTGGCCGTGTTTCGCAACGACGAAGACGGTGTGTTTGCCCTGCTGGACCGTTGCCCGCACAAGGGCGGCCCGCTGAGCCAGGGCATTGTGTTTGGCACCAGCGTCGCCTGCCCGCTGCACAACTGGACGATTGGCCTGGCCGACGGTTGCGCCAAGGCGCCCGACGAAGGCTGCACCCAGAGATTCAGCGTGCATGTGGCCGATGGCACCGTGCATCTGGACGCCACCGAGCTGGCCACCCTGGCGCTGGAGTACCAGCCCGTGGTGGCAGGGCCTGCGGCCAAAGAAACCGCCCATGCCTGACAGCGGCCTGAACCAGCAGATCGCCACGGGTGTGTCGCCAAAGGACACACGATCAACCTGTCCCTGCTGCGGCGTTGGCTGCGGTCTCGCGCACGCGCGGACCGCGTTGCGGTTTCATGAAACGCCGCAGCCTGGAGTTTTTCACCATGGCTGAAACCAGATCAACCTGTCCCTACTGCGGCGTTGGCTGCGGCGTGATTATCGAATCGCAGGGTGATGAAATCACCGGCGTGCGCGGTGACCCGGACCACCCGGCCAACTTTGGCCGGCTATGCACCAAGGGCTCGACGCTGGCCCTGACGGCCAGCAGCGTGGTGACGCAGCAAACCCGGTTGCTTCACCCGATGCAGCGCACGCAGCGCCGTGAAGCGGCCCAGCGTGTGTCATGGGACAGCGCGCTGGGCTTTGCCAGTGAAAGCTTTGCGAACATCATCCGTGAGCACGGGCCTGATGCGGTGGGTTTTTATATTTCAGGCCAGTTGCTGACCGAGGACTACTACGTCTTCAACAAACTCGCCAAGGGCCTGATTGGCACCAACAACGTCGACACCAACTCGCGCCTGTGCATGAGCAGCGCGGTGGCCGGCTACAAGCAGACGCTGGGGGCCGACGCGCCGCCCAACTGCTACGACGACGTGAACCACGCCCAGTGCATCTTCATTGTCGGCAGCAACACGGCCTATGCGCACCCGATTCTTTTTCGGCGCATTGAAGACGCCAAGGCCGCCAACCCGGCCCTCAAGATCATTTTCTGCGACCCGCGCCGCACCGACACGGCCGAGATCGCCGACCTCTACCTGCCGCTGCAGCCCGGCACCGACGTGTCGCTGTTCAATGGCATGCTGCACATCATGCTGTGGGAC
>JANNXF010000159.1:0-3592 GCA_031409395.1 Polaromonas sp.
AAGATAGGCAGCTTGCACACCCGCATCGGCCCGAATTTCTGCCGGCGTCCCGCTGGCAATCACCTGGCCGTTGACCATCACGGTCAACTGGTCAGCCAGCGTGAAAACCGCGTCCATATCGTGCTCTACCAGCAAAATGCCGTGGTCTTTCTTGATGCCCAGCAGCAGCGCGACCATGCGCTCTGCCTCGGCCACGCCCATGCCGGCCAGCGGCTCGTCCAGCAATATCACTTGCGGCTCGGTCGCCAGCGTCATGGCAATTTCAAGCTGGCGCTGCTCGCCGTGGCTGATGGTGCCGGCAACATTCCGGATCCGGTCTTTCAAGCCAGAAAGCTCGATGGCCCTTTCGATTCGGGTGCGGGTAGCTACAAAATCAGTAGCGTCGCTGAGCCACTTGTGCGCCTGGGGCGCACGCGACTGCGCCGCCAGGTGCACGTTGTCCCAAACCGTGAAGGGTAAAAAGATATTGGTCTTCTGGTAGCTGCGGCCCAGGCCCTGGCGGGAGATTTTTTCGGGTGTCCAGCCTGTGATGTCGGTGCGCCCCATGGCCACCGTGCCCGAAGTAGGCGGCAGGTCGCCCGACAGCAGGTTGGTCAGCGTTGATTTGCCCGCACCGTTGGGGCCAATCACGGCATGAATGTGGTTGCGCCGCAGATCAAGCGACACGTCATGAACGGCAGCCAGCCCGCCGAAGCGTTTGGTCAGCTTGCTGGCACTGAGCAGAATGTCACTCATGGGCGGCTCCTGCAGGGTTCTTGCGCTTCATGAGCTTTTCAGCCAGACCCAGAATGCCGCGCGGTGCAAACGTCACCAGCAGCACAATGAACAAGCCCATCCAGAGCTGCCAGTGCTTGCCCAGGTTGACGCTGCCCACTTGCGGCAGGTCCTTGAACAGGTGCAGCAAATACTCAAAGGCAAACGCGCCCACCATGGCGCCGGCAAAGTTGCCCATGCCGCCCAGAATCACCATCATGATGGCGTGCGCACTCATGTGAAAGCCCATCAGCTCGGGGTTGATGTAGCCGGTTTGCGTGCCCCACAAATAGCCTGCCAGCCCGGCCAGTGCGCCCGCCACGCTGAACGCCGCCAGCTTGTAGCCAAAGACCCCGTAGCCCATGGCCCGCATGCGGTGCTCGTTCACGCGAATGCCCGCCAGCGTGCGGCCAAACGGGCTCCAGAGCAGACGGCGCAAAAAGGCGTAAACCCCCAGCATCGCGCCCAGCGTGAAGTAGTACAGCGTGCGCTTGTCGTCCAGGTCAAACGGCACCCAGCCAAAAACCGCCGCAACGGGCTTGAAGTTGATGTACAGCCCGTCCGAGCCGCCCAGTATTTTGTTGTCAAAGAACAGGTAAAACACCATCTGGGCAAACGCCATGGTCACCATGATGAAGTAGATGCCGTGGGTACGCACCACAAACAAGCCGATGACGAGGGCGGCCAGGCCCGAGGCCAGCACGGCCACCGGCAGCGTCCACCACAGGCTGACCGCCTCGCCCTGTGGGGTCAGAAAGGCCAGCGCATAGCCGGCCAGGCCAAAATAGGCCGCATGGCCCAGTGACACCAGCCCGGTCACGCCCTGCAGCAAGTCCAGGCTCATGGCAAAAATTGCCATGATCATCATGCGCGTGACCATCTCGGTATAGAAAGGCGTGCCGACCAAGGGGAAGGCGAGCAGGGCAAGCAGGCCCATGCCGAGGACGAGTTTGATGCTGCGCGGCAGCACTTCGAGGTTGGCTTTTGCGGAACTCATAGCGGAGCGAAATCTTTTTCAAGCAGGGGCCGTGGAACTGGCTTTACCAGGCCGCAGGCGCAGCAGCCCCCTCGGGGGGCAGGGAGCGACACGAAGTGCGCGACCGTGGGGGCTGGATGTTTCATGCTTTAAACAAACCTTCGGGTTTCCAGAGCAGAACCCCGGCCATCAACATGTACACCAGCATGCCCGCCACAGAAGGCAGCAGCACCTTGCCAAAGGTATCGACCAGGCCGACCAGCAGCGCGGCAATCAGCGCGCCGCGCACCGAACCGATGCCGCCAATCACCACCACCACAAAGCACATGATGAGCACCTGCGAGCCCATGTTGGGGTAGACGCTGGCAATCGGCGCGGCAATCATGCCGGCCACCGCCGCCAGCCCCACGCCAAGGGCGAACACCACCGCATGAATCAGCTTGATGTTGATACCCAGCGATTCGGCCATGTCCCGGTTGAAAGCGCCGGCGCGGATTTTCATGCCCAGGCGGGTTTTGGAGATCAGCAGGTAAAGGCCCAGCGCCAGCGCAATGCAGACGCCCGACATGAACAGGCGGTAGACCGGGTAAGACAGGTTGTCGGTCAACGGGATGGAGGCGCTCAGCAGGTCGGGAATCGGTACGCCATGCACGTCGTCGCCCCAGACCATCGAACGCAGCTCTTCAAAAATATAGATCAGGCCGAAGGTCAGCAGCACCTGGTCAAGGTGGTCGCGTTTGTAGAAGTGGCGAAACAGCAGCCATTCAAGCGCCAGACCAAACACCACGGCCAGCACAGCGCCCACTGCGATGGCCAGCGTCAGGCTGCCAAACTGGGCGCTGAGCGACCAGGCCAGGTAAGCGCCCAGCATGTAAAAGCTGCCATGCGCGAGGTTGACGACGCCCATGATGCCGAAGATCAGCGTCAGGCCGGCCGCCAGCATGAACAGCAGCAGACCGTACTGCACGCTGTTGAGCAGCTGGATGAGAAAGTTGGCAATGTCCATGGATTGTTTGACAGCTAGACGGCTCGGCGGGTGAATAAAAGCAGGGCGCCCATCAGTGTGAACAGACCGCCGCAGAGGCGGTTGACCCAGCGCATCGGGCGGCTTTGGCGCAGCAGTGGTGCGACGCGCGCCACGCCCAGCGAGCAGCAGGTCAGCACCGTGAGTTCAAAAGCAACAAAGGTGAGCGCCAGCAAGGCGAACTGCGGTGCAAAAGGCCGGGACGGATCAAGAAACTGAGGAAAAAAAGCAGCGAAAAAAAGCAGCGCTTTGGGGTTGCTCGCACCGACGAGAAAACCGCTGAGAAAATGGGATCGGCCCTTGACCGGGCCGGCTTCTGTTCCGTCCACCAGCAGCGTTGCCTTGCTGCGAAACGTCTTGACACCCAGCCAGATCAGGTAAGCCGCGCCCAGCACCTTCGCGAGGGTAAAAGCCGTTTCTGATGCCGCCAGCAGCGCGCCCAGTCCAAGCGCCGACAGCAACATGATGCCCAGCACCGCGCTGACGCTGCCCAAAGCGGCTGTTACCGCCTGGCGCGGGCCGTGGTTCAGCGAGGTGGTGATGCACATCAGCATGGTGGGGCCGGGCGACAGCACCAGCAGTGCGACGGCGGCAAGGTACAGAAAGTAGGTGGTGAGGGTCATGGGTGCAAAGATAGCATTGATGGCACTGCCAAAGAATGGCCGGCACGCCAAGGTGCAGAAGCAGCGTCAATCGTACAAGCACCCCCTGCCAGCATGAGCCGCGGAACTGGCTTTGCCAGGCCGCAGGCGGGCGGCCCCCTCGGGGGGCAGGGCGCTTGCGCGTTGTGAGCAACCGTGGGGGCTACCCCATCTTGCAGCCGGCACCAGAATCAGCCA
>JANNXF010000160.1:0-33731 GCA_031409395.1 Polaromonas sp.
TGGTCGTCGTAAATGCCGGCGGCCATGCACCGCACCCCCAGCTCCAGTTCTTCGTTGTCGCGCGCAATACCGTACTGGCGCGCCTTGGACAATTCACGCTCCAGCGCTGGCAACTGGGTGATGCTGTTGCGGGTCTGGCCCGACAAGCCGGTGCGGGCGGCATAGGTGCTCAGGCGTTGCGGGTCATCAAAGGCCAGGAACAGCTTGCCCACAGACGTCAGATGCAGGGGAGCCCGACCGCCGATGGCCCGGACCACCTGCATGCCCGAGCGTTCGCTGTAAGCGCGTTCGATGTACACAATCTCGTCGCCCTGGCGCATGCTCAGGTTGACCGGTTGCTGCGTGAGCTTGTGCAGTTCGCGCATGGGGGCGAGGGCTGCATCGCGCACATTCAACCGGGCCTTGACCAGGTTGCCCAGCTCAAGCAGCCGCATGCCCAGGCGGTAGTTGCCCGCCACCGGGCGCTCTACCAGCCGGCCCGTCGCCAGGTCATTCAGGATGCGGTGGGCTGTGGAGGGGTGAAGGCCTGATTTTTCACTGATCTCCTTGAGCGATACCGCTTCTTCCTGGCTGGCCAGGATTTCCAGAAGGGTGAATATGCGCTCAATGACTTGAACGGTCGGTGTGGCAGGAATGGTGGCGTCAGGGTTTTTCATGGGCAGAATTTCTCCATCAAATTTTACCCTGTGAAATGGCGACATGGCCGTCCAAGCAACGCCAAACGCTGCCAAAACCGCGACACATCGTTAGCGGGCCGAAAGGAGGGTCCAGGTTTCAGATGCCTGTGTCACCGTGCATGCGTTTGACTGGGCCGCCTTGATCCGGGATCGCGTCGCTGGCAAACGGAAGCCACTGGCCATCGACCAGAATTTCGCTGGGCTTGAAGCCCGCCTTGTAGTTCATTTTTGTACTCTGGGCTATCCAGTAGCCGAGGTACACATAAGGCAGGCCCAGGGTTCTGGCCTGCTCTATTTGCCACAGCACGCTGTAGTTGCCGTAACCCGTCCCGGTTTCGGGTTCATAAAACGTGTACACCGCAGAAATACCGTCCTCCAGAACATCCAGTATGGACACCATCTTGAGCACGCCCGCCTCGCCGTTGGGCAAGGTTTCGCGGAACTCCACCAGCCGGGAATTGACCCGGCTTTGCAGCAGAAACTGCGTGTACTGGTCAATGCTGTCGTGGTCCATGCCGCCACCGGCATGGCGGCTGTTCTGGTAGCGCAGGTAGAGTTGGTAATGCTCGGGCATGAAACACAGTTTCAGGATGCGTGCATGCAGCGTCTGGTGCCGGGTCCAGGCCCGCCGCTGGCTGCGGTCTGCCTTGAAGCTGCGCGTGGGGACCCGAAGCGGCACACAGGCCTGACAGCCATCGCAATAGGGCCGGTAGGTAAACATGCCACTGCGCCTGAAACCGTTGGTCACCAGCTCGGAGTAGGCGTTGTTGTGAATCAGGTGGCTGGGCGTGGCTACCTGCGACCGGGCCTGCTTGCCGGGCAGGTAGCTGCACGGGTAGGGCGCCGTGGCGTAAAACTGCAGGGTTTGCAGCGGCAGGTCTTTGAGATGCGTCACAGTGGTGTCGGCGATGTTACTGGGGTGGCCGTCAAAATTCCATTCCAGTATACGGGCTCAAAACGCCAGAGGGGCGCGGTGTTTTCAACACTCTGGCCGAGGTGCGCGACAAATTCAGGGCGACTGATTTCAAAGGCTCCCAGCGACGCCAGATGCCGGGTATTCTGCTGGCAGTCAATCAGCGTGATCTGCTGGGCGCAGCAAAAAGCCACCAGTGCCGCCAGCGCGATTTTTGACGCATCGGTCTGGTGGGCAAACATCGATTCGCCGAACACCATCTGGCCAAGGTTGACGCAATACAAGCCCCCGGCGAGTTCGCCGTTTATCCAGGTTTCCACGCTGTGCGCGTGGCCGGCCCGGTGCAAGGCTGTGTAGGCTCGGACCATGTCGGCCACAATCCAGGTCCCGGCCTGGCCGTCTCTGGGTTGGGCAGCGCAGGCGCCAATCACGCGCTCAAAAGCGCTGTCGAATCTGATTTCGCACTGCGGATCAGCCCGAAACGCCGCCAGCTTTTTACGCAGAGAGCGGTGTAGCCTGAAATGGTGGGTGCGCAGCACCATGCGCGGGTCCGGGCTCCACCACAGCACCGGCTGGCCTTCGCTGAACCACGGAAAAATTCCCTGCGAATACGCCTGAACCAGTGTCGGTGTGTCCAGCACCGCGCCAGCCGCCAGCAGGCCGGGTGCGGGGTCTTGTGGTCCCCAGGCGCTCTCCAGCGGTGGAAACTCTTCTCCGGCGGCAAGCCAGGGCAGGGTGCGTGGTTGTTTTTTCATGGATAGTGCGTAGCTGACATGACCGTGCAGGGAGCGCATTGCGCATGTCAGCCACCACAGAATGGTACCTGCGCGGGCGTTGCCAGTGATGCCGGCGCGAGTGCTTGCAGCCTTCACCACAACCGGCCTGATGCTCTGCTATTGATTTGATAGCTATTGGCGCCGGTAAAAATTGGCAGCTGCACGTTTTTTAATGCTGTGCCCTGAACAGCCAGCCTTCTGGCGCGGCACGGGCTTGCCAGAAAAGAATTTATGAGAGGGCGGCAGACAGGAACCCGCAAAAATTGACGCTATAATCTAAGGCTGTATTCCTCAATAGCTCAGTTGGTAGAGCGCCGGACTGTTAATCCGTAGGTCCCTGGTTCGAGCCCAGGTTGAGGAGCCAAATTAGAAGGCCTGCAAGACGGGGTTCCCAAAGAACTTCAGCTTGCAGGCCTTTTCTGTTTTCAGGCAGCAAACACCCCGCCATTCAGGCGCAGCGCGGGTGTTTGAATTGCAGCCCCGCTTTGCGATGCCTTGCTGTCTGCTTTCGGTTCTGGCACCCGCGGGGGCGGTTTGGGGATCTTGGCTTCAGGGCAGCCGCACAACAGCATGGCGACCAAGGTCAGTGGCGCGATCAGTTTCATGGCAACTCCTGCAAGGGGTGGCTGGTAATGCCTGAATCATAGGTCGCTGTTCTGTGCGGCGCCAGCATGCGTACGCTCTTCGCGGCGAGCGCCTACACAGCCGGTCGGTGCTGGACATTGTGTGGTGCCCACTGCCCTGAAGACACCCAATCCCTGCGCGATGGCACGCCGGCGCGGCAGGTCGTTCAAAGCCTACGCGGCGTGTCGGGGTTGTCCTACAGACTGCCGGTTTGCGGTGCAATGACAATCAGATAGACATCACTCCCAGGAGCCATCATGCGTACACGTCGTCACATCACCCTGATTTGCCTGTCTGCCCTGGCGGCAGTTGCCGCAGTGGCCATCACGGGCTGCGGCATGATGAAACCTGCGTCGAACGATGTCGCCTTAACCACCCAGTTGCGTGGCACCAATGAAGTACCTGCCAACGCCAGCACGGGCAGCGGTTCGGTTGATGCAGTGCTCAACAAAGACACCAATCTTCTGCGTTGGAAGATCAACTTCACCGGTCTGACCGGCCCGGCGACGGCCGGCCATTTCCATGGCCCGGCGGCGGTTGGCGCGAATGCCGGTGTGGCCTTGGGATGGGGGCCGGTCTCCAGCCCGATGGAAGGTAGCGCGACGATCACACCAGCGCAGGCGGCTGATTTGATGGCGGGCCGCTGGTATGCCAATGTGCACACGGCCGCCAACCCCGGTGGGGAATTGCGCGGGCAGATGACCGTGCGTAACTAGCTCACGCTGCACCCGTTTTTTTAAAATAATCCAGATTTGGCCTGCAGCGTTTGCTGCAGGCTTTTTTTTGCCCGGAATATTTACGTCTCCCCGATTGCACAGGGCCTGCCTGCCCGCCAGGCCTGTCGGTCATCTCAAAATGGGCTTGAGACGGGCGGGCACGGCAAAAAGTAAAGTTTCAAAATATAGTTGTAAGCGCAACCAAATGGACTTATAGTTGTGTTCGCAACAATATAAACCGAGACAGGCAAACCCCCATGAACCCGACTTCAACGAAATGGCCCACCCGGATTCCCGTGCTGATTGCTGGCGGCGGACCGGTTGGCATGACGCTGGCGGCCTTGCTGGCACGCTATGGGGTCGACAGCCTGGTGATTGAGGCGGACGATAGCTATTGCGCCGGCAGCCGGGCCATCTGCATGTCACGCCGCTCCCAGGAGATTCTGTCGTGGGTAGGCGCCGACAAGCCGCTGGCCGAAAAGGGGCTGTCGTGGGTGGGGGGGCGGAGCTATTTCCGGGACCGCGAGGTGTTGCACTTCACCATGCCAAGCGAGCCAACGCAGCGCTACGCGCCCATGGTCAATATCCAGCAGTACTACGCCGAAGAGTTTGCCCACAGGGCTGCACTGGCGCAGGCCGGGCGGGTGGATGTGCGCTGGGCCAGCAAGGTCGTCACTGTGCGGCCTCACGCCGCTGGCGCAGGGGTTGATATTGTGTCGGGCGAAGGCATGCACACTGTACAGGCCGACTGGGTTGTCGCGTGTGACGGGGGCCGCAGCACAGTGCGCGAACAACTGGGGCTGCAGCTTGAGGGCACCCAGTACGAAGGCCGGTATGTGATTGTCGATGTGGTGCAAAAAACCAAACGCGAAGTGGAGCGCCTGGCGTGGTTTGATCCCCCCTCCAACCCCGGCTCGACCATCCTGATGCATCGCCAGCCCGATGACGTCTGGCGCATTGACTACCAGATTCGGGACGATGAAGACCCGGTCGAGGCCGTCAAGCCGGAAAACGTGCTGCCCCGCGTACAAAGCCATTTGTCCATGATGGGCGAAGACGAGCCGTGGGAAGCCCTGTGGATCTCGATTTACAACGCCAAATGCCTCACGCTGCCTAGCTACCGGCACGGCCGAGTGCTGTTTGCCGGTGATGCGGCGCACCTGGTGCCCATTTTTGGCGTGCGCGGGCTCAATTCGGGGCTGGACGATGCCGGCAACCTGGCCTGGAAACTGGCGCTGGTGCAGCAAGGGCAAGCGGCGGATTCGCTGCTTGACAGCTATTCAACCGAGCGCGTTCATGCCACGCGCGAAAACATTGTGTATGGCGCCAGGAGCACCGAATTCATGGCGCCGCCCAGCTACGGGTTCAAGCTGATGCGCGAAGCGGCCTTGCGCCTGGCCACAGAAAACGCCAGCGTCAACTCGCTGCTCAATCCCCGTCAGTCCACGCCGGTGGAGTATGTGGACTCGCCCCTGAACCTGCCAGCGCAAGACGGCGATTTTTCCGGCGGTGCCCGCGCTGGCCTGCCGGCGCCCGAGGCCCTGCTGCGTTCGGTCAGCGGCGATCAGCACCTGACCGCACTATTTGGTGGTGGCTTTGTGCTGCTTTATTTTGCGCAGCGCCCGGGCCTGCCCACTGCACTGGCCTCGCTGGCGACCCCGGGCGTCAGCGGCCCCGCTGCGGTCAGGGTGCTGTGCATTGCCCGCCAGGGCGAGCCCGGACCAGAAACCCTGGTCGATGCGCTGGGCCAGGGCCACGAGCGCTATGGTGCCAGCGAAGGCGCGGTGTATCTGGTGCGACCCGATGGCTATGTGATGGCGCGCTGGCAAACCGCCGATACCGCCGCTATTCAGGCGGCCCTGCTGCCGTTCACGCACGTTTGATGTTTCAGGAGCCACCCATGACCCCAACCCAAAACACCACCGCCATCAACCCGCTGGACCACAGCTACGCGGCATTGGCAGAAGCCACCACGCGGGTCGGCGAAGCCAGGGCGCCGCTGTTTCTGGCCACGCTGGCGCTGTCGATGATGGCCCGCTACACCGACAGCGCCGAGGCGCTGGTCCTGATTGCCCAGGCCGAACGCCTGTCTGCCACCTGATACCTCTAACTTCACCAACCCAACCGCTCCCGGAGACACCATGACTCTTTTTACTCGTACCTGCCGTTCGCTGGCCCTGCTGGCATTTCCCCTCGTCACCGCCACCGCTGCGTGGGCGCAAGGCTATCCGGTAAAGCCGATTGAATGGGTTGTGCCTTACCCGGCGGGCGGGGGGTCCGACGTGGTGGCGCGGGCGGTCTCAGAACCCCTGGGCCGCGCATTAGGCCAACCCGTCATCATCAACAACAAGCCGGGGGCCGCCACCAATATTGGTGCCGACTATGTGGCCCACGCCAAAGGCGACGGCTACACTCTGTTAACGGCCGACACCGCCACGCTGGCGGCCAATCCGTCGCTTTACGCCAAACTGAGCTACAGCGCCGAAAAAGACTTTGCGCCTGTGGGCTTGCTGGCCCGGTTCCCGATGATTCTGGTCGTCAACCCCAACCTGCCGGTTAAAAACCTGGCTGAATTCATGGCCTGGGCCAAAACCCAGAGCAGCGGCGCCAGCTACGCTACCCCCGGCGCTGGCAGCCCGCACCACCTGGCGACCGAACTGTTTCGCGCCAATACCGGCCTGAACCTGGTTCATATTCCCTACCGCGGAGCAGCGCCAGCCGTGCAAGACGTGGTGGGCGGCCAGGTGCCTTTCATGTTTGTTGACACGGCCAGTGGCGCCTCGTTCATCAATGCCGGTCGCCTGCGCGCCATCGGCATTGCCAGTCCCCAGCGTGTGAAAAACTTTGAGACCATTCCGACCCTGGCCGAACAAGGCCTGAAAAACTTTGAGGCCTATGCCTGGCAAGGCCTGGTGGTGCCCGTCAGCACGCCGCCTGAGGTGGTGGCTAAACTCAACAAAATATTGGTGGAAGCCCTGAACTCCACCGCCGTGAAAGCGCGTTTCCAGGCACTGGGCCTGGAGGCCATTCCGGGCACGCCAGCCCAAATGGCAACCTACGCCAAGGCCGAGCGCGAAAAATGGGCGCAGGTGATTCGCGCCAGCGGCATCAAACTGGACTGACCATGACCCAACTGGACCGCACACTGACCTACCGCCTGCATTTGCTGCACAAGCTGACCGATATTGAAAGTCAGCGCGCTTATCTGTCGGGGGCCGGGCTGTCCATGAGCGATGGGCGTTGCCTCACGGCGGTGGGCAGTTTTGCACCGCTTTCCGTCAACGATCTGGCGCAGAAAGCCAATCTGAACAAAGGGCAGGCCAGCCGTGCTGCGCAGTCGTTGGTAGACCAGGGCCTGGTGCTCAAAACAGCCAGCCCGACCGACGGGCGCGGCGTGGTGCTGACGCTGACCGCCCAGGGCAGCGTCGTTTGGCGCCGCGCCATGGCGGTGGTGGGGCAGCGCAACGGGGAGATCTTTGACGTGCTGAACGCCACCGAACGCGCCCAGCTCAGCGATTTCTTTGACCGCCTGATCGGGCAGGCCAGAGCCGGTGGCAGCAAGCCGGAAGACGAACAACGAATTCATACGGGAGCGATTTGATGAACACCGCCACTTTGCGCTACCAGTCCGGCTTCGGCAATGAATTTGCCAGCGAAGCCGTGGCGGGTGCCTTGCCCCAGGGGCGCAACAGCCCACAGCGTGCGCCGCACGATTTGTACACCGAGCTGATGTCTGGCACGGCCTTTACCGCCCCGCGCGTGGAGAACCGCCGCACCTGGATGTACCGCCGCCAGCCGTCGGTGCTGGTGGGCGCGTACCGGCCTTATCCGCAGGCCTTGTGGCGCACCGGCGCTGCGGGCGGTGTGGCCGTACCGCCCGAGCCGCTGCGCTGGAAGCCGTTTGAGATTCCGGCAGCGCCGCTTGATTTTGTCGATGGCATGCGCACCCTGGTGGCCAACGGCGACGCGGATGCGCAAACCGGCATGGCGACGCATGTTTACCTGGCCAACCGGTCCATGGCACAGCGCGCACTGGTCAATGCCGACGGTGAAATGCTGCTGGTGCCCCAGCAGGGGCGGCTGCTGCTGACCACAGAACTCGGCATCCTGGCAGTTGCGCCGGGTGAGGTGGCCCTGGTTCCGCGCGGCATGGCCTTCAGTGTGGCCCTGCCCGATGGCCCGTCGCGCGGCTATGCATGCGAGAACTACGGCGCGCACTTTCGCCTGCCCGAACTGGGGCCGATTGGCTCCAATGGCCTGGCCAATGCCCGGGATTTCCTGGTGCCTGTGGCCGCGTTCGATGCGTCAGCGGAGGGCGATGCGTCTGCTGGCGGGTATGAAATCATCAAGAAATATGGCGGTGAGCTGTGGGCTGCCCACCAGCCGCGCAGCCCGTTCAATGTGGTGGCGTGGCACGGCAACCTGGTGCCCTGCAAATACGACACCGCGCATTTCATGGCGATGGGCTCCATCAGCTACGACCACCCGGATCCGTCGATTTTCACGGTGCTGACCTCGCCCTCGGACACGGCAGGCACGGCCAACTGCGATTTTGTGATTTTTCCGCCGCGCTGGATGGTGGCTGAAAACACTTTTCGCCCGCCCTGGTACCACCGCAACCTCATGAGTGAATTCATGGGGCTGGTGCACGGCCAGTACGACGCCAAGCCCGAGGGCTTTCTGCCCGGCGGCGCGTCGCTGCACAACTGCATGGTGCCGCACGGCCCAGACACCGAGGCATTTGAAAAAGCCAGCAAGGCTGAGCTCAAGCCGCACAAACTCGACAACACACTGGCCTTCATGTTTGAAAGCCGCTACCGCTTTGTGCCCACTGCCTATGCCATGCAAGAGGGGGCGCTGGACACCCGCTACGCCGACTGCTGGCAAGGGCTGCAGGACAACTTCAAAGGAACACCATGACCAACCCCCTGCCAACGCCGGACGGCGTAGACGCCACCCATGACGCCAAACTGCGGTCCTGGGTGGAATCCGCGAACCGGCCTGAGACCGACTTTCCGATTCAAAACCTGCCGATCGGCATGTTTCGCCGCGCCGGCAGCCAGACCCCCTTTCGACCGGGTGTGGCAATTGGCGACCAGATTGTGGATTTATGGGTTGCCGGCAACGCCGGTGCGCTGGGCGACGCCGTGGCGGCCAGCCTGGCGGGCTGCGAGCACGGCGCGCTGAATGCCTTCATGGCGCAGGGGCGGGGTGCGCGCCTTGCCCTGCGCCGCGCGCTGTCGCAAGGACTGAGCGAGGGAAGTGCGCAGCAAAAGATACTGCAAGCCTGTCTGGTGCCGCAACAAGAGGCCGAATACGCCGTGCCTTGCCGCATTGGCGACTACACCGACTTTTACACCGGCATTCACCACGCCACCACCGTCGGCAAGCTGTTCCGGCCTGACGCGCCGCTGTTGCCCAACTACAAGTGGGTGCCGATTGGCTACCATGGCCGTACATCGTCGATAGGCGTGAGCGGCCAGACCTTTGCGCGCCCGCTGGGGCAGACCAAAGGGGCGAACGATGTGGCGCCGGAGTTGCGCCCGACGCAGCGGCTGGACTACGAGCTGGAGCTGGGCCTGCTGGTGGGGCAGGGCAATGCGCTGGGTGATCCGATCGCCATGACGCAGGCTGAAGACCACGCCTTTGGCCTGGTGCTGCTCAATGACTGGTCGGCACGCGACGTGCAGGCCTGGGAATACCAGCCGCTAGGCCCGTTTCTGGCCAAAAACTTTGCCAGCACGATTTCGCCGTGGATTGTGACGATGGAGGCCCTGGCCCCGTTTCGCGCGCCGTTTATGCGCCCCGGCAGCGACCCGCAGCCCTTGCCCTACCTCGATTCACCGGGCAACCGGCAGCAGGGCAGTCTGGACATTGAACTTGAGGTCTGGCTGCACACCGACGCCATGCGCGCGGCCGGCCTGGGGGCAGAACGTCTGTCCCGGTCCAACTTTCGCGACGCCTACTGGAGCCTGGCCCAACTGCTGACGCACCATACGGTCAATGGCTGCAACCTTCAGCCCGGCGACCTGCTGGGCTCGGGCACGCAGTCGGGGCCCACGCCCGATCAGGCCGGTTCGTTGCTGGAGCTGAGCGATGGCGGCAAGCGGCCCCTGACGCTGTCCAACGGCGAGACACGCACCTTTCTGGAAGACGGCGACGCCATTGTCCTGCGCGCGCAGTGTGTCCGCAGCGGGTTTCGGCGCATCGGTTTTGGCGAGTGCATCGGCCGGGTGCTGCCAGCGCGGGGCTGAAGCGCTTGCTACGCCACAATCGAGTCGCTATGCTTTTGATAGCTGCCTACGCCCGTTCCGTATGGGCGAAGACTGCTTTTTGCTTGAGGTTTTGAGCTGACCAGGGTAGAAAACCTGAAATTCCCGTCCTGGCTTCTAGCGCATCTGGGCGGCACACGCCTTAAACCCGGGCCAAAGAGGTCTTTAGGGTGCGCAAACAGCTTTAAAACCTTAAAATAGCCGATTGCGCCCAAATTCTGGGTCACACCCGAAGGTGGCTCTGGCGATGCCTGCCGATTGCCCAGTAACCACCGCATGAATGCCCCATGAACGCCCCCGTTGACGTCTCCTTTTTTACACGCGCTGCCAAGCCGCTGACCAGTTACCGAAAATACTGGGCGGCCCGCTTTGGCACGGCCAAATTTTTGCCCACCAGCCGGGCCGAAATGGACGCGCTGGGCTGGGACAGCTGCGACATCATCATCGTCACCGGCGACGCGTATGTAGACCACCCGAGCTTTGGCATGGCCGTGATTGGCCGCATGCTGGAAGCCCAGGGCTTTCGCGTCGGCATCATCGCCCAGCCCGACTGGCAAAGCGCCGAGCCCTTCAAGCTGCTGGGCAAGCCCAACCTGTTTTACGGCGTCACCGCCGGCAACATGGACAGCATGATCAACCGCTACACGGCGGACCACAAGATTCGCAGCGACGACGCCTACACCCCCGGCGACATCGGCGGCAAGCGGCCCGACCGCGCGGCGCTGGTGTACTCACAGCGCTGCCGCGAAGCCTACAAAGACGTGCCCATCATTCTCGGCGGCATTGAAGGCTCGCTGCGCCGCATCGCGCATTACGACTACTGGTCTGACAAGGTGCGCCGCAGCGTGGTGGTAGACGCCAAGTGCGACCTGCTGCTGTACGGCAACGCCGAACGCGCGATTGTTGAAATTGCCCACCGCCTGGCGGCCCGTGAAACCCTGGCCACCATGACCGATATTCGCGGCACGGCGTTTATCCGCCGCAGCGGCGACGACACTGCGCAGGGCTGGTTCGAGATTGACTCGACCAACGTGGATGTGCCAGGCCGGGTCGAGGCGCATGTCAATCCCTACATGATGATCTCGGACGTCGCGAAAGAGCAGGGCGCCACCTGCGCCAGAGAAGACGAAGCCGCTGGTGTGGCGCAGCAAGCCGAAGCGGCCGCTTCACCCGCATTGGCAAAACCAGCCCAGGCCAACCCGGCCATCAAGCCCCTGACCTTTGTGCCCAACCCCAGCCTGCCGCACATGCAGGGCAAGATCAAGGTGCCGCCGCGCGACCGCTCGGTGATTCGCCTGCCGTCTTATGAGCAGGTCAAGAGTGACCCGGTGCTGTATGCCCACGCCAACCGCGTGCTGCACCTGGAGACCAATCCCGGCAACGCCCGGGCGCTGGTGCAGGCCCATGGCCAGGGCGTCACCGCACGCGACGTATGGATCACGCCGCCGCCCATTCCGCTGACCACGGCCGAGATGGACTACGTGTTCGACTTGCCCTACGCCCGCTCGCCGCACCCCAGCTATGCCGATGAAAACGGCAGCCATGACCACGCCACCAAGATTCCGGCGTGGGAAATGATCCGTTTTTCTGTCAACATCATGCGCGGCTGCTTTGGCGGCTGCACTTTTTGCTCCATCACCGAGCACGAGGGCCGCATCATCCAGAGCCGCTCTGAAGACTCGGTGATCCGCGAGATCGAGGCCATCCGCGACACCGTCAAGGGTTTTACCGGTGCGATTTCCGACCTCGGCGGCCCAACCGCCAATATGTACCGCATTGGCTGCAAAAGCCCCGAGATTGAAGCGGCCTGCCGCAAGCCCAGCTGCGTGTACCCGGGCATCTGCCCGAACCTGAACACCAACCACAACCCGCTGATCAAGATGTACCGCCGCGCGCGGGCACTCAAGGGTGTGAAGAAAATTCTCATCAGCTCCGGCCTGCGCTACGACCTGGCGGTGCAAAGCCCCGAGTACGTGAAAGAGCTGGTCACGCACCATGTGGGTGGCTACCTCAAGATCGCCCCCGAGCACACCGAGCAGGGCCCGCTCACCAAAATGATGAAACCCGGCATCGGCAGCTACGACAAGTTCAAGCAGCTGTTCGAGAAATTCAGCCTGGAAGCCGGCAAGAAGCAGTTTTTGATTCCCTACTTCATCGCCGCCCACCCTGGCACCAGCGACGAAGACATGATGAATCTGGCGATCTGGCTCAAGAAAAGCGGCTTCAGGGCCGACCAGGTACAGACCTTCTACCCGTCCCCCATGGCCACGGCCACGGCGATGTACCACACCAACAAAAACCCGCTGCGCAAGATCACCCGTGACAGCGAGACGGTTGACATCGTGCGTGGTGAGCGCCGCCGCCGCCTGCACAAGGCGTTTTTGCGCTACCACGACCCCAACAACTGGCCGGTGCTGCGCGAAGCCCTGAAAACCATGGGCCGCGCCGATTTGATCGGCAATGGCAAACACCACCTGATTCCGACCTTTCAGCCTTTGGGTGACGGAAGCTACCAGAGCGCCCGCAAGAAAAACTCGACCACGGTGGCGGTCAAAACGTCGCCGACCACCTCGCCGGTGAAAGGCCGCATCCTGACGCAGCACACCGGCCTGCCGCCGCGCGACAACGGCTCTGGCAAGACCGGTGGCAAGCCCTTCGCACGCAAGCCGCGCTGAAGCCCGGGCTGCCGGTGCCCGTGGGCCGGCCAACCGCCAAAGGCGCTAAAAACCCCAGTTTCTCAAGCAAAATAGCATTCTGATGCCCGGATGACGGGCGCGGGCCGCTATTGAAACAGGAGCGATTAATTGGCAACTTTGGTAACTTCAGCCAGCCTGGCACCGCTCAAAATCGTCAAACGCGTGCTGGTGGTTTTCACCATTGCCGCTGTGCTGGCGGGGGCCTGGCTGGCACCGCTGGACGCGCCTGCCTTGCGGCAGGTGGACGCAGGCCTCAAGCGTGCGCTGGTCAGCTTTGCGGCGGCGCGTGTGCTGAACGCGGTGATCTCGGTGGCGCAGGGCACCGAGGCTTCGGTTCAGCCCTTTGGCCTGGGCGTGACACTCGCACCCGGTCAGGTGCTGGACCCGGTCAATGACCTGATAGAGCAGTTTTCGCAGCTCATGCTGGCTGCCAGCGTGGCCTTTGGCGTGCAGAAAGTCCTGATCGGCATTGGCAGCTACTGGCCGGTGTCGCTGGCGCTCAGCGTGGCCGTGCTGGGCTGGCTGGCCTGCCATGCCCGGCGCTTGCAGCCGCCTGCCTGGCTGGCCCGGGCGCTGGTGATACTGCTGATGCTGCGTTTTGCCGTTCCCCTGGTGACGCTGGGCAGCGACCTGCTGTGGCAAAAATTTCTGGCCGCCGACTATGCCGCCAGCCAGCAGGCCATGGACAGCGCGTCTGGCCAGGTCGGCAAACTCGGCCCGCCCGGTGCGACGCCTGCCGCCAATCCTGGCCTGCTGGACGGCATGAAAGCCTGGCTGTCAAAGAACGCCGATGTCAACCAGCAGTTTGACAAGCTCAAGCAGGCGGCCGAGCAGGTCACCCTGCATGTCATCCAGCTGATCGTGGTTTTCCTGCTGCAAACGGTGGTGTTGCCGCTGCTGCTGCTGTGGGCGTTCTACGGGCTGGTGCGGCGCGTGCTGGAATGGCCGGGCTACCCGCCGCAAGCCCTTGCGCCGCCGTGAACGCGCTCACCAGCTGCGGGCTGCAAAGGTGTCGCCCGCCAGCTCTATAAGCGAAAAAGGCCTTTTGCCCAATAAAGACGGGCGCAAGCAGCTATAAAAATAATAGCAACTACGTTTGGCTTCCCGCGGCCGGATAGCCCACAATGTCCTTGAGGGCAGGGTAGCCACTCAGGGCAAATGAGGCCAGGCGGCCGCCCATCACCGTGCCTTCCACGCTGCCCACGTTCAGGCCGGTGTAAATCCAGTCTCCGGCCAGCACCAGGTTGCCCAGACCCGAGCCCCAGGCTTTCAGGCGGGCGGCGGTGCTGCCCGGCGGGCTGGTCACATAGCGTTCGGTGGGGTCGATGTTGGCGCGCCAGAATTGCTGGTCGAAGCGTTTGACGCCCAGGCCGGCATGGGCTTCGTCATGGGAATGCAGCAGGCTGAAATCCAGGCCCAGCGGGTCACCGGGGGGCGACACCACATTGGTGGTGGCCTTGGGCAGCAGCGGGCCCATGCTGACCTGCAGGTACTGCACGCACTGCGCCTTGACGCGTTCGTGCTGCCGCCGGGGGTAGTCGGTGTCGGTGAATGGCGGCGGGGCTTCGTAGTCGGCCATCGCCCCCGAGAAATACCACAGCGATTTGGGCGCAGCACTGGCGGGCCAGTTCTCCCATTTGAGCAGGTGGGTAAAGTCCACCTGGCCGTCGATCGGGTTGAGGTAGGTGGCGCCAATCACGGTATCGTGCGGGTTTTTAAAGGGGATATCCCAGCCCAGCTCGGGCGTGGTGCGGTTCATCCAGAGCTGCATGGTCTGGGTTTGCACGGTGGTGACCCTGGCCACCATGTCGCGCCACTCGGGCCGCTCGGCCAGGATGTCTTTGCACAGGTAGGGAATCGCGCCTATGGAGATGGCAAACACGATCTGGTCGTAGTCGCGCCCGGCCTGCAACTGGCGCCGGGCCACCGGCTGCCAGGGCGTCCAGTACGATTCGAGGTCAATGCCGCCCTGCTTCAGGGCGTCGCCTTCGACCAGCTGCGCGTACTGGGGCACGCCAGGCCATGAGGGCAGGCCTTGCACGTCGATCAGGGGCTGGTAGGGCTGGCTCGGGTCGTTCAGCGTGGCCTGCACACCGAAATTGATGGCGCTCACGGCGGTCTTGTCACCCGAGAGTTCAAGCGACTCGACCTTGTGGAAAAACTCGAACTTCACGCCGCGTTTTTTCAGGACCTCGTACAGCGGTGCAATCACGGTCTCGCCGGTGCCGGCTTCAAACAGCCAGGCAAAGGCGCCCATGTAGGCAAAGCTGCGCAGCGTCCAGTGGAGGTAGCAGCCGGCGCCCATCAAGGCGGTGCGCGCCGTGTCGCCCTCAGGGTACTGGTAGGAAAGGTTGACGGTGTTGAGCGCCAGCGGTGATGAGGCGGTCATCACCGAGGCACCGTGGCGCTGCAGCCAGTCGCTGAAGTTCTCGTTGTCAATCGCGTCAAAACCACGCTCGGGAATGTTGTCGGCCAGCGTGCCGCGCACCAGCGCCAGCAAAAATTCAGTGACGATATAGATGCGGCGCAGGTCGTCATTGCCCACAATCAGCCCCTCGAACCGGGACTTCAGCCAGACCCAGGCACGGTCCAGCACATGCAACAGGCCACCGTCGGGGGCTTCGGCGGACTGAATGGCTTCGCGCAGCTCCTTGAGCAGCACCCGGCCCACGGCGACTTCCATGTTGTGAATCGACAGCCCGGGCGTGTGCGAGGCCTCAAAGGTCTGGTCGACAAAATGCACCACGGCGTCAAGCCAGTGGTGAATGGTTTGCAATGACGACGGGTCGTTGGGCAGCAATGCATTGGTGGGGGCGGTAAAAGGCCAGCGTTTGAGCTTGCCGTCCACGAATTCCCACATCAGCACAAAGCTGCCGGGTTTGAAGGCTTCTTCAAACGTGGCCAGCGGCTGGCCGGGTTGGCGGCCCAGTTCGCGGTAGCAATCCACCATCAGCGGCAGGGCGTTGTAGTAGCTGCCCAGAAAACCATGGATGCCGTGCTCTTCGATACGCTGGTTGGGCCCGCGCGCCGTGGCGCATTTGCCCCCCAGCCGCCAGCCCATCTGGTAGAGCGTGATGTCGTATTTGTCCTGCCAGCCAGGCTGGCTGCTCAGCTCGTAGGCGGTGGTGAGTGCGGCAATGCCGCCGCCAAGAATGGCGACTTTTTGCCGCCTGGAGGTGTCAGAAATAGTCGTTCCCCTGGGGTGTGTGATCAGCCTGTCCAGCCCGCCTGGCGCAGGTTGTCAACAAAGCGGTTAAATACGCCTTCATCTACAAATGGGTGACCGATACGCAGCACCTGCAGGGTGTAGGTGCGGTCATTCTGGCCCTGTTGCAGGCTTTTGCGCGCATCTTCCAGGGCGCCCGTGGCCGCCTGGCATGCGGCCAGCAGGTAGTAGTTGAAGAACCAGTCGGGCCGCTTCGCCGTGGCCTGAAACGCGTACTTCAGCGCCCCGGCGTAGTCTTCATCGACAAAGCAGGCGATGGCGCGGGTACGCACCCACAGGCTCAGGTGCTGGTCGTGCGGACTGGCGTCGATGGCCTGCAGCACATATTCCACGGCCTCGTCGGTGCGGCCAGAAAAGGCCAGCAGGCGGCCCAGTTCGCCAGCCGCGCTGGAGAATTCGGGGTACAGAAACAGCGCGTGTTCCAGCTCGGCGATGGCCTGCGGCAGATTGCCGGCGCACGACAGCGCCGTGCCCAGTGTGAAGTGGGCATGGCTGTCGGTGTCGTCCTGACTGACGGCCCGCAGCGCCAGGCGGTTCGCCTCCAGAATCTCCTGCCGGGCATCAGGCGCCCAGCCAGCCCAGACCCTGGACATGTGGGTAAATGCCAGCAGCGACAGGCAGGACGGGTCATCGGGCTTGGCTTCCAGTGCCTTGACCAGGCAGACCCGCGACGCCTCGATGTTTTCGCGGGTGGTGCGCCAGAAATGCCAGCGCGCGCGCATCAGCAGCTCCCAAAACTGCATGTCGGGCGTTTCGCTCTGGCTGGTGCGCAGCTCTTCGCGCCGCAGGTACACCGGCTCAACCGCGCTCACAATGCTGGTCGAAATCTCGTTTTGCACCTCAAACAGGTCGGCAATGGGCCGGTCAAAGCGCTGGGACCACAGGGTTTCGTTGTGCACGCCGTCCACCAGATCAGCCGTGATGCGCACCACATTGCCCGAGCGCCGCACGGTGCCCGTGACAAGGTAACGCGTGCCCAGGGTGCGGCACACTTCAGCCGCCGGGGGCACCGGCTGCCGGAAGGTGAATGACGAGTTTCGCGCAATCACAAACAGCCAGGACGAACGTGTCAGCTTGGTAATGACGTCCTCGGCCAGCCCGTCAGAAAAATACTCCTGTTCGGGGTCATCGCTCAGGTTGACGAAAGGCAGCACGGCAATCGACCGTGCGGCCGTTACCGCAGGCACGGGCACAGCCGCCAGTGGGCCACCCTGCCGGGTCACGCTGGCCGTGAAGCGGTAGCCACGGCCCGGTATCGTGGCAATCAGGTCGGCACCCAGCAGTTTGCGCAAGGTTGAAATGTGCACCTGCAGGTTGTTTTCTTCAACAATCAGGCCAGGCCAGACCTGGTCAAACAGCTGCGTCTTGCTGACCAGCTCGCCCGCCCGGTCTACCAGCGCGCACAGCACATCAAACGCCCTGGCCCCGAGGGTGACCGGGGTGCCGTTGGACAGCAACTGGCGCTCGTGCGTGCGCAGGACAAAGTGAGCGAAGGTGAGTTCGTGGGCCAAGGTGAAACCCGCTCAGCCGACAGGGTTCAGCATGCGTACAACCCGCAAGTCAGGGGCAAGCGTTGGTGTGGCGTACGGCCTGGCGACCGGTTTGGGCAGAATTTTCATGGCGTGGCAGGCTGTGTGGACTGGTTTAAGAACGTTTAAGGTCAGCTTAAGGTAAGTATCGCGCTTTTTTCTGATACTTCACCTGTGTCACACGCAGGCTGCAAGAAACGCAAGAAGTGAGACGGCAGGAACCCAAAAAAAGCTGTCCACTCCTTGCGCTTCGAGTCGAGCATTTCAGGGCACGCAACTCTAGCCAATACGAGGTTCAACGTGCTTTCAGCTCCATCTTCCATCTCAGCAAGCCAGGCCGTGTCATCGGCGCAATCGGCCAGCAACTTCATACGCCCCTTTGCCGAGCCCATGTGGAAGGGCACCTCCGTCATCACCAACGCGCTGGGACAGGACGAAGCCTATTCCATCGCGCCCGACGGCTTTATCTGGAGCTACACCATCGACGCCGAGCTGGGCCGTACCGGCAGGTTGATGAGTACCGGGCTGAAGGCCAGCACGTTTGCCCTGGGTAAATCCGGCGACGGGCTGACCCTGGTGATTGCGGCAGACGGTGCCAAGGTGCAGTATGTGGTGGAAAGCGGCAACCCGAATCAGCGGTGGAGCACACCCACCGCCGTGACTTTTCCAGCTGCGTTCAAAAACGCGGTGAGCATCGACACCATTTTTACCCAGACGCTGGCGGGCAACCTGTTTGTCGGCGTGCTGGCCCGCCACACCAGCGCCGAGTGCCATAAGCTGTACCAGTTCTGGGAATGTGTCTGGGCACGCGGCAGTTTTGTGTTTTGCAACTCGCCAGTGAACCTCGAAGGCCCGGGCAACATCTGGCTGGAAAAGATTAGCAATTCGCTGGAGTCCCTGAATTAAGGCAGATGCATGACAGAAGTGGGCCCAGCCCGCTTCACCTTGAAGGCTTCGCGTGTCGAAGCCTTTTTTGTTTTTCAGGTCTGTGGTTTTCAGGGTCCCATTGGCACATACGCCGGGGAATGGGCGATTTTCAGGAACTGGCAGGCCGGTAGAACGCCATTGGTCCAGCCAATACCCACAGAACGGTGGGCCAGGCGCGGCGGCTGAAAAAAGCAGCAGGGTGTTCGTATTCAGGCCTTGGTCCCGCAGCCTTCGGGCTTGTAGACGCGCTCGGTCGAGGCCGGGTATTTGCCCAGCAGGCGGGCCGGACGGCTGGGCCGCACGGCAAAGCCACCTCCGCAGTTGGGGCAAACGCCCCGGAGTTTTGTCTCGGCGCAATCAGTGCAAAAAGTGCATTCAAAGCTGCAGATGCGTGCCTCTTGCGATTCGTTGGGCAAGTCCTTGTTGCAGCATTCGCAGTTGGGGCGAAGTTGGAGCATGTGGCCGTTCCTGGGGTTTAGTTCAGTTTTTTCACCAGCACCTGGCTTCTGCGGTCCCAGTTGTACTTGCGTTTGCGGGCCTCTGGCAGCCAGTCCGGGTCGACCTGCACAAAGCCACGCTTGATGAACCAGTGCATGGTGCGGGTGGTCAGCACAAAAATGCTTTGCAGGCCAGCCGCACGGGCGCGTTGCTCGATGCGTTTGAGGATTTTCTCGCCATCGCCCTGACCCTGGCTTTGCGGTGACACCGTGAGGGCCGCCATTTCGGCGGTTTTGGCCTCAGGGTAGGGGTACAGCGCGGCGCAGGCAAAAATCACACCATCGTGCTCAATGATGCTGTAGTTGGCGGCGTCGCGTTCTATTTCGGTGCGGCTGCGTTTGACCAGCGTGCCGTCGTTTTCAAACGGCTCGATCAACTGCAAAATGCCGCCCACGTCATCGCTGGTGGCTTCACGCAGCAGTTCGAGCTTTTCATCCACCACCATCGTCCCGATGCCGTCATGCACATAGATTTCAAGCAACAGCGAGCCATCAATGGCAAAAGGCAGTATGTGGCTGCGCTCTACGCCCGCCTTGCAGGCCTGTACGCAGTGCTGCAGGTAAAAAGCGGTGTCGGTGGGGCGCTCGCTGGGGGCCAGCGCGGCCAGCAGTTTTTCAGCGGCGGCCAGCGGCAGTTCGGTGTCAATCGGGTTGTCTTCGCCCGCAGGCTGGTCTGGTTGCACCCTGATGCCCGGAATCTCGGTCAAAAAGATCAGTTTGTCGGCCTGCAGCGCAATGGCGACCGAGGTGGCAACTTCTTCCATGGTCAGGTTGAAGGCTTCGCCCGTGGGCGAAAAACCAAACGGTGACAGCAACACCATGGCGCCAAAGTCCAGCACGCGGCCAATGGCCGCGGTGTCTACCTTGCGCACCATGCCGGAATGCTTGAAATCAACGCCGTCCAGAATGCCCACCGGACGTGCGGTGATGAAATTGCCTGAAATCACCCGCACGGTGGAGCCGGCCATGGGCGTGTTGGGCAGGCCCTGGCTGAAAGCCGCTTCAATTTCGTAACGCAGCTGGCCCGCGGCTTCCTGGGCGCTGTCCAGGGCCACCTCGTCGGTAATGCGGATGCCATGCGAGTATTTGGCCTCATGGCCCTTGGCCTTGAGCTGTTCGTTCACCTGGGGGCGAAAGCCGTGCACCAGCACAATCTTGACGCCCATGCTTTGAATCAGTGCCAGGTCTTGCGCAATGTGCTGCAGCTTGCCGGCTGCAATGGCTTCACCGGCGATGCCCACGACAAAGGTCTGGTTGCGAAACTTGTGGATGTAGGGTGCCACCGAGCGGAACCACGGCACAAAGGTGAAATTGAAGACGGCAGACATGGGCGCGCTTTCGGAATCGGTTGGAGGTCTGACACCGCGTTCGGGGCCATGCAGGCGGCTGAAGCGGCATTGGGAAATGCGGCTTTGCAGGCCGCTGCCAGTGTAAATGACGGCGACTGTGGGGCGCGGACGACAGCTCAGCGTGGTGGCATGTCTGGGTATACCCGCGCCCTGGCATTTGTCATTTGCCTTCTCGAGGACACTTGGTTATCGTCCGCTTTCATGGAGCAATTCGCAATCGGCCTCTGGGGCTGTTATTTTGGTACGGCATTTTTGATGCTGGTTGCTTCGGTCTTTGCCTTTACGCGGTCGGTGCGCCGACTGGCCATTAACGCGGCTTTCTGGGCCTTGGCGTCCATTGTTTTTGCCCTGACTTTCCTGGGCATCCTGCCTGTGGACAGCCTGGGTGAGCAGATGCGTTTTCAGGCACATGTCGCGGTGTTGATGGCCGCCCTGCTGGCTTACATGCTGCTTTCAGTGTTGAATATTTTCCGCCGGCCTGCTCACTTGCAGCGCGCGGCGGCAGGTCTGGCCATTTTTGCGGCGGCCCTGCTGATGGGCGGCTGGTTTTTCCCCCCGCAGCAGGCGCTTGAACTGAGCGTCGCTGCGGCCTGTCTGCTGGCCGTGGCGGGACTGGGCTTTGGCGTGCGCAGTGCGGTCAACGGCGACCGCCTGGCCTGGCTGGCTTCTTTCGGCGTTTTCTTCATGCTGGTCGCGCTGGTGGGCTTGTCCTGGATTGCCCTCAACGGCGCAGCCGCGAACTGGCCTGTTCACGCGGTCAGTGCGGCAACGGCGACGGCCTATCTGGTCTGCATGGCCTGGGTGGTCTGGTCGAGGTATTCCTTTTTGCTGCTGCTGCACGAGGTGATGGCGCAGGGCCCCAGCTACGACCCGGTGACGCGCATGCACCTGTACACGCACCTGGGGCACATGACAGGCAGTGCGCCTCGGCATGCCCGCGATGACTCGGTGCCGCTGGGGGTTATTGTGGTGTCCATCGGAAATCTGTATGCGCTGCAAAAGCTGTATGGCTTGCCCGCCCTGAACTACGCGATGTTTGTATCGGCAGGGCGCCTGAGGGACACCGTGCCGGCCAACGTGGAACTGGGTCGTCTGGCTGACGACGGGTTTTTGCTGTGGGTCCGCAACTGCCAGGACAGTGGGCAGCTGATTGCGCTGGCGCACACGGTCAGGGCGCGTTTGTCCCGGGCCATGGCACTTCACCTGAACGCGGAATTGGGGCTGCCAGCGAGCCGGCAAGCCCGGTGGGTTGCTGACGTAGGGGTGGGCGTGCTCAGGGTGCCCCATGTGGATTCGCATGCCACCAGCACGGTAGACCGGGGGCGCGGCATGTCGCGCACCGCCTGGAGCTTTCCAAGCCGGGTGGCCTGGTATGACGAAACAAGCGGAGAAATCACCGGGCTGCCCGCTGCGGCCCTGGGTTGACAACAAGCGGCACCGAACTGCACGCGGGCTGAGCCGCAGCGGCAGGCCGCAGGAACGCCGATAATCAAAAGCTTTGACCCGTCAGCGCCTTTTGACTTCTTCTCCGTTCACCTCTTTGTCCCCCCTGGCCATTACTTTTCCTGACTCGCTGCCGGTTTCCGGCAAGCGTGACGAGATTGCGGCCGCTCTCGCGGCGCACCAGGTCATCATCGTCTGTGGTGAAACCGGTTCGGGCAAAACCACGCAGCTGCCCAAAATAGCCCTGGCCATGGGGCGCGGCAAGCTCAATTACCCGCCTGGCCAGGGCAAGCTGATTGGCCATACCCAGCCGCGCCGGATTGCCGCATCGAGCGTGGCCAAACGCATTGCCGAAGAGCTGAAAACCCCGCTGGGCGACGTGGTGGGCTTCAAGGTGCGCTTTCAGGACCGGCTGAGCCGCGATGCATCGGTCAAGCTGATGACCGACGGTATTTTGCTGGCCGAAACGCAGACCGACCCGCTGCTCAGGGCCTACGACACCATCATCATTGACGAGGCCCACGAACGCAGCCTGAACATCGACTTTTTGCTCGGCTACCTGCGCCAGCTGCTGCCGCGCCGGCCCGACCTGAAAGTGGTGATTACCTCCGCCACGATTGACGCGCAGCGCTTTGCCGATTATTTTGCCTCTGCCGCGCCGGCGCCGGGCCGCCCCAAGCCAGGCGAAGCCCCCTCGGGGGGCAGCGACGATGCGCAGCGCGGAGCGTGGGGGCCTGTTACGCCTGCCCCGGTCATCATGGTCTCTGGCCGCATGTTTCCGGTGGAGCAGCGCTATCGGCCCTATGAAGAGTCGCGCGAGTACGACCTCAACAACGCGATTGCCGATGCGGTGGACGAACTCTGGCTCAGTCCGCACAGCGCTGGCGATATTTTGATTTTCCTGCCCGGTGAACGCGAGATTCGCGAAGCCGCCGACCACTTGCGCAAGCACCTGTCGCATCAGCCGCTGAACCGCAATGCCGAAGTGCTGCCCCTGTTTGCCCGCCTGAGCCAGGCCGAGCAGGACCGGATTTTTGACAGCCACAGCGGGCGGCGCATTGTGCTGGCTACCAATGTGGCCGAAACCTCGCTCACGGTGCCCGGTATTCGCTATGTGATTGATGCCGGCACCGCCCGCGTCAAGCGCTACAGCTTTCGCAACAAGGTCGAGCAGTTGATGGTCGAGCCGGTGTCGCAGGCGGCGGCGAACCAGCGTGCCGGCCGCTGCGGCCGCGTGGCCGACGGCATTTGTATACGCCTGTACGACGAGCCCGATTTTTTGGGCCGGGCCCGTTTTACCGACCCCGAGATCTTGCGCAGCTCGCTGGCCTCGGTGATTTTGCGCATGAAGTCGCTGCACCTGGGCACGATTGAAGACTTCGCCTTTATCGAGTCACCCCAGCGCCGCGCGATTGCCGACGGCTACCAGCTGCTGGCTGAACTGGGTGCGGTGGACGACGACAACGAACTGACGCCGGTGGGCCGTACCCTGGCCAAGCTGCCACTGGACCCGCGTGTGGGCCGCATGATTCTGGAGGCCAAAGACCGGCAGGCGCTCGATGAAGTGCTGGTGATTGCCAGTGCCCTGAGCGTGCAGGATGTGCGCGACCGGCCCATGGACAAACAGGCGCAGGCCGACCAGGCGCACGCCAAGTTTGACGACGAGAAAAGCGAGTTCAGCGGCTATTTGAAACTCTGGAAATGGCTGGGTGACGCACGAGGCGGCCATGATGCGGTGCACAAACTGACGAACCGCCAATACGAAACGCTCTTGCGCGAAAATTTTGTCAATATTCGCCGTGTGCGCGAGTGGCGCGACATCCATTCGCAGCTTCACACCGTGGTCGGTGAACAGGGCTGGCATCTGAACGACAGGCCGGCCAGCTACGAGCAACTGCATTTGTCCATGCTGTGTGGCCTGCTGGGCAATATAGGCCTTAAAAACGACGAGGAAGACTGGTACCTGGGCGCGCGCGGCATCCGGTTTTACCGCCACCCTGGCGCCAAGCTCAGCAAAAAGCCGGGCCGCTGGATTGTGGCGTCCGAGCTGGTTGAAACCACGCGCCTGTTCGGCCGGGGCATTGCCAATATCGAGCCTCTGTGGATCGAGCAGGTGGCCGGTCACCTGCTGAACAAACAGCTGTTGGACCCCCATTGGGAGAAAAAAGCCGCGCAGGTCACCGCGCTGGAACGCGCCACGCTCTACGGTCTGGTGGTTTACAACGGCCGGCGCGTCAACTTCGGCCGGGTAGACCCGGTGGCAGCGCGTGAAGTTTTTATTCGGGAAGCCCTGGTGGCCGGCAACTGGGACACCCGACTGCCGTTTTTGTCCGCCAACCAGAAATTGATTGGCCAGGTCCAGGACCTGGAGCACAAGGCGCGCCGGCAGGACGTGCTGGTCGATGAAGAGCTGATTTACGCCTTTTATGACCAGCAACTGCCGGCCCATGTGTGCAGCGGGGCGACCTGCGAGAGCTGGTACCGGGATGAAGTCAAAAAGCAGCCGCAGCTGTTGATGCTTACCCGCGACGAGTTGATGCGCCACGAGGCCGCAGGCATCACCACGCAGGCTTTCCCGAAAACCCTGCGGCTGGGCGGCGTGGACTGCCTGGCCACCTATTTGCACGAACCGGGTGACGCCCGCGACGGTGTGACGGTAGATGTGCCGCTGTTTGCGCTGAACCAGGTCAATGACGAACGCTGTGAGTGGCTGGTGCCCGGCATGCTCAAGGACAAAATCCAGGCGCTCATCAAAACGCTGCACCAGCGCCCGCGCTCGCGGCTGGTGCCACTGCCTGACACCGCCACGCGCATGGCGGAGCAGCTTAACCAGGCCGAGGCGTTCGGCACCGGATCACTGACAGACGCGGTGCTGAAATGGGTGCGCGATGCCACGTCGCTGGACATCAAGCGTGCCGACATGAAGCTGGACATGCTGCCCGCCCACTTGTTCATGAACTTCCGGGTGATGGACGAGCATGGCCGGCAGCTGGGGACCGGGCGCAATCTGGGGGCTCTGAAGGCCGAACTGGGTTCGCAGGCCAGAGGGGCTTTTCAGGCGCTGGCAGGGCTTAAAAACCTCAGTGTGGCGGCTGACCGGCCTGCTGGCGAAAGCGCTGATTCAAGCCGGGGTGTGGTATCAAACAAGCCTTTTGCCCAATCAACACGGGCGCAAGCAGCTCCTGAAAAAATAGCGGCCAGAATCCCGGAGCGCTACACCCACTGGTCGTTTGGCGAGCTGCCGGAGCTGATGGAAATCCGCAAAGGCGCGCAAACCTTGATCGGATTTCCGGCGCTGGTGGATTTGACCGATGCGGTGACGATTGAGGTGTTTGACGAGCCTGACCTGGCCACTGCCAGGCACCGTGCGGGACTGCGACGCTTGTTTTCGCTGCAGATCAAGGATGCGCTGAAGTACCTTGAGAAAAACCTGCCCGAGCTGCAAAAAACCGCCACCGCCTACATGCTGGTGGGCCGGGCGGCAGACAACTCGGGGGGCGGCACGCTGGAGGAGTTGCGCGAGCAGATTATTGAAGTCGCGCTGGACCGCGCTTTTTTGCTCGACCCTTTGCCCAGCAACGAAGCAGAGTTTAAAAAGCGGGTCGACGACGGCCGGGCGCGGCTCACGCTGATCGCCAGCGAAGTGGCCCGTTTGGCCGCCGTTATCTTGCAGGAGTTTGCGGCCGCCCAGCGCAAGATCAAGGACAGCAAAAACACGGCAGATGCGGCGCTGGACGCCGCGCAGCAGTTGCAGCGCCTGGTGCCCAAGCGGTTTTTGACCGCAACGCCCTATGGCCAGTTGCAGCACTTTGCACGCTACCTCAAGGCGATTACCCTGCGGCTGGAAAAGTGGCGCGCCGACCCGGCCCGTGATGCGGCCCGCATGGCCGAGCTGCGGCCGCAGGAGCAGCGCTATTGGCGTCTGGTGGCCGAGCGCAAGGGCGCCGTCGATGCCCGCATGCAGGAATTTCGCTGGCTGCTGGAAGAACTGCGGGTGAGCTTTTTCGCGCAAGAGCTGCGGACGCCCCAGCCGGTGAGCCTCAAGCGGCTCGACAAGGCCTGGTTGCAGATCACTTGCTGAGACTGGTTTTTGGGCGTAGGCTTCCGGTCGGTTGAGAAAATACTGGCGCAGATGACCCCCGGGTTCTGCCGCTGACGCACTGTGGACCAGCGAAACGGGGCCGTCGCTGGGTCCTTCGCCGTGTGAGGCCCCTACTCAAAAAAGGAGATCGACCATGGAGACTTACATCGCACTGTCCAACTTCACCGACCAGGGGATGCGCAGCATCAAGGACACCACACAACGCGCCGATGCCGTCAAGAACGCTGCGAAGAAGTTTGGTGCAACCATGACGCAGCTCTACTGGACGCTGGGGCAATATGACCTGGTGGCCATCATCGAGGCACCGGACGCCGCGTCTGCCACTGCGTTTGCCCTGTCCATAGGCGGGTCTGGCAACGTTCGCATGCAAACCCTGCGCGCCTTCAACAAGGATGAGATGAGCGGGATTCTCTCGAAGATGGCTTAGTTGCCGCATGCCTGAATGCAAAAAAGGGCCTTGCAATGCAAGGCCCTTTTTGTTGAAAACCGGGGATACGGCTAGAGGCGTCCCATCAGCAGCAGCACGATCAAAATGATGACCACCAGACCCAGGCCGCCGCTAGGCCCATAGCCCCAGCTTTTGCTGTGGCCCCAGGTAGGCAGGGCACCGACCAGAATAAGAATCAGCACGATCAGCAAGATGAGTGAGAGGGACATTGAAAGACTCCTTGTTATAAGCCTTGATTCTTGTCCGTTGGGGGCCGGCACCAGGCAGGCGCAAGGCCCGCCCTGGCGTCAGCCAAGGCCGACAGTGACTCGCTACAAGCGACCCAGCCGTTCCAGTGCCGTATGCAGCGTGGCGTCCTGTTTGGCAAAGCAGAAGCGCACCACGCGCTGGTCAAAGCTGTCGCCGTAGAAGGCCGACAGCGGAATCGCCGCCACGCCGATTTCAGTGGTCAGCCATTTACAAAAATCGGCTTCGTTCAGGTCGCTGACTTCCGAGATGTCGACGCACTGAAAGTAGGTGCCTTCGCTGGGCAGCAGCTTGAAGCGGGTGTTGGCCAGGCCGGCGCGAAACAGGTCGCGCTTGCGCTGGTAAAAAGCCGGCAGGTCCAGGTAAGGCCGCTCATCGGCCATATAGGCGGCCAGACCATATTGCACCGGCGTGTTGACGGTAAACACATTGAACTGGTGCACCTTGCGAAACTCCGCAGTCAGCTCTGGCGGTGCCGCTACATAGCCTATCTTCCAGCCAGTGACATGGTAGGTTTTGCCGAAGCTGCTGACGATGAAGGCGCGGGCGGCCAGGCCCGGAAAACGTGCGGCGCTTTGATGGGCGTGGCCCTTGTCGGCGTCAAACACCATGTGCTCGTAAACCTCGTCACTGATCAGCAGCACGTCGGTGGGCGCAAGTATGGCCTGCAGCGCCAGCATGTCGGCCTCGGTCCATACCGTGGCGCTCGGGTTGTGCGGCGAATTGATCAGAATGGCGCGGGTCTTTGGCGTGATGGCCGCTGCAATTTTGGTGAAGTCGGGGCGAAATGTGCCCGGCGTCAAGGGCACGCGCACCACGGTGCCACCGGCCAGTTCGATGTTGGGCACATAGCTGTCGTAGCACGGCTCCAGCACGATCACCTCATCGCCCGCATGAACCACCGCCAGAATGGCCGTGATGATGGCCTGCGTGGCGCCTGCCGTGATGGTGATTTCGGTATTGGGGTTGTAGCGGTGCCCGTGCAGTTTTTCCACCTTGGCCGCAATGGCTTCGCGCAGCACGGGCACACCTGTCATGGGAGGGTACTGGTTCAGGCCCTGTTTCATGGCGCCCAGCACGTCGCTGATCAGCTTGGGGTCGCACTCGAAGTCGGGAAAGCCCTGGCCCAGGTTGACCGCCCCCTTTTCGGCGGCCAGTGTCGACATGACCGTGAAAATGGTCGTACCGACAGAGGGCAGTTTGCTCCTGAGCCGGGGTGTGCGTACCGGTGGCGGGGACATCGGGTCCAGTTTGATGATGTTCATGCTTCGTAGTCACTGGTATGGCCAGACATGGCCTTGGTGATCAGGGTGCGGTCCAGCTTGTCGCTGAGCAGTTCTGCAAATTTATACACGAAATTACGCAGGTAGGCGCTGCGCTTGAACGCCACCCGCGCCACATTGATGCCAAACAGGTGACCGGCTGGAACCGCTACCAGATCGCTGTTGGTGCCGTCTTCCTTGAGCGCCATTTCCGCCACAATCCCGACACCCAGACCCAGCCGGACATAGGTCTTGATGACGTCCGAGTCAATTGCTTCCAGCGCAATACGCGGCTGCAGCCGCCTGGCTGCAAAGGCCAGATCCACTTTCGTGCGCCCGGTAAACGAAGGGTGGTAGGTGATCAGTGGCTCCAGGGCCAGGTCTTCGAGCGTGATATCCGCTTTTTTGGCCAACGCATGGTCAGCCGGCATGACCAGCATGTGCTGCCATTCGTAGCAGGGCAGGGTGACCAGTTCGCTGTATTGCGTCAGCGACTCGGTGGCAATGCCAATTTCGGCGACTTCGTCAATCAGCATGCGTGCCACCTGGTCGGGCGAGCCCTGGTGCAGGCTGACGTTGACTTTGGGAAACGCCTCGCGCAGCCTGGCCACCGGTTGCGGCAGCACATAGCGCGCTTGCGTGTGGGTGGTGGCAATCGACAGTGTGCCGCTGTCCTGGTTGGAGTACTGCTCGCCAATGCGCCGCAGGTTGCCCACCTCGCGCATGATGAGTTCTATGCTTTTGAGGACGTGCACGCCGGGCTCGGTCACGCGTTTGAGGCGCTTGCCGTGGCGGGCAAAAATCTCAACCCCGAGTTCCTCTTCAAGCTCATTGATGGCTTTGGAGACGCCCGGCTGCGACGTGTGCAGCGCCCGTGCGGTTTCGGTCAGGTTCAGGTTGCGCCTGACGGCCTCCTGAACAAAGCGGAATTGGTGAATGTTCATATCAAATTCAGGCTAATTAGTCGCTTTATTATGCCTCTATTGAACTAAAGAGGACCACCATTCCCCGTCTTTTTCAGACCCCCGAAGGGAAGATCAGGACAGGGCGATGTCCGCCATCAGCGCAGTGAGCTCTGCGTATTCGCCAGCGGTTGGCAGCAGCTCGACGGTCACGCCCGGATGCGCGGCCCGGATTTCCTCGATCAGCAGCGGCAAATCTTCCCGTGCATGCTTGCCAACACCAAAGAAAAGCGGAAAAACCCTTATTTCACGGGCGCCATCAGCTATCAAATCAGTAGCAGCTTCAGGCAGTGACGGGGTGCACAGTTCCAGGTAGGCGCAGCGCACTGGCGTGCCGGGTTGGCGGGTGCGTATCTGGGCTGCCACCGCCTCAATCGGGACACGCCATAGCGGGTCACGCGAGCCATGGGCAAACAGCACAATGCATTTGGGAGGGGGGGCGGTCAGGGTCATTTTGCAGGGGTAGGGGTTGCTAGCGCCGGAACACCAGCCAGCCGAAGGCGCCCAGCGACACGGCCATGTACATCAGCCCGGGCGTCGCTGCGGCCAGCCAGGGTGACCAGTTGCGCAGGTTGCCGATGTAGCCGAACACGTTGTTGAGCAGAAAGAAGCTGATGCCAATCATGACGCCTGAAAACACATAGCCGGCAATACCGCCAGAGCGGAAATGCAGGTAGGCGAATGGCAGGGCCAGCATCACCATGACCAGGCAGCTGAGCGGATAAAACACTTTTTTCCAGAACTCGATTTCATAGCGCTGAGTAGTCTGGCCGTTGGCGTTCAGGTGGCGGATGTAGTTGAAGAGGTCAATCGTGCCCATGCGCTCGGGCTTGAGCAGGGCCACTGACACCATCTCGGCGCTGATGTCGGTGGGCCAGCGGTAGCGCTCCGAGACGACCCGGTTGACCCGGGTGGTTTCTGCGGTCCTGGCGGCATCGGTGGTGCCCGACGGCCCCGCTGCAGGGATGTCGAATTCGGTTCGCCTGGCCTGTAAAAGCTGCCAGGCCCCACCGGGTGCGAAGACCGCAGCCGTTGCCTGGGTGGTCGACACGATGGTGCCCTTGTTGTTGAATTCAAAAACCTGCACGTCCTGCATTTCGTTGTCGGGTGACAGCGCCTTGACGTTGACGACATAGGTGTTGTCGGTCTGTTTTTCCTTCAACCAGGCACCGGTCTGCCCCACCGTGATCTTGTTCTGGTAGCGCGCCTTGAGCAATTGCGCCGCCCGCTCGCTGGCCGGTGCCACATACTCGCCCACCGCAAAACTGAGCACCACGAAAAAAGAGCCCAGCACCAGAAGCAGTTTCAGCGCTCGCCAGGGCCCCAGTCCGCTGGTTCGCAAAATCGTGTATTCAGAGCTTTGCGCCAGGCGCGCCATGACAAAAATGGTGCCGATCAACACCGATATGGGCAGCAACTCATACAGATGGTTCGGAATCAGCAAACCCACATACAGCAGGGCGTGCCGGATCTGGTAAGTGTCGGACGCTGCGCTCAGGCCATTATTTTTCCCGAGGTATTGCAGCTCGTCGACCAGATCGAAAAAGAAGAACAGGGCCAGAAACCCCAGCGCCACCAGGGCAATGGCTGCCAGCACCTCGCCGTAAATCAGTCGCCGGATGGTTTTCATGCGCGATTCCCGTAGTCACGCACGGCCAGTGGTGCGCGACCGGCCCGACGGGCAGGCCTTAAAACCCAGTTGGAATGCCGTTTTGCCAGCCATGCCAAACTCAGTAAAAATACACCGCCGTGCAGGGCCAGCAGAAAGTTGGTGAAGCTGATCAAGCCGACCAGAATCCAGCTTTGTCCCAGATTGACAAGGTTGTTGTAGACCACAAACGTCAGCAGCACAAAAATCATGTTGCCGCTGCGTCCGCCGCGCGGGTTCACGCTGGCCAGTGCGACCGCCAGAATGACAAAATTGAACGCCGCCAGCGCCAGGCCAATCCGCCAGGCCAGTTCGCTGACATTGCCCCGGCTAGGGGCTCTGATCAGGTCGCGTGTCGACAGCAGTTTGGCTTCGGGGACGTTCTGGTTCAACGGGCTGGAGTTGCCCGTTTGCGTGCCATATTCTTCAAATTCACTGAGTTTGAGGGCGGATTGCCCCACCACGTTTTCCAGCCGCTGGCCGCTTTCGAGAATCAGAAACTGCGCGTCACCGCGGGTTTCAAGCCGGCCCGAGCGTGCAGTGGTGACGGAACTCTTGCCTTTTTCAGTAGCGGCAATGAATACATTGTTGCTGGTCTGGCCGCCGCTCACGTCGCGGTCAATGAAGAACACCCGGTTGCCGCTGGACGACTCCTGAAACTGGCCCGGCGCAATGCGGTCCAGGTCGCCGCGCTGCTGGTAGCGGTTTTGCATGTCCTTGGTCTGCTGGTTGCTCCAGGGCCAGACAAAAATGGCCATCAGGCTGATCACCAGCAATACGGGCCAGGCAAAGCGGAACAGCGGGCCCAGAAAACCCGCCAGTCCCTGACCGCTGGTAAACCACACCACCATTTCGCTGTCGCGGTACATGCGCGACAGGGTGCTGACCATGGCAATGAAAAGCGCGAGTGTCAGGATGGTCGGCAGACGGCCCAAAGCCGAGTAGGCCATGAACAGCATGACGTCCTGCGGATTGATGAAGCCACGGGACGCCTGGCCCAGTGTGCGGATCAGTACGATGGTCATCACAATGGTGACCAGCACCACCAGGGTGGCCCCGAAACTGCGTGCCAACTCTTTGCGAATCGAAGATTGGAATAACATTGCCTGAATAACTGCTTTTGTTGTGCTTTATTTTTCTTTGACCTGCCAAACCCTGAATTATGGACTTTGAACTCAAAACATTGACCCGTGCCCGTATTTGCAGTGAAAAGTGCGATGCACTGCTGGTGCTTGTGCCCCTGGAGTGGATTCCCGGCGACGACCCCGTGTCCGACTTGCTGGCCCTGGCCCTCAAGGCTGGCGACTTTGAGGCCAAGCCGGGCAAGCTGCTCAAGGCCTACCGTCTGCCAGGGATAGCGGCAACGCGGCTGGTCTTTGCCGGGGCGGGCGATGGCAGTCCGAAGAATGTGCGTGCCGCCCTGAGCGCCGGCATGGGCGCCCTCAAATCAAGCAATGCCCAGCATGCCGTGGTGTACCTCGGCGCACTGAACAAGCCCTCGCAGGATGTGGTCAGGGCCGCTGTGGTGGCTTGCGGCGATGCCGGCTACACCTACACAACCAGCAAATCCAAAGCCAGCCCCGCAAAGCTGGAGCGCGTGGTGATCGGTGTGCCCGGCGCGGCCGACGTGGTGGCCGGGTTTGACAAGGGCGTTGCACTGCTCAAGGGCATCGATCTGGCCAAAGAGTGGGCCAACCGCCCGGCCAACTACGCCACGCCCGTTCTGCTGGCGGGTGCGGCCAAGGCCCTGGCCAAACTGCCTGGTATCAAGGTCGATGTGCTGGGCCCCAAGGAAGTGGGCAAGCTGGGGATGGGCTCCTTCATGGCCGTGGCCAAAGGCTCCGAGGAGCCGCTGCGGTTCATCGTGCTGCGTTACGACGGAGCGGCCAAGGCAGTGGCCCCCGTGGTGCTGGTCGGCAAGGGCATTACCTTTGACACGGGCGGTATTTCCATCAAGCCGGCGGGCGAAATGGACGAGATGAAGTTTGACATGTGTGGCGCGGCCAGTGTGCTGGGCACTTTCCGGGCACTTGCCGAGCTGCAGCCCGTACTGAACGTGGTGGGCCTGATTCCAGCCTGTGAAAACATGCCTGACGGGCGTGCCGTCAAGCCCGGCGATGTCGTCACCAGCATGAGCGGACAAACGATTGAGATTCTGAACACCGATGCAGAAGGGCGGCTGGTGCTGTGTGATGCGCTGACCTACGCCGAACGCTTCAAGCCCAAAGCCGTGGTGGATATTGCCACGCTGACAGGCGCTTGCGTGGTTGCCCTGGGCGGGGTGCGAACGGGCTTGTTTTCGAGTGACGACGGTTTGGCCCGGTCCCTGGGTGAGGCGGGCGAGGCTTCGCTGGATTTGTGCTGGCGGATGCCGCTTGACGACGAGTATGCCGAAGGCCTGAAAACGAATTTTGCCGACGTGGCCAATGTGGCTGGCCGGGCCGGCGGTGCCGTCACGGCGGCCAAGTTTTTGCAGCGCTTCGCCGCGAGCTTTCCGTGGGCTCACCTGGATATTGCCGGCACGGCCTGGAAAAGCGGTGCAGCCAAAGGTGCCACGGGTCGCCCCGTGGCGCTGCTGGTGGAGTATTTGCTGGGGCAGGCCGCCGTGGCAGTGCCCGGCAAAGCGCCATCCAAAACCCCTTCGGCCAAAAGAAGCAAGCCGGTTTCCAGCGTCAGGGCATGACCGAGATCGCTTTTCATTTCAATGTGGCAGACAGGCTGGTGTACAGCTGCCGTTTGCTGCGCAAGGCCTACCTGAGCGGCGCCAGGGTGGTGGTCACGGCCCGGCCGGAGGTGCTGGCCGAGCTTGATCAATTGCTGTGGAGTTTTTCCCCCGCAGAATTCATACCCCATTGCAGTGCTGACGCCGCCGACGCGATCGTGGCTGCCACTCCCGTGCTGTTTGCCGAGTCGCTCAGTGGCTGTCCGCCGGCCAGTGTCCTGGTCAATCTGGGGCAGGACATTCCCGCGGAATTTGAACGTTTCGAACGCTTTATCGAGGTGGTCACGCAGGCCGACGACGACCGGCTGGCCGCACGTGTTCGCTGGAAGCACTACACCGACAGGGGTTACGCCATGAAACGACACGACCTGGCCGCAGCGGGGGCGGGCGCATGAGCAGCCCGCCGCTTCCTCCACGCTTCGTGCCGACGCTGACCGAAATCGTTCAGCCCTTTGCCACGCCGACCGCCGTGATGGACAAGTCTGCAACCTCCCTGGTGATTTCTGCCGAGCTTGAAGACCTGATGGTGCAGCGCGTGTTGCAGAGTGTCGACCTGACGCTGGACCGGCGTTTGCGGGAAGCCGTCGGGCAACTGATTCTGGCGCACACCGAATCTCTGGCCCCCCGACTTCGCGAAGAAATAGAACGGGTGGTGCGCCAATCGGTGAGCCAGGCGTTCGAGCAGGAAGAATCCCG
>JANNXF010000161.1:0-4255 GCA_031409395.1 Polaromonas sp.
TTTTCTTTCACGGTCAACTCGATCGGGCCAATTTTGGCGGCGGTTGTGTCTTTGGTGAAACTGAAACCACCGGTGAAAAACCCGGCCAGGCCGAGAACTATCAGCACAATGCCGGTAATACGCGATGCGTTCATTGAAATCTCCTCGCCGGGCTTGTTGGTTTTGGGGCCGCTGCGCCCCGGAAACACAGCCACCTTGTGTCCGACTGTAACGACGCCCTAGCGGGCTGTCTGTAGGACACAATGCCACGAAAGTCGTGCCAGCAGCCCGGAAGGTGCCGCGTGATACGCTCCTGCCATGTTCACGCCATCGCAAGCCGACGTTCGCCGTTTTTTCTGTTCTGTGTATGCCAAAACCCGCAGCGGACAGCCGCTGGAAGCGCTGGAAACCATTGCCAGCCAGTGGATTGAAGAACACCCTGAATACCACGCAGACTTTGCCGATGCCGATGCCGCGCTGGAAAAGATGTACGACGTGGAAGCGGGAAAAACCAACCCGTTTTTGCACCTGTCCATGCACCTGTCGATCAGCGAACAATGCTCCATAGACCAGCCGCGCGGCATTCGCCAGGCGGTGGAGTTGCTGACGGCGCGAAAGAACTCGCTGCATGAGGCGCACCACCAAACCATGGACTGCCTGGGCCAGATGGTCTGGGAAAGCCAACGCGCAGGCCGCCCGCCCGACGGTGCCGCTTACATTGACTGCGTGCAGCGCTCTGCGACCCAGGACTGACAGCGCCGGCTGAAAAGACGGGCGCCCATGAAAAAAGCCGCTGTATCAGCGGCTTTTTTCATGGGCGGAGCGCCAGGTCAGCGAAATTCGCTCTGCGGAACCACCTTGACTTCACCCTTGAGAGAAGCCAGGTAGGCCGACATCAGCTTGAGTTCTGCATTCGTGTACTGCTTGGCCATGCCGGACATGATGGCGTTGCCACGGCCCACGGTTGCATTGTTCTCGGTCTTGTAGGCCTTCAGCGCCACAAACAGGTAGTCGGCATGCTGGCCGGCCAGCTTGGGGTAAGACGGGTCAATCGGCTGGTTGAAGTTGGCGCCATGGCAGGATGCGCAGTTGGCCTTGTTCAGCAGGGCCTGCACCTGGGCGCTGGGTTCGACGGCTGGTTTTGCCGGCACTTCGGCGCCGGCCACCACGCCGTGCACGCTGTAATAAGCGGCCAGGTCAGCGATATCCTGGTCGGTCAGCGACTGGGCAATGCCGCGCATGCTGGGGTGCTTGCGCTCGCCTTTTCTGTAGGCGTTCAGTGAGGACGTGATGTAGGCCGCGCTCTGGCCGGAAATCATGGGCACTTTGTAAACCTCGGGGAACGAGGCCTGGTAGCCCTTGATGCCATGGCAGCCGATGCACATGGCGTTCTTGGTGGCACCCGCTTTGGCATCGCCCGTGATGCCCTGGGCCCAGCTTGAAACCGTCACGCAGGAGACAGCTACAGCGAATATCGTGGTCAACAGCTTGTTCATTTTGCGCGCACAATCCAGTGAGAATTCATCGTATAAAACAGCCTTGGATTATATCTGGGCCTGCCGGCGTGAGCGCCAAGCCGGGGCAATTCGGGCAAAGGTCCCCAAAACCCCTGTGCTTTTTTGTGATTTTTCGTCTCTTTCCAGCCCCTCCCTTTGTCTCTTCTCCCAATATCCGAACCAAGAACATGAAATTTCAAGGCTCAAAAAACTACGTCGCCACACCCGACCTGATGCTCGCCGTCAATGCCGCTTCCGCCCTGAAACGGCCCTTGCTCGTCAAGGGCGAGCCTGGCACGGGCAAAACCATGCTGGCCGAGGAAGCGGCCCAGGCCCTGAACCTTCCCTTGCTGCAATGGCACATCAAGTCCACCACCAAGGCGCAGCAGGGCCTGTATGAATACGATGCCGTGTCGCGCCTGCGCGATTCGCAGCTGGGCGATGAAAAAGTCAAGGACATCCACAACTACATCGTCAAGGGCGTGCTGTGGCAGGCCTTCACCGCAGACCAGCCGGTCGCCTTGCTGATTGATGAAATTGACAAGGCCGACATCGAATTCCCGAACGACCTGCTGCGCGAAATTGACCGCATGGAGTTTTACGTTTACGAGACGCGCGAACTCATCAAGGCCAAACACCGGCCGCTGGTGTTCATCACCTCCAACAACGAAAAAGAACTGCCCGACGCCTTCTTGCGCCGCTGCTTTTTTCACTACATCAAGTTTCCTGATGCCGACACCATGAAGCAGATCGTGGACGTGCATTTTCCCGGCCTCAAGAAAGAGCTGCTGGCCGCCGCCATGAAAACCTTTTATGACGTGCGCAACCTGCCCGGCCTGAAAAAGAAACCCTCGACCAGCGAACTGCTGGACTGGCTCAAGCTGCTGGTCGCTGAAGACATTCCGCTTGAAGCCCTGCAAAGCAAGGACGACAAGGTGGCAGTACCGCCACTGTTGGGTGCCCTGCTGAAAAACGAGCAGGACGTGACGCTGTTTGAAAAGCTGGTGTTCATGCAGCGCCACAACCGCTGAATGTGTTGTGAAACGCGAAGGACACGCCATGAATCAAAAATCACTTTGGGTAGAAGGCATCTCGGATGCCGTGGGTTTTCTGGGGGGCGCGTTGATCGGCTTCTGGGCCGGGCGGCTGCTGGGGCTGGAAACCTTTGAGGGCCAATACACCAACAGCGCACTCGGCGGCCTTGCGCTGATTGCCGTGTGTGGGGGCTTGGGCCTGCAGCTGGCCCGCCGGTGGCGTGCGGTGCAGGCCAGGCGCGCCGCCACAGCCGCCGAAGCACTGCCGGCACCTTCCAAAAAACAGGGTAAAGACCGATGAATTTTGTCCAACCTGTCACGCTGTCTGCGCGCGGCCTTGAACTCGTGCCCTTGACCTTGGCGCACGAGGCCGGCCTGCGCGCTGCAGCGGCCGATGGCAAGTTGTGGCAGCTGCGCATCACCTCTGTGCCAGAACCCGACCAGACCCGTGCCTACATTGAAACCGCGCTGGACGCCTACAAAGACGGCAACCGTTTCGCCTTTGCCGTGACCGACCAGGCCAGTGGCACGGTGCTGGGCAGCAGCAGTTACCACGACATACTGCCCGCGGTCAAACGCGTCGAGATTGGTTACACCTGGTATGCCGCACGCTGCCAGCGCACCCACGTCAACACCACCTGCAAGCTGCTGATGCTGACGCATGCGTTTGAAACCCTCGGTTGCCATGTGGTGGGCTGGCGCACCGACAACTTCAACTTTGCCTCGCAGCAAGCCATTGAGCGGCTGGGCGCCCGCAAGGACGGCGTGATCCGGGGCCACGCGCTGCGGCGCGACGGCACCATCCGTGACACCGTGATGTACAGCCTGCGCTCGGGTGAATGGCCTGAAGTGAAAGCGCAACTGCTGTACCTGCTGGACAAACCCCGGACGCCGGTTTGACGCATCATGCTGATTGATTTTTTCTACACCTTGCGCTCGGCCAAATTGCCGGTCTCCGTCAAGGAATACCTGATGCTGCTCGAAGCGCTGGAGGCCGGGGTTGTCGGGCCGAACAGCGAAAAGCACGAATCCAGCGGCGGCGAAGGTGCCTACAAGATTGACGACTTCTACTACCTGAGCCGGGCCATCCTGGTGAAGGACGAGAAACACTACGACAAATTTGACCGCGCCTTCGCCAGCTACTTCAAGGGCGTGGAAATGGTTGCCGACTTCACCAAGGAAGTCCCGCTTGAATGGCTGCGCAAAAATCTTGAACTCGAACTCAGCCCCGAAGACAAGGCGAAGATCGAGAAAATGGGCTGGGACGAGCTCATGGAAACGCTGAAAAAGCGTTTTGAGGAGCAGAAAGAACGCCACGAGGGTGGCAGTAAATGGATTGGCACCGGCGGCACCTCACCGTTTGGTGCCAACGGTTTCAACCCGCAAGGCATACGCATTGGCCAGGAAAAAAGCCGCAACAAAAGCGCCGTGAAAGTGTGGGACCAACGGGCTTACAAGGACTACGACGACACCCAGGAGCTGGGCACGCGCAACATCAAGGTGGCGCTGCGCCGCCTGCGCAAGTTTGCGCGCCAGGGCAACGCCGAAGAGCTGGATCTTGACGACACCATCCGCTCCACCGCCGCCAACGCCGGCTGGCTCGACATCAAGATGGTGCCCGAGCGCCACAACAACGTGAAGGTGCTGCTGCTGATGGACGTGGGCGGCACCATGGACGAGCACATTGGCCGGGTGGAAGAGATGTTTTCGGCGGTCAAGGCCGAGTTCAAGCACCTGGAGTTTTAC
>JANNXF010000162.1:0-3567 GCA_031409395.1 Polaromonas sp.
TCTTTGAGTGGCATGGCGTGCGGGTCGCTGGACTGCCAGGCGCCCATCAGCTCGGTTTGCACATAGGGCGGCGCCAGCTCTAGCACCTGCACTCGCGACGCCGCCAGCTGGTAGCGCAGCGACTGGGTGTAGGAGTGGATGGCCGCCTTGGTGGCGCAATAGGTGGGGGTCGTGGCCAGCGGCAGAAAAGCCAGTCCCGACGAGACCGTCATTATGCTGGCCTGCGGCTGGCCCAGCAGCAGCGGCAACAGCGCCGCATTCAAGCGAATCGGGCCCAGCAGATTGGTGGCGATCATCGCCTCTGCATCTGCCAGGGGGGCCGTCAGCAGGTTTTCCGGACGCATGATGCCGGCGTTGTGAATCACGGCATTCAGCGCCGGGTAGTCGCGCCTGATCTGCGCGGCAAAACGCTCAATGTCGCTGGCGCTTTCAATATCAAGCGTGCTTGACGCCATGCCCGGGTTGGCCGCCGTGGTCTCGTCCAGAAGGGCCTGGCGGCGGCCGGCAATGATGACCTGGTTGCCCCGTGCGTGAAAGGCTTCAGCCAGTGCGCGGCCAATGCCGCTGCCGCCGCCGGTGATCAGAATGGTGTTGTTTGTCATTTGCATGGTGTGCGTGCCTTGGGTAAATTGAGGAAGGACGCGATGGTAAAACTTTCACAAACCAAAAGGAAGTAGGCGCTTGAAAGTGGCATACTTACCAAAAAGAGAGTGATGATTTCACATGACTGAAACCTGTTCGCAAGCACAACCCCCAACTGGCCAGCCGCCGCTGGTGAACAGCGTTGACCCGGCGCTGCAAGCCCTGGTGCGGGAAATCATTGGCCGGGTGGCCGACAAATGGACCATGCTGGCGCTGGAAACCCTTGAAGAGCATGGCACGCTGCGCTTTACCCGGCTGGGCGAGCTGATCGGCGATGTCAGCCAGAAAATGCTGACCAAAACCCTGCGCCAGATGGAGGCCGACGGGCTGGTGCTGCGCACCGTGTACCCGGTGGTGCCGCCCCGGGTGGACTACGCGCTGACAGAACTCGGCCACAGCCTGGGCGCCGCGTTTTGCGGGGTCTGGACCTGGGCCGAAAAGCACCAACAGACCATCATGGAGGCGCGGGCGGCGTTCAATGAACGGAAAAGCGCGGCAGACGCTATGAATTAGATAGCTGCCTGCGCCCGTATCTATTGGGCGAACGGCACTTTTGAAGCGGGAATCTCCCTGGCAAAGCCGCAATGGCACCTTTCTTGCTGCCACTGCCCTGGCCAAACGCCCGCCAGAGAACCCCAAGAAGCACCCATGGAACTCACCCCTCGCGAAAAAGACAAGCTGCTGATTTTTACTGCCGCCCTGCTGGCCGAGCGCCGCCGCGCGCGCGGTCTCAAACTCAATTACCCGGAAGCGGTGGCGTTCATCAGTGCCGCCGTCATGGAAGGCGCGCGTGACGGTAAAACCGTGGCGCAGCTCATGAGTGAGGGCCGCAGCATTCTGAGCCGGGCCGACGTGATGGACGGCATTGCCGAGCTGATTTCTGACATCCAGGTCGAAGCCACGTTTCCTGACGGCACCAAGCTGGTCACGGTGCACCAGCCGATTGTTTAAACCGGACACCCCATGAAAACACCCTTCACGCTTAAATTGATAGCTGCCTGTGCCCTTGCAACGGGCGCTACAGCCGCTTTTTCCCATGACGGCCACGGCATGGGCGGCCTGCACTGGCACGCCACCGACACCTGGGGCTTTCTGGTGGTCGCCGGGCTCGTCACGCTGGCCGTCTGGCTTGGCCGTGGCGGCAAGTGAGGCGGCCATGACACCCGGCGAATTGTTCACAGACGGCCCCCACCCTGATCACCATGTGCTGAACGCAGGGCGGCGCACCACCACGCTGGTGGTGCAAAACACGTCTGACCGGCCCATCCAGGTGGGCTCTCACTACCATTTTTTTGAAACCAACGCAGCGCTTGGCTTTGCCCGTGAGGCCGCGCGCGGCATGCGGCTCAATATCGCGTCTGGCATGGCGGTGCGCTTTGAGCCTGGCCAGCAGCGCACGGTGGAGCTGGTGGACTTTGCGGGCGAGCGCAAGGTGTACGGGTTTCGTGGACTTGTTCAAGGACTGCTCTGATGGCAACGATAGGACGACGCGCCTACGCTGAAATGTTTGGCCCCACCGTTGGCGACCGGCTCAGGCTGGCCGATACCGACCTGATGGTCGAGGTGGAAGCCGACTACACGCTGCGCGCCGGCAGCTACGGCGAAGAGGTCAAGTTCGGCGGCGGCAAGACCATTCGTGACGGCATGGCGCAGTCGCAATGCACCAATGCCCAGGGCGCAGTGGATACGGTGATGACCAACGCACTCATCATCGACCACTGGGGCATTGTCAAGGCCGACATTGGCCTGAAGGGCGGGCGCATTGCCGCCATTGGCAAGGCCGGCAACCCCGATGTGCAGACCGGCGTTGACATCATCATTGGCCCCGGCACCGAAGTCATCAGCTGCGAAGGCATGATCGTCACCGCTGGCGGCATTGACTCGCACATTCACTTTATTTGCCCGCAGCAGATTGAAGAAGCGCTGACCTCCGGCATCACCACCATGCTGGGCGGCGGCACCGGCCCGGCCACCGGCACCTTTGCCACCACCTGCACGCCGGGGCCGTGGAACATCGAGCGCATGCTGCAGGCCGCCGATGCCTTTCCGATGAACCTGGGCTTTCTGGGCAAGGGCAACAGCGCCCTGCCCGCCGCGCTGCATGAGCAGATCAACGCCGGCGTGATTGGCCTGAAACTGCACGAAGACTGGGGTACCACCCCTGCGGCCATCAGCAACTGCCTGGACGTGGCCGACGAAACCGACACGCAGGTGGCGATTCACTCCGACACGCTCAATGAATCAGGCTTTGTGGAAAACACCATTGCCGCCACCAAGGGGCGCGGCCTGTGCGCCTTTCACACCGAGGGCGCAGGCGGCGGCCATGCGCCGGATATTTTGCGCGTGGTCGGCGAAGAGAACTTTCTGCCCAGCTCCACCAACCCGACCATGCCCTACACCGTCAACACGCTGGACGAGCACGTCGACATGCTGATGGTCTGCCACCACCTGGACGCAGCCATCGCCGAAGACCTGGCCTTTGCCGAAAGCCGTATCCGCAAGGAAACCATTGCCGCCGAAGACGTGCTGCATGACCTGGGCGCTATCAGCATGATGAGCTCTGACAGCCAGGCCATGGGCCGTGTCGGTGAGGTCATCATCCGCACCTGGCAGGCGGCGCACAAGATGAAGCAGCAGCGCGGTCACCTGCTGCCCCCTGCCCCAGCGGGCGCTGGCTGGGGTGGGGGTTCGCCGATGGAACACAGCCCACGCAACGACAACTTTCGCGCCAAACGCTACATCAGCAAATACACCATCAACCCGGCGCTTGCCCACGGTATTTCCCACGAAGTCGGCTCGGTCGAGATCGGCAAATGGGCGGACCTGGTGGTCTGGAAACCCGCGTTTTTCGGCGTCAAACCCTCGGTCATCCTGAAAGGCGGCTTCATCGCCATGGCCGCCATGGGCGACCCGAACGCCTCGATT
>JANNXF010000163.1:0-2125 GCA_031409395.1 Polaromonas sp.
CGCGGCCGAGGCCGAGGCGCAGGCTGCGGATGCTTCCGAGAAAATCACCGCCCGCATCATGGCGCGTTATGAAGAGCGACTGACCGCCTACCAGAGCGTTGACTTTGACGACCTCATCAGCCTGCCGCTGAAACTGCTTCAAAATCATGAGCATGTCAGGGCCAAATGGCAAAAACTGGCAGGCCATGTGCTGGTAGACGAATACCAGGACACCAATGCCACGCAGTATGAGTTTTTGAAGCTGCTGGCCGGAGGCGCGTTGGGAACTGCTGCAAAGGACGCTCGCTTTACCGTGGTGGGCGACGACGACCAGAGCATTTACGGCTGGCGCGGGGCGACTCTGGATAACCTGAAAAAACTGCCACTGGATTTCCCCACGCTCAAAGTCATCAAGCTGGAGCAAAACTACCGTTCCACCGGTGCGATATTGCGTGCGGCCAACAACGTGATTGGCCCCAACCCCAAGCTGTGTCCTAAAAATCTGTGGAGCGCTTTGGGCGAAGGCGAACCGGTGCGCGTGGTCGATGCCGACAGCGAAGAGCACGAGGCCGAGCGCACGGTGGCGCGCATCCAGAGCCTGCGGGCGCTGGGTGGCGTGCCCCAACCCGCAGACGCCGCCGCGCCGGGCCGCCCCAAGCAAGGCACGGCCCCCCCGGGGGGCAGGGAGCCACACGAAGTGGGCGACCGTGGGGGTCATGTCATCGCCGCCGCGCCGGGCCGCCCCAAGCAAGGCACGGCCCCCTCGGGGGGCAGCGCAGCACACGAAGTGGCAAGCGTGGGGGCCACAGATTTCAAAGACTTTGCCGTGCTCTACCGCGCCAACCACCAGGCCAAAACGTTTGAAAAAGCGCTGCGCAAGGCGCAAATCCCGTACAAGGTTTCGGGCGGCACCAGCTTTTTTGACCGGGCCGAGATTAAAGACCTGTGCGGCTGGTTCCGGCTGTGGATCAACAACGACGATGACCCGGCTTTTCTGCGCGCGGTGACGACACCCAAACGCGGCATTGGCCACCAGACGCTCGGTACGCTGGGTGTTTTTGCTGGCAAGTACAAAGTCAGCCTGTTTGAGGCGCTTTTTTCGTCATCGCTGGGCAGCGTGCTCCCGCCCAAGGCGGTGGGCAGCCTGCATGAGTTTGGCCGGTATGTGAACGACCTGGAATTTCGCGCGCGCCACACCGAGGGTGCAGAGGCGGCAAAGACGTTTCTGCTGGAATGGCTCAAGGAAATCGGCTACGAGAAACATCTGTACGACGGCGAAGAAACGGAAAAACTCGCTGCGGCGCGCTGGTCCAACGTGATGGATTTCTGCGACTGGATGGCGGCGCGCTGCAGCGGGCACATTGACGATGCGGCGGGTACATCCACCATGGATGAGGTGAAGTCCCTGCTGGAGGTAGCGCAGACCGTATCGCTGCTGTCAACGATCAGCGAGCGCGAGCAGGATCAAAACGTCGTCACATTGTCAACGCTGCATGCCGCAAAAGGCCTGGAGTGGCCGCACGTGATGCTGGTGGGGGTGACCGAGGGCATGCTGCCGTTCAAACTGGGTGACGAGGCCAACCCCACCGGTCGGGCCGATGGCGAGAACAAGGTATCAGGCGGTAACCACGGCCCGACGCCTGACAGCATGGCCCACAGCATCCTCGAGCGCCTGCAGGAAGAGCGCCGCCTGATGTACGTGGGCATTACCCGTGCGCAGCGCAGCCTGTCGGTGAGCTGGACGCGCAAACGCAAGAAAGGCCGCGAGATGATTCCCGCACTGCCCAGCCGGTTCATTGCGGAGATGGGGCTGGACAAAACCACGGTGCGCGAAGACCCGCGGGAAAAACTCAAGGCCTTGCGCGCAGAGTTTGCCAAAAAAGCGGCAGATGCCCAGGCTGCGGCATCACTCGACTAAGCGCCATAAAAATGGCACCAATCACGCAAGCTATTATATAAATAGCAAACTATCTATATAGGACGTGAGAAAATTCCATAACTAGGCAAAATCTGCTCGTCAACCAGGCGAATTGACAACTGGGTGGTCAATCACGTGTACCCACATCCACACGCGAACCCACACTGCCATCGGCAGGCGTTGTAAGCGCGCTTTGCCCCGCCACCTCCAGTGCCAGGCACAGGTCGG
>JANNXF010000164.1:0-5655 GCA_031409395.1 Polaromonas sp.
GGCCTGGGCGGCATTGGCCTGAACGTGATTCAGGGCGCGAAGATGGTCGGCGCTGACAAGATCATCGGCGTTGATTTGAACCCCGAGCGCGAGGCCATGGCGCGCAAGTTTGGCATGACCCATTTCATCAACCCCAAAAAGGTCGAAAACGTGGTGGACGCCATCGTGCAACTGACTGACGGCGGTGCCGACTACAGCTTTGAATGCATAGGCAACACCCAGGTCATGCGGCAGGCGCTCGAATGCACCCACAAGGGCTGGGGCCGCAGCATCATCATTGGTGTGGCTGAAGCGGGCGCTGAAATCTCCACCCGCCCCTTCCAGCTGGTGACCGGCCGGAAATGGGAAGGCTCTGCTTTTGGCGGTGCGCGCGGCCGTACCGATGTGCCGAAAATTGTCGACTGGTACATGGAAGGCAAGATCAACATCGACGACCTGATTACCCACACCATGCCGCTCGAAGACATCAACAAGGGATTTGACCTGATGAAAAGCGGCGAGTCGATCCGTGGTGTGGTCATTTATTAGCCCCCACGCTTGTAACTTCGTGTACTGCGCTGCCCCCCGAGTGGGCGCTGCGCCTGCGGTCTGGCAAAGCCAGTCCCGCGGCCCCTGCTGGTGAAGACCTAGCCCAGGTGCGCTTGTAGCGGCCTCTGCTTGAACTGGAAGATCCTGTGACCACACGCCCTGAACTCCTCAGCGAGCACGCCTGCTTCAGCGGCATGCAGCGCTTTTACCGCCATGACTCGCAGGAAATCGGCTTGCCGATGCGTTTTTCGGTCTACTTGCCACCGCAGGCTTCGCAAGGCCCGGTGCCCGCCGTGATCTACCTGGCGGGCCTGACCTGCAACGAAGAAACCTTCATGACCAAGGCCGGTGCGCAGCGCCTGGCGGCTGAACTGGGCCTGGCCCTGATTGCGCCAGACACCAGCCCGCGCGGGGCCAACGCGCCGGGTGAAGCGGATGCATGGGATTTTGGCGTGGGTGCCGGGTTTTACCTTGATGCGACCGCGGCCCCGTGGGCAGAGCACTGGCGCATGGAAAGCTACATCTTGGCGGAACTGCTGCCGCTGCTGACAGGCTCCCTGCCGATTGACGCAGACCGCATCGGCATCTTTGGCCACTCGATGGGCGGCCACGGTGCACTCACGCTGGCGCTGCGGCATCCGGGCCGCTTCAAGTCGTTGTCGGCATTGGCGCCCATCTGCGCGCCCAGCCAGTGTCCCTGGGGCCGCAAGGCATTTGCCGGCTACCTGGGAGCAGACGAGTCCCGCTGGGCTGAACACGACGCCACCGCCTTGATGAACTGTTTGGGCAGCGCCCCCTATCCGGGCGGCATTTTGATTGACCAGGGCCTGGCGGACAAATTTCTGGCCGAACAGCTGCACCCGCAGCTGTTTGAGTCCGCCTGCGCCGCCAAAGCCCAGCCGCTCACCGTGCGCCGCCACGCCGGCTACGACCACGGCTACTACTTTATTGCCAGCTTCATGGACGACCATCTGAGGCACCACGCCCGCCAGTTATTGGCGTGAACAGGCAGGCAGGGACACAAAAAACCCGGTTTAAAAAGGACTTAAGGGTCTCTTAAGCAGCCCTCAATAAACTTCGGCGGCCATGCCGTTGATCCTGCCTTCGCCCTACACTGCGCCCGTTCTGGTGGGCCGTGTGGCCGCCGCGTCAAAACCGGCCGTTAGCCGATTGCCGGGCATTCAGCCGGTCTGGCTGATGGTGTTTTCAAGCCTCTGGCTGGCCATCGTTTGCAACATCGCCCTGTGGCGGGAACTGAGCCGCCTGCCGGACCTCAGTGGCACACAGGCTTTCACCGTCAGCATTGCGCTGGCACTGGTCATTGCCCTGGTGACTCTGGCGCTGTTCAGTCTGCTGGCCTGGCGCTGGACACTGAAACCCGTGATCACGCTGTTTCTGCTGTCTGCGGCCTTTGGCGCCTACTTCATGCTGGCCTATGGCGTGGTGATTGACAAGACCATGATGGTCAACACCTTGCAGACCGACGTGCGCGAAACGCGCGACCTGCTCAACTGGCGTCTGCTGGCCACGCTGGCGGTGCTGGCCATCGTGCCAATTTTTACCCTGTGGCGGCAAAATGTCAGGCCAGAAACCGTCGTTCGGCAACTGCTGTCGAACGCCGTGACGCTGGGCACGGCCTGCACACTGCTGGTGCTGGTGGTGGTGCTGTTTTTTCAGGGCCTGGCCACCGTCATGCGCAACCACCCCCATGTGCGCTACATGATCAATCCGTTCAACACCTTTTACGCGCTGGGCACACTCGCCGTCAAACCGCGTCAGCAGGCCGAGTCGGTCCTGTTTTCGCTGGGAGAAGACGCCAGGCTGGGCGACCGCTACACCGCCCAGACCAGACCGCCCCTGCTGCTGCTGGTGCTGGGCGAGACGGCGCGCAGCGACCACTTCGCCATCAACGGCTACCCACGCCCCACCACGCCAAGTCTGGCCCAGGAGAACCTTGTCAGCCAGCGCAATGCCTGGTCGTGCGGCACCAGCACGGCAGCCTCGGTGCCCTGCATGTTTTCAAACTTTGGGCGGCAGGCCTATGACGGTCGACCCGCCAACTACGAAGGTTTGCTCGACGTGCTGCAGCGCGCCGGCCTGGCCGTTCTGTGGATTGACAACCAGTCGGGCTGCAAGGGGGCTTGCGACAGGATTCCCCACGTGGACACCTCGGCGCTGACAGTGCCCGGACTGTGCGAAGGCGGTGAATGCCTTGACGGGGTGATGCTGCAGGGCATCAACGAGCGCATTGCCGCGCTGCCCGCCGAGCGCAGAGCCAAAGGCGTGGTGGTGGTGATGCACCAGATGGGCAGCCACGGCCCGGCCTATTACAAGCGATCGCCCCCGGAATTCAAGAAGTTCTTGCCCGAATGCACTGACAACGCCCTGCAGAGCTGCAGCCAGGACGCACTGACCAATGCCTACGACAACAGCATTGCCTACACCGACCATTTTCTGGGTTCTGCCATCGCCTGGCTGAAGACGCAACAGGCCAGCAGCGCACCGGCTCTGCTTTACCTGTCAGACCACGGCGAGTCGCTGGGTGAAAATAATTTGTACCTGCACGGCATGCCCTACGCGATTGCCCCCGACGCGCAAAAACACGTCCCCTGGGTGACCTGGCTGTCACCGCAATTCGAGCAGCGCAACCACATCAGCACCGCCTGCCTGAAGCGGCAAATCGACGTGCCGGTCAGCCACGACAACTACTTCCACTCGGTCCTCGGGCTGATGAATGTGCAGACCAGCGCCTACAAGCCGGCCCTGGACATCTACGCCGGGTGCACCCAGGCGCAGCCCGCCTGGGCCCTGGCACCGTGACCCAGCCCTTTCGGGTGAACGACGCTTAAAAACGGTTCTAAAAAAGACTCCCCTGCCCCGCCCGTGCTGGCGGCCTGAACTGCTGGGTGTCCAGCTCTATACGCTGTCGGTTAAAGCCCAGGCGCTGGCAGGTTTTTTCAAAGCGCTGGCGAATCAAATCTGCCCACAGGCCGCTACCCTTCATGCGCGTGGCGAAATCGCTGTCATAGTCTTTGCCGCCCCGCATCTCGTGAATGCGCGCCATGATGCGGGCGGCGCGCTGCGGGTAATGCAGCGCCAACCACTCCTGAAAAATCGGCGCCACCTCCCAGGGCAGGCGAATCACGGTGTAAAAGGCGCTGCGTGCACCGGCTGTCCAGGCGGCTTCCAGCACCTGCTCCATGTCTTCATTCACAAACGGAATTTGCGGCGCCACACTCACCCCCACCGGAACGCCATGGGCCGCCAGCGTCTCGATGGTGCGCAGCCGGCGCTGCGGTGCGGCGGCACGCGGCTCCAGCTTGCGGGCCAGTTCGCCATCAAGCGTTGTGATGGTGATGTACACCGCCGCCAGGCGGGCCACTGCCATCGGTGCAATCAAATCAAGGTCGCGCTCCACGCCGCTGGATTTGGTGACCAGTGAAAACGGATGGCGCGTTTGCTGCAGCACCTCAATCACGCCGCGTGTGAGCCGCAGTTCGCGCTCCACGGGTTGGTAGCAGTCGGTGGCCGAGCCAATGTTGAGCAGCCTGGGCAGATAGCTGCGCTTGCCCAGATCGGCACGCAGCGCCTCGGCAATATTGCGCTTGGCGATGATTTTGGTTTCAAAGTCCAGGCCGGGCGACAGATTGAGGTAGCTGTGCGTGGGCCGCGCATAGCAGTAGGTGCAGCCATGCTCGCAACCGCGGTAGGGGTTGAGGCCGTGGTCGAAAAAAATATCGGGCGAGTCGTTGTGGGTGATGGCGCTGCGGGCATCTTCAAAAATCACTTCGGTTTCCAGCCGCACTTTCTCGCCGGCCTCGGCTTCTGCCAGTGTGCCCCAGCCATCGTCCCAGGCGGAGCGGCTGTCCTTTTCAAAACGGTGGGGGATGCGCGTGGCCGTGCCCCGGCCCTTGATGGCGTGAAGCGGGATGATGGCGTCGGTCATGGCAATCAGACGGGGTGGTCGGGTTTGAAGCGTCGAGGTTTAAAACCCCTGGTTAGCTGTATAAATACACAGTTATTCTAGACCTGAAATTTTGGAACAACGCACACCATGCAGCCGGCCTGACAATCAGGGCATTGCATGTCCCCCTGCCCCGCCATGACCCAACGCCCCGAAAACACCCACGCCCACTACCACGCCCATGTGTATTTCGGGCCTGAAACCCTTGAGCAAGCCCGTGCGCTGTGCCAGCAGGCGGGTGAACTTTTTGCGGTAGCTGTGGGGCGTGTGCATGAGCGAGAGGTCGGCCCGCACCCGCACTGGAGCTGCCAGCTGAGCTTTGACAGCCACCAGTTTGGCCGCCTGATTCCCTGGCTGGACGCGCACCGCAACGGGCTGGATGTGCTGGTGCATGCGAACACCGGCGAAGACCTGGCAGACCACACGGCCCACGCTGCCTGGCTGGGCGAGGCGTCTGCCCTGAAGCTGGAGATGTTTGGTCGCTAGTCGCGACTGAACATGCCTGAAACCATATGTGGCGCGCCCAACTGCTATTTATTTAATAGCTACTTGCACCCATGCTATTTGGGCGAAAGCCACTTTTCACTGAAGAAACTGGCGAGGCAGGCCTCAGGGCAGCAAGGGGCTGGCGCTGGCCGAAACCCGAACCGGCTGCGGCCGGGCTTCGACCCACCGGTACAGCGCGGCGCCCGCCAGCAGGGACAGCCCGAAGGCGCTCAGCAAGCCCAGCGCATTGGCCATCAGCTGGGTCGGCCAGAAAAACCCCACCACCGCATTGACCAGCAGGCACACCGGGAAGTGAATCAAAAATACCGAGTACGACATCTGGCCGAGTTGCACCAGCGGGCGCGTTGCCTGCCACCGCCGGAACACCTCTCTTTGGGGCAGCCACGCCAGACCTAGCGCCACAACCAGCGCCAGGGCAATGCGCCCCCTGAAATCCAGCAGCAAGGCGGCCCCGCCCAGCATCAGAAGCGCCAGCAACCACTGTGCACGCTGGCGCTTGCCAACTGTGGTGGATACCCAGAAAGCCATCATGCCCAGCCCATAGGAGCCCACGAAATACAGCGCGGTGGCGTCCAGCCCCGGCTGGCGGTTAAAGAAAAACAGTGATGCTGCGGTCAGCGCCAGCAACACGCCCACGCCCAGTCGCTCGGGCACTT
>JANNXF010000165.1:0-7919 GCA_031409395.1 Polaromonas sp.
GTGAAGGCGTTTGCGGCTCTGACGCCATGAACATCAACGGCAAGAACGGCCTGGCCTGCCTGACCAACATGCTCACGCTGCCGGGGACCATCACGCTCAAGCCACTGCCCGGCCTGCCGGTCGTACGCGACCTGATTGTCGACATGACGCAGTTCTTCAAGCAGTACAACTCGATCAAGCCGTATTTGATCAACGACAACGTGCCACCTGAAAAAGAACGCCTGCAAAGCCCCGAAGAGCGCGATGAACTCAATGGCCTGTACGAATGCATTTTGTGCGCCAGTTGCTCGACCTCCTGCCCCAGCTTCTGGTGGAACCCCGACAAGTTTGTGGGCCCGGCCGGGCTGTTGCAAGCCTATCGTTTCATCGCCGACAGCCGCGACGAAGCCACTGCTGAACGCCTGGACAACCTGGAAGACCCGTACCGCCTGTTCCGCTGCCACACCATCATGAACTGCGTTGATGTTTGCCCCAAGGGTTTGAACCCGACCAAGGCCATCGGCAAGATCAAGGAAATGATGGTTTTACGCACGGTTTGAAGCCTTTGCTGCAAAACGTCCAAATGAACACCAGCGACGCATTGCTCGATGAACGCGGTTTAAGCAAACTGCGCTGGCGCTGCCGTCGGGGTCTGCTGGAAAACGACCTGCTGATCGAAAAGTTCTTTTTGCATCACAGCCGTACGCTGACTGTCAGGCAGGCTAAAGGCATGGATGATTTAATGACACTGGCCGACAACGATTTGCTGGACCTGTTGCTCAGGCGCAAAGAGCCCCACCAGCTCGCTGACGAAAGTGCGCAGGTGAGTGCCTCTACTTTTGAAGCAATTGAAGTTTTAAACTTGCTCCGCCCCTGAGTTCCTGCGCAGTATTGCAACCGGCCCCGTAACTGTTTTCATTTGATACGAGAGAAAGACCAGACCATGAAGTTAGCTGACAACAAAGCCACCCTGTCCTTCAGCAATGGCAGCCCTAGCGTCGATTTGCCGGTGTACCAGGGCAGTGTCGGTCCCGATGTAGTCGATATCCGCAAGCTGTATGCGCAGACCGGCATGTTCACTTACGACCCCGGTTTTCTCTCGACCGCTTCGTGCCAGTCATCCATCACCTACATTGATGGCGACAAGGGTGAGTTGCTGTACCGTGGCTACCCCATCGAGCAGCTCGCGACCAACTGCGATTACCTCGAAACCTGCCACCTGCTGCTTTACGGCGAGCTGCCCAACGGCGACCAGAAAAAAGACTTTGTAAGCCGCGTGACCAACCACACCATGGTCAACGAGCAGATGCAGTTTTTTCTGCGCGGCTTTCGCCGTGACGCGCACCCGATGGCCATCATGACCGGCCTGGTCGGCGCCCTGTCGGCTTTCTACCATGACAGCACCGACATCACCAATCCCGAGCACCGCGACATCTCTGCGATCAGGCTGATCGCCAAAATGCCGACGCTGGTCGCCATGGCCTACAAGTACACCGTGGGCCAGCCCTACATGTACCCGAAGAACAACCTGAGCTATGCCGGCAACTTCCTGCACATGATGTTTGCCACGCCGTGCGAAGAGTACAAGGTCAACCCGGTGCTGGAGCGCGCCCTTGACCGCATCTTCATTTTGCATGCAGACCACGAGCAGAACGCGTCGACCTCCACGGTTCGCCTGTGCGGCTCTTCGGGCACCAACCCGTTTGCCGCCATCGCTGCCGGTGTGGCCTGCCTTTGGGGTCCGGCGCACGGTGGTGCCAACGAAGCGGCCCTCAACATGCTGGGCGACATCCAGAAAAATGGTGGCATCGAAAAAATCGGTGACTTCATCAAGCAGGTCAAGGACAAGAACTCCGGCGTCAAGCTGATGGGTTTTGGCCACCGCGTCTACAAAAACTACGACCCGCGCGCCAAGCTCATGCAGGAAACCTGCAAGGAAGTGCTAATCGAGATGGGCCTGCAAAACGATCCGCTGTTCAAGCTGGCCATGGCCCTGGAAAAGATTGCGCTGGAAGACGACTATTTTGTGTCGCGCAAGCTCTACCCCAACGTCGACTTCTACTCCGGCATCGTGCAGCGCGCCATCGGTATTCCGGTGCCGTTGTTCACCGCCATCTTTGCACTGGCCCGCACCGTCGGCTGGATTGCCCAGCTCAACGAAATGATTGGTGACCCCGAGTACAAGATTGGCCGGCCACGACAGCTGTTCACCGGCTCGGTGTCGCGCGACGTCAAACCCATGGCCCAGCGTTAAATCCCCGCTGCGTCTTTTAAAAGCCCGCCAGATGGCACCATCGGCGGGCTTTTTTATTTGCGTTTAACGATTTGATGCTGTGGGCAAGCCGGCCCAATCTACGCAGGGTGATCGCCGGGCAAGGCTGCCCGACTAGCGGTAAACCACGCTGGCGCTGCGCCACTGCTCCGGCGCATGGCACTGTGTCGGGTGTGTTTCGGCATCGTCCAGGCCCAGCACCTGCGCGCGCTCGGGGGGCACGCAAAGCAGATCAAACGACCATTGCCCCGGAAAAGCGTCATACGTCAGCCCGTTGAAGTTTTGCGGGTTGAAGAGTGGCGTGATGTAGTGCCAGCAGCGGTAGCCGAGTGGCAAAAAATACGCTTTAAGCGCGCCACTGATATCACCCGTGTAGGGGTTGACCGATTCGATGAACGCAATCGGTCTGAGCCGCTCTATCGTGCTGCGGGCGCCCTCCAGCAACTGCGGCTCATACCCTTCAATGTCGACTTTCAGAAAGTCCAGCCGCTCCAGGCCCAGGCTGTCCACCGTGTCCACCTGAACCTTGCGCATCACCGACGAGGGTGCCAGCAGACTGGCGGCGCCGAAATTATCAGACTGGCCAGGCGACAAATCCGGAAATTCCGTCTCATGCCGGGCAGCACCCAGCGCGCACTGGGCGGTTCGGGTGTTCACACAGCCGTTCACAATCAGGTTGGTACACAGCAACTGGTGCGCATGGGTCTGCGGCTCAAATGCGTGCACGATGCCGTTGGGGCCGGCCAGTTTTGACAGGGCCACCGTATGCGAGCCAATGTTGGCCCCCGCTTCCAGCACCACATCCCCACGGCGCACGATCTGGCTGAAAAGATGTACCTCGGACTCGGCCCATTCACCGTACAGGTTGAGCGAGCGCCCCACATAAAGGTCATTGATGTTGTAGAAAAACCGCCCATGACGGCAGGTTTGCTCGCGCAGAAAACTCGACATGGCGTCCCCTTCTTCCCTTGTTTACAGGTGTTGATTGTCAAAGCCAGGACGCAGCGCCGCATCAAATCACGCGCAACCCACCTCAAAAAATATTGTAGGCACATGTTGTGGGCACATGCGCCTGTGGCATTTCCCTTGTCTGGCCGGGTCACCGCCAGGGCCTCCTGGGGGTTCGGCAGGTTACCCATCTCGCATTGCGATGACAAAAGTATTTCTTGTGGGTCAAAATAGAAGACCATCGTTAAAAGCGATGCCTTTACCCTAAGACCATGTCCTCCAAAAGCTCAGAACGCAATTTTGCCCGCCGCATTGACCTGACCTCGCTTCAGCTCTTTGTGGCGGTGTGCGAGCTGGGCAGCATTGGCAAGGCGGCCGAACGCGAATTTATTGCGGCCTCTGCCGTGAGCAAGCGCCTGAGCGATCTGGAAGCGGCGCTGAACACGCCCCTGCTGTACCGCCACACCCGGGGCGTTGACTTGACGCCGGCCGGCGAAAGCCTGCTGCACCATGCACGCTCGGTGCTCTTCAGCCTTGAAAAAATGCAGGGCGAGCTCAGCGAATACGCCGACGGCGTGCGTGGCCATGTGCGGGTACACGCCAGTATTTCAGCCATCGTGCAGTTTTTGCCCGAAGATCTGGGCGCATTTATTCGCCAGCATGCCGAGGTCAAGATTGACCTGGAAGAACACCTGAGCACCGAGGTGGTCAGGGCGGTGCAGGAAGGCGCGGCCGATCTGGGCGTGTGCAACACCGCCCATGGCGCCGGCGAGCTGCAAACCCTGCCCTACCGCAACGACTCCTTGGTGCTGATTGTGCCCAGAGGCCACGCATTGTGTGCGCAGGGCGCTATACATTTTGAAGCGGCCCTGGACTACGACCAGGTCGGCCTGCATTCCAACAGCTCGATTTACCTGGCCATGCGACAGGCCGCCGCCGTGCTGGGCCGCACCATCAAACTGCGCATCCATGTCACCGGGCTCGACGCCATGTGCCGCATGATTGACAACGGCCTGGGCGTGGGCGTGATGCCGCAGCGAGCCTTTGAGCTGATGCACGGCGTCGGCGCGCTGGAATCGGTCGTTTTGCTGGACACCTGGGCCAGCCGGCAGATTGAACTGGTGGCACGCGACTTTTCAACCCTTCCCCTGACTGCCCGGCTGCTGGTTGACCACCTGACACAGCCCGCACCGCCGGGCACCACAGCACCCGCATTACCCGCATTACCCGCCTAAAATTACGCTACCACCACGAAGGAACATCCATGGGCCGCACGCTGTACGACAAAATCTGGGACGAGCACGTCATCCACACCGAAGAAGACGGCACCTCCATTCTGTATATAGACCGCCATCTGGTGCACGAAGTGACCAGCCCGCAAGCCTTTGAAGGCCTGCGCGAGGCCGGCCGCAAGGTCTGGCGCATCAGCTCGATTGTGGCCACGGCCGACCACAACACGCCCACTACCGGCTGGGAGCGTGGTTACGACGGCATCACCGACTTGGTCAGCAAAGAGCAGATCACCACACTGGACAGCAACATCAAGGAGTTTGGCGCTGCGGCGTTTTTCCCGTTTTTGTCTAAACGCCAGGGCATCGTGCATGTGATTGGCCCTGAAAACGGTGCCACCCTGCCCGGCATGACCGTGGTTTGCGGTGACTCGCACACCTCCACCCACGGCGCCTTTGGCGCGCTGGCGCACGGCATTGGCACCAGCGAGGTCGAGCACGTCATGGCGACGCAAACCCTGCTGGCCAAAAAAGCCAAGAATATGCAGATTCTGGTCGAGGGCACGCTGCCCAGGGGCTGCACTGCCAAAGACATCGTGCTGGCCATTATTGGCAAGATTGGCACCGCAGGCGGTACCGGCTACACCATCGAATTTGCCGGCTCGGCCATTCGCGCCCTCAGCATGGAAGGCCGCATGACGGTCTGCAACATGGCCATTGAAGGCGGCGCACGGGCGGGCCTGGTGGCGGTTGACGCAAAAACCATTGACTACCTGAAGGGCCGTTTGCTGGCCCCTGGCACGGACGCCAAAACCGGCCAGTTTGTCGGCGGTGCCGAATGGGACATGGCCGCAGCCTACTGGGCCACCCTGCAATCTGACGCCAATGCCGTCTTTGACGCGGTGGTGACGCTGGACGCAAGCCAGATTCTGCCGCAGGTCAGCTGGGGCACGTCACCTGAAATGGTGCTGTCCATCACTGACGTCGTGCCCGACCCCGAAAAGGAAAAAGACGCGAACAAACGCGACGCCATCGAACGCGCGCTGGTCTACATGGGCCTGCAGCCCGGCAAGGCCCTGAACGACCTGTATGTCGACAAGGTGTTCATCGGCAGCTGCACCAACAGCCGCATTGAAGACATGCGCGAAGCCGCCGCCGTGGTCAAAAAACTGGGCCAGAAAATCGCTGGCAACATCAAGCTGGCCATGGTGGTGCCTGGCTCGGGGCTGGTCAAGGCGCAGGCCGAGCGCGAAGGCCTGGACCAGATTTTTGTGGCTGCCGGCTTTGAGTGGCGCGAGCCCGGTTGCTCGATGTGCCTGGCCATGAATGCCGACCGGCTGGAACCCGGCGAGCGCTGCGCCTCGACCAGCAACCGCAACTTTGAAGGCCGCCAGGGGGCGGGCGGGCGCACTCACCTGGTCAGCCCGGCCATGGCGGCAGCCGCGGCCATCCACGGGCACTTCGTCGACATCCGCCAATTTGCCTGAACCGTTTAAACCACCCTATCAACCACCCTGAATTCCACTTCCGGAGAACCTTGATGAAAAAAATTGCTACGCTGTTTCTGCTCTGTCTCGGCTTCGCCCTGGCGGGCTGCAACACCGTTAAAGGCATTGGCCAGGACGTTCAACGTGCGGGGTCTGCGGTCGAAAACGCCGCTAAAAAATAATGCAAAAATTCAACCTGCACAAAGGCCTTGTGGCCCCGATGGACCGCGAGAACGTCGACACAGACGCCATCATTCCCAAGCAGTTCCTCAAGTCCATCCGCAAAACCGGCTTTGGCCCCAACCTGTTTGACGCCTGGCGCTACCTGGACGCCGGCTTTCCGGGGCAAGACCCGAAAAGCCGCCAGCCCAACCCCGACTTCGTGCTGAACCAGCCGCGCTACGCCGGCGCCTCGGTGCTGCTGGCACGCAAAAACTTCGGCTGTGGCTCGTCGCGCGAACATGCGCCGTGGGCGCTGCAGCAGTACGGCTTTCGCGCGCTGATCGCGCCCAGCTACGCCGACATCTTCTTCAACAACTGCTTCAAGAACGGGTTGCTGCCGATCTCGCTGCCCGAGCATGAGGTGGCGAAGTTGTTCGACGAGGTGTACGCGTTCGTCGGCTACGAATTGACGATCGACCTCGCGCGCCAAGTCGTGATCCGGCCCGACGGCGGCGAAATCGCATTCGACGTCGAGCCGTTTCGCAAGTTCTGCCTGCTCGGCGGCTACGACGACATCGGCCTGACGTTGCGCCATGCCGACAAGATTCGCGCGTTCGAGGCCGAGCACTTGCTGCAAAAACCGTGGCTCGCGCGCCGCATCGGAGGCGCGCCATGAAGATCGCGGTTCTGCCGGGCGACGGCATCGGCGTTGAAATCGTCGCTCAAGCGCTGCGGGTGTTGCAGTGCCTAGACCTGAAGTTCGAGACCGAACAAGCGCTCGTGGGCGGTGCCGCGTATGAGGCCCACGGCCACCCGCTGCCGCCGGCCACTTTGGCGCTTGCGAAATCGGCGGATGCCGTGTTGTTCGGCGCCGTGGGCGACTGGAAGTATGACAAGCTCGAGCGCGCACTGCGCCCCGAACAGGCCATCCTGGGCCTGCGCAAGGAACTCGGCTTGTTCGCCAACTTCCGCCCGGCGATCTGCTACGAAAAGCTCACGCATGCGTCGAGCCTAAAGCCGGAACTGGTCGCCGGCCTGGACATCCTGATCATCCGCGAACTCACCGGCGACATCTATTTCGGCCAGCCGCGCGGCAGGCGGGTTTCGCCCGACGGCGCGTTTGCGGGCGCCGAAGAGGCCTTCGACACGATGCGCTACACGCGCCCGGAAATCGAGCGCATCGCGCATGTGGCGTTTCAGGCGGCGCGCAAGCGCGGCAAGAAGCTCACCAGCGTCGACAAGGCGAACGTGCTCGAGACCTTCCAGTTCTGGAAAGACGTGGTCTCGCAAGTGCACGCCCAGTATCCGGACGTGGCGCTTGAACACATGTACGTCGACAACGCCGCGATGCAGCTCGTGCGCGCTCCCAAGGCGTTCGACGTGATCGTCACCGGCAACATGTTCGGCGACATCTTGTCCGACGAAGCGGCGATGCTGGCGGGCTCGATCGGCATGCTGCCCTCGGCCTCGCTCGACGCTTCGGCCAAGGGCCTGTACGAGCCGAGCCACGGCAGCGCGCCCGACATTGCAGGCAAGGACATCGCCAATCCGCTGGCTACAATCCTGTCCGTTGCCATGATGCTCAGATTCACACTGAACCAACCAGCAGCCGCCGAGCGCGTCGAGGCGGCGGTGCGCACCGTGCTCGCATCGGGTCTGCGAACGGCAGACATCTGGTCGGCCGGCACCACGAAGGTAGGCACGCGCGCCATGGGCGACGCGGTGGTCGCAGCGCTGGCTGGCCAGGGCTCGAAAACCATTACCACGAAGACCGCGAAGGGCTAGTCGGCTCGGTTCGTTTCGCCCCTTCCTGCCGGCGTTTCGAGCCGAGGGAAGAAGGGC
>JANNXF010000166.1:0-2170 GCA_031409395.1 Polaromonas sp.
GCACGGTGTACGCGCTCAAGGCCGGCGAGCACGTGGCTGGCGGGCATTGACGCAAAGCAGTGCGGCGTGGACTCACGCCTTTTTCGTCCAGGCGCTGCACCAGCCATTGCGCGCCACCAGCTTGTTGCCAAACACCGCGCAGCTGCCAGCGTCATCGGTCGCCTTCCCCTGAAACAAAACGCAGCCTCCGCAACGCTGGCTGGCGGCGTAATTGGGGTATTTTTTTGCATCGGTTTTCGTGCCGTCAGCGTGGTACCCCAGTGCCTGTGCTTGCGCGTCAGTTTCTGCGACTGGCGCCTGTGCTTGAGCCTGTACGGTTTTGGCCGTTGCCAGCGCCGAGAGCGCTGAAGCACAGGTCAAGGATTGGATGAAAAAAGTCCGGCGAGAGTTTGTCATGGTCGCGTCCTTGTGAGTGTGGGCAATTTGGCGGGGCATGGCCCCAAAATTCTGGCAGGGGTGAGAGGTGGCCTGGCCATCGCTTGCTGCCAGTGCCATTTCAGGATTTACTCTTGCTTGACGCCTTCACCCAGGCGTCGCCCCAGGGAAATGGCGTAAGGTGCTGCGCGGGCCGTCAGCATGGGGTCGGCTGAAGCCTCGACGCCTTTGGGCAGCACGATGGGGTTGAAGTTGATGGTCAGGCAAGGCCCGCCGCCGTCTTCAGAAACGGCGCTTATTTTCAGCAGGCCCAGGTTGACCTTCTTGCGGCCCTCTGGCAGTGGCACCGTGGCGCTGTCAATCTTGTCGCCTGGCTGCGCCAACTCAAGATTAAAGTGAAAGGCGACCTTGCCTTCCTTCACGCGCTGACGCAGGTCATCAAACAAGAAGGTGGCGCCCTTCGCTTTGGCTTCGTCATCGCTCAGGCCCTGCAGGCCCCCCACGGGTTCAAAAATCCACTTGCCGAACTGCCTGGCACCGCTGGCATTGACAAAACCAAAACCGTGCACACCCCAGTAATTGACACTGCCAAAGCTGGCGGGCACCGGCTGCGCTGCTAAGTGCCTGGCCAGCAGCAGCACTTCGGGGTTGGCATCGTTGAATGCCTTGACCTTTTCCGGGTCGGGCATTTTGGTTGCCGGATCTGCCTGGCGCGAGGCCAGCAGACCAATGAATTGCTGGGGTGAAGACGCGCCAAATACAGGCGCCGAAATATTGCCCATCAACCACTGCTCGCCGTCAGGCAGATTGAACTGCAGCGCCAGGTTGCGTTGGGATTTGGCATTGTCAGGTGCCTTCGGGTTGGCGCCTCCGACCGAGAAACGCACCACCACCGGCACAGGTTTGCCATTAAATGCAGTTGCCGTTGACAAGGCTCTTGCCTCTGAGGTGCCGACAAACTCGCCCGTGGCGCAAATTCCTTTGGCGCCGGAGCGGCGATAGCCTTCAAACTTGCCAAAGGTTGCTTCAAATTGATTGACAAAGGCAGACGGATCAACCGGCGCAGCGGCGGACGCGCCCGCACTGGCTTGCGCCATGGCGCTGAGGGACAGCATCGAGGTGGCCATGGCCACAGCAGACAGGATCAAGGTTTTCATGGGGGCAACTCCTGGGTTTTAATTGAAACAAGCCACCAATGGCCGCTGGTGAAATAGTCGTTTCATCTGCCCGGTTCTTACAGCGATCGCTGAAAATGTGAATGGACCACGCACTGCGGGCGTCAAGCGGCTCGGCCCAGGGGCCGGGGAAATCCGGGCGGCGCGAAATGACGAACCAGTTACCATCCATCGGGCAAAGGCAATCCGCCTTTGAACACGAAGATTTGTACTGTCATTGGGTGAAAAATGTTGTTAGCTGAACAGACCCCGCATCGGCATCTGACCAGGAGCCTTTTGTGAGTCGCTCATTGGTCATAGCGCCGCAGTGGATAGGCGATGCGGTGATGACCGAGCCGCTGCTGCGGCGGCTGCACGCGCGCGGCGAGCGCCTGACTGTTGGCGCGCTGCCGTGGGTGGCGCCGGTGTACCGGGCCATGCCGCAGGTGGCCGATGTCATTGAGTTTCCGTTTGCGCATGGCGGTCTGCAGTTCAGGGAACGCCGCGCCATCGCCCAGCGCATCGAAGGCCAGTTTGACAAGGCCTACGTGCTGCCCAATTCACTGAAAAGTGCCTTGCTGCCCCTGCTGGCCCGCATTCCCGAACGCATTGGCTACTTTGGCGAAGCGCGTGTCGGCCTG
>JANNXF010000167.1:0-5804 GCA_031409395.1 Polaromonas sp.
CGCGGCGCGCGCCAGCACAACCTCAAAAACCTTGACCTGGACATCCGCACGGGTGAATTGACCGTGGTGACCGGGCCCAGCGGCTCGGGAAAATCATCGCTTGTGTTTGACACGCTGTTTGCCGAAGGCCAGCGCCGCTACGTGGAAACCTTTTCGGCCTATGCCCGGCAGTTTCTGGACCGCATGGACAAGCCGGCCGTCGACAAGGTTGAAGGGGTGCCGCCCGCCATTGCGATTGACCAGACCAACCCGGTGCGCAGCTCGCGTTCTACCGTGGGCACCATGACCGAGCTCAATGACCACCTGAAACTCTTGTATGCGCGGGCAGCCCAGTTGTTTGACAGGCAGACGGCGCAAGCGGTGCGCCATGATTCGCCGGAATCGATTTACGCCGAACTGATGGCCCGAACGGCCACGACGGATTCCCGGGTGGTGATGACCTTTCCGGTGGAGCTGCCGGGCAACACCAGCGCCGAGCAGCTTGCGCAATGGCTGTCGGCCAGCGGCTTTACCCGCGTGCATGCCGAGCGCGAAGTCGCCACACCGGCCGGACCGCACAAACTTCTGGACGTGGTGGCCGACCGGTTTCGCATCCAGACGATTGAGAAAGCCCGCGTGGTGGAAGCCATCGAGGTAGCGATCAAGCGCGGCGGTGGCAAGCTCAATGTGTATGTGCAGCCGGGTGATGACGCCCCAGAGGTGATGTGGCGGTTTTCCACCGGGCTGCATTGCCCCGACAGTGATTTGCGCTACACCGACCCGACCCCTTCGCTGTTTTCATTTAACTCGGCCATGGGCGCGTGCGAGACCTGCAAGGGTTTTGGCCGGGTGATCGGGGTGGACTACGGGCTGGTGATCCCCAACGACAAGCTCACGCTGCGCGCCGGTGCGGTCAAGGTCATGCAGACCCCGGCCTGGAAGGAAGCGCAGGACGATTTGATGCGCCACGCCGAAACGGCCGGCATTCCGCGCGACACCCCCTGGTACAAGCTCACACCCGAGCAGCAAGCCTGGGTGATCAACGGCTCGCCCAGCTGGAACGGTAAATGGAACCAGCACTGGTTTGGCATCAAGCGCTTTTTTGCCTACCTGGAAAGCAAGGCCTACAAAATGCACATCCGTGTGCTGCTGTCCAAGTACCGCAGCTACACCACCTGCGACACCTGCGGCAGTGCCCGCCTGAAGCTGGAGTCCTTGTTGTGGCGTCTGGGCACCAAAGAAGCCGCCGATGCCGTGTTGCCGCCGGCTGAACGCTTCATGCCGGTCGGCGTGACATGGACACGCGCGCAGCTGCAAGCCATGCCCGGTTTGTGCCTGCATGATCTGATGCGCCTGCCGATTGATAAATTGCAGAAATTTTCGGCCAGCCTGTCGTTTGCCGCCGCCGGTGACGACGCCGAGCAAAAAGCCCTGAAATCACTGTTTGAAGAAATCCAGACCCGGCTGAAATACCTGTGCGATGTCGGCATTGGCTACCTCACGCTGGACCGCCAAAGCCGCACGCTGTCTGGTGGGGAAGTGCAGCGCATCAACCTGACGACGGCTCTCGGTACCTCACTGGTCAATACCCTGTTTGTGCTTGACGAGCCTTCCATTGGCCTGCATCCGCGCGACATGAACCGCATCACCCAGGCCATGCACCGGCTGCGCGACGCCGGCAACACCCTGGTGGTGGTCGAGCACGACCCGGCCGTCATGCTGGCCGCCGACCGCATGATTGACATGGGCCCCGGCCCCGGTATCAGGGGTGGGCAGATCGTCTTTGACGGCACCCCTGAAGACCTCAAGCACGCCGACACCCTGACGGGCGCGTATCTGGGCGCACGCAAACAGGTCGGCTTGGGGCTAAAACGCGCGGTGACCGACAGCACGCCGCGGCTGATTCTGGAAGGCGCGCGCGACCACAACCTGAAAAACCTGAATGTCGAGTTTCCGCTGCAGCGCCTGGTGTGCGTGACGGGCGTCAGCGGTTCCGGCAAGTCCACGCTGATGCAGGACATTCTGGCGCCCGCGCTGCTGCGCCAGTTTGGCAAGGCCACCGAAACCCCGGGCCTGCACGACCGGCTGATGGGCGCGGACCACCTGACCGATGTGGTGTTTGTCGACCAGTCGCCGATAGGCAAAACCGCGCGCTCCAACCCGGCCAGTTATGTCGGTGCGTGGGACGCCGTGCGCGAACTGTTTGCATTGGCGCCGCTGGCCCGGCAGCGCAGCTACACCGCGTCAAAATTCAGTTTCAACAACGGCGATGGCCGCTGCCCCACCTGTGGCGGCTCGGGTTTCGAGCATGTGGAAATGCAGTTTTTGAGTGATGTGTATTTGCGTTGCCCCGATTGCGACGGCAAACGCTACCGCGCGGAAATTCTGGAAGTCACGATTGAACGCCAGGCCATTGGCCAGCTGAAACCCGTTCTGCTCAATGTCTCTGATGTACTCGAACTCACCGTGAGCGAGGCGATTGTGCTGTTTGCGCAAGACCGTGAGGTGGTGCGTGCGCTGCAACCCATTGTGGATGTGGGGCTGGAGTATGTAAAGCTGGGGCAGCCCGTGCCCACGCTGTCGGGCGGCGAGGCCCAGCGCCTGAAGCTGGCCGGGTTTCTGGCCGAAGCCAGCCGCACCTCCGGCAAAGCCGCCAGCCGCGCCCTGAGCGCCAGCCGGCAGCCGCTGGCGCTGAAAAACACCGGCCTGCATTTTGGCCGTGGCACGCTGTTTTTGTTTGACGAACCCACCACCGGCCTGCACTTTGACGACATTGCCAAGCTGATGCGTGCGCTGCGCCGGTTGCTCGAAGCCGGTCACTCGCTGATCATCATCGAGCACAACCTGGACGTGATTCGCTCGGCCGACTGGCTGATTGACCTGGGCCCCGAGGGCGGCGAAGCGGGCGGCCTGATCGTCGCCGAGGGCACGCCTGAAGCCGTGCGCGAACACCCCACGTCCCATACCGCCAAAGCACTGCGTGAGTATGAGCAGGCCATGGGCCAGGTGCATGGTGTGCAAGAGGCGCGCGCCAAGGTCTGGAAAACGCGGCCCACTTTTTCCAACGACATTCAAATCGTCAACGCCAAGGAAAACAACCTCAAAAGCCTGTCGGTCAATATCCCGCGCGGTAAGTTCAATGTGGTCACCGGCGTCTCGGGTTCGGGCAAGTCCACCCTGGCCTTTGATATTTTGTTCAATGAAGGCCAGCGGCGTTACCTCGAATCCCTCAACGCCTATGCGCGCAGCATTGTGCAGCCGGCCGGGCGGCCTGAAGTTGACGCCGTGTACGGCATTCCGCCCACGGTGGCGATCGAGCAGCGGCTGTCGCGCGGCGGCCGCAAGTCCACCGTCGGCACCACCACCGAGGTCTGGCATTTCCTGCGCCTGCTCTACGTCAAGTTGGGCATTCAGCACTGCACCAAAGACGGCGCCGCCGTCATGCCGCAAAGCCCCGAGAGCATTGCCGCACAACTGATCAAAACCTACCGGGGCCAGCACATCGGTCTGCTGGCCCCCCTGGTGATGGCCCGCAAGGGGGTCTACACCGAGCTGGCCGACTGGGCACGGCCACGCGGCTACCCGCACCTGCGGGTGGATGGCGAATTTTTGCCGACCACCGGTTTTCCGCGCATTGACCGCTTCAAGGAACACACGGTGGAGCTGCCCGTGGCCGATCTGCATGTTTCGGCCAGCCACGAAGCCGCCTTGCGGGCCGCACTGGCCACGGCGCTGGAACACGGCAAGGGCGTGGTGCATGTGCTGGCACCGCTGGACGGCCTGCAGGGCGCCATGCTGGCCGGCACCAGTGCCAAAAATATCGGCAAGCTCGAAGCCTTTTCCACCAAGCGCGCCTGCCCGGTGTGCGCCACCTCGTATGCCGAACTGGACCCGCGCCTGTTCAGCTACAACAGCAAGCACGGCTGGTGCACCAGCTGTGTCGGTACGGGCGTCGCGCTGACCAAAGAGCAGCGCAAGGTGTTTGACGACTCGGTGATGGACGACGACCAGAAGGGCCGCGAGCAAAGCTTTGCCGAGCCCGAGGTCGACGACCTGGCGGGCACCGTGTGCCCCGGCTGCGAGGGCACGCGCCTGAACGCCAAGGCCAGAGCCGTCAAGTTTGCCGGTGTGGGCATTGCCGACATCGCCGCGCTGTCGGTCACCGACGTGCGCGCCTGGGTTGAAACGCTGGCCCTGGTCGGGCGTGAAGCGGGCATTGCCCGTGACCTGATTCCCGAGATCAAAAGCCGCCTTGAGTTCCTGGAAGACGTGGGGCTGGGCTACCTCACGCTGGACCGCGGCGCGCCCACGCTGTCGGGCGGCGAGGCGCAGCGCATCCGGCTGGCGGCGCAGCTGGGCTCCAATCTGCAGGGCGTTTGCTATGTGCTGGACGAACCGACGATTGGCCTGCACCCGCGCGACAACCAGATTTTGCTTAATGCGCTGGGCCGCTTAAGCGAGCGCGGCAACACGCTGGTGGTGGTCGAACACGACGAAGACACGATTCGCCGCGCCGACAACATCATTGACATTGGCCCCGGCGCCGGCAAGCGCGGTGGGCAACTGGTGGCGCAGGGCACGGCGGCGCAGCTCTCGGCGACGCCAGATTCACTGACGGGGCGTTACCTGGCCCATCCACTGATTCACCCACTGCATGTGCGCCGTGAAACCCGGATGGGCTTAGACGCCACGCAGGCCGTTGGCGCGACTGTTGATCCAGCGGCCCCGGCAGCCCCGAAAAAAGCTCTCAGCAAGAAAAAACAGGCAGAACTCAAGGCGGCTGCGTTGAAGGCAAACGCCGCCAGCGCCAGCGCGCTGCACAACGCCGCCCCGGCCGCCGCCAGCCCCTTCACATCATGGTTGACCGTGACCCAAGCCGATTTGCACAACCTCAAAGGCGTGACGATTGAGGTACCGCTGTTCAGACTGGTTGCCGTTACCGGCGTTTCTGGCTCCGGCAAGTCCACCCTGGCGCGGGATGTGCTGCTGACCAATGTGCATGCGGCCGTCATGCAGCGCTCGACCAAGGCCGGGCGTGAGCTGGACGACGCCGGCAAGCACCCGGCCTGGACGGGCTGCGAGAGCATCGAAGGCTACCGCGTGGTGGACCGCGTGCTGGAAGTCGACCAGACGCCGATTGGCAAAACGCCACGCAGTTGCCCGGCCACCTATATCGGCTTTTGGGACACCGTGCGCAAGCTGTTTGCCGACACGCTGGAAGCCCGCGCGCGGGGGTATGCCGCCGGGCGCTTCAGCTTCAACACCGGCGAAGGCCGTTGCCCGACCTGCGAAGGCGCGGGCGTGCGCACCATCGGCATGAGCTTTCTGCCCGACGTCAAAGTGCTGTGCGAAACCTGCCACGGCGCACGTTTCAACCCCGAAACCCTGGCCGTGACCTGGCGCGGCAAAAACATTGGCGATGTGCTGAAGATGGAGGTCGACGAAGCGGTCGAGTTCTTTGCCTCCATGCCCAACATCGGCCACCCGCTGCAGTTGCTGAAAGACGTGGGCCTGGGCTACCTGACCCTGGGCCAGCCCTCACCCACCCTGAGCGGCGGCGAGGCGCAGCGCATCAAGCTGGTGACTGAACTCAGCAAGGTGCGCGACGACATCACCCGGCGCGGCCAGAAAGCACCGCACACGCTGTATGTGCTCGACGAACCCACGGTGGGCCTGCACATGGCCGATGTGGAAAAGCTGATTCATGTGCTGCACCGCCTCGTCAACGGCGGCCACAGCGTGGTGGTGATCGAGCATGACCTCGATGTGATTGCCGAAGCCGACTGGGTGATTGACCTGGGGCCGGACGGCGGCAACGCCGGCGG
>JANNXF010000168.1:0-4710 GCA_031409395.1 Polaromonas sp.
CATGAAAATCGCCAGCGGAAAGTTCCACGGGCTGATGCAGACCCACACGCCGCGCGCCGTCAGCCGCAGTTCGTTGGTTTCGCCCGTCGGGCCGGGTAATGCCACGGGCTGCATGATGCGCTGGGCTTCGTCGGCGTAGTAACGCAAAAAGTCAACCGCCTCGCGCACCTCGGACACGGCGTCGCCCCAGGTTTTAAAAGCCTCTTTGACCAGCAGCGCGCAAAACTGCGGCAGCTGCTGCTGCAGCGCGTCGGCGGCGTTGCGCAAGATGGCGGCGCGCTGCTCGACCGGTGTTTTGCTCCACTTTTGATAGCTGGCTGCGCCCGTGTTGATTAGGCCAGAGGCCAGTTTGGCATCAAACTCTGGCACCACCGGCACGCGGGTGTCGGCCCAGGCGGCCAGCAGCGGCGCGCGCATGCTGGCGACCGTCAGGTCCAGCCCCTGGCTGTTGCGGCGGTCACCTGGCCCGGCACCGTACAACACCGGCGGCAGCGGCAAGGAAGGCTCGGGCTGCAGCCGCAGCGGCGAGGTGAGCAACTCGCCCATGCCCACAGATTCGTCGGCCAGCTGGTGCACAAACGACGAGTTGGCGCCGTTTTCAAGCAGGCGGCGCACCAGGTAGGCCAACAGGTCGCGGTGCGCGCCCACGGGGGCATAAACGCGGCAGCTGATCAGCGGGTTTTTCAGCACCTCGCGGAACACGCCTTCGCCCATGCCGTGCAGGCGCTGCAATTCAAACTGGGGGCGGGGCGCGCCTTCGACGGGCAGGGACGCAGCCCCGTGGGAACCCCCAATACTGCGGGAGGCCATCTGCAAAATCGCGGCAATGGTGGCGGCGTTGTGGCCGGCAAACTGCGGGTAAATCGCGTCGGGCGCGGCCAGCAGCGCCTGCGCGCAGGCCAGATAACACACGTCGGTGTGGTGCTTGTGGGTGAACACCGGGTAGTGCGGCAGGCCCATCTCTTGCGCCCGCTTGATTTCTGAATCCCAGTACGCGCCCTTGACCAGACGGCACATCAGGCGCAGTTTGTATTTACGGGCAATGGCGGTGATGTGCTCTATGAGTTCCAGCGAACGCGTCTGGTAGGCCTGCATGGCCAGGCCAAAGCCCTGCCACTGCGGGTAATGCTGCGCCACCCGCGCGGCCAGCGCTTCAAACACCTCCAGCGACAACTCCAGCCGGTCCACTTCTTCGGCGTCAATGGTCAGGTTGATATTGGCCTGGGCCGACAGCTCGCACAGCCCCCAGACGCGCGGCACCAGCTCGGCCATCACGCGCGCCTGCTGGGCGTCCTCGTAGCGCGGGTGGAGCGCGCTGAGCTTGATGGATATACCGTCATTTTGCTCGGTAGCCCCCGTTTTATCGGCGCGGCCAGCTATTGATTTAATAGCGTTTGTGTAGCTGGCCAGGTAGTTCAGAGCGTCCTTGTCGGTGCGTGCACCCTCGCCCAGCATGTCGTAGCTGAACCGCAGGTTGGCCATCTTCTTTCGGCTGTCGTCGGCCTCATTCATGGCCTCGTTAATCGTCTGGCCCAGCACAAACTGGCGCCCCAGCAACTGCACTGCGCGCAGCGTGGCCGCCACCACCGTGCGGGCACCGAGCTTGCTCATGATGCCGGGCTGGCCGCCCTCGGGCAAAAACTTCTTGGACATCGCAATCGCTGACGCCGACAGGCGCGCCATCACACCGTCGCTGGCGCCGTCAAAATCGGCGCGGCCCAGCTGGTCGGCGGTCAGGGCGATGGCGGTTTCGGCATCGGGCACGCGCAGCAAGGCCTCGGCCAGCCGCATCAGGGCCAGGCCCTCGGCGCTGGAAATCGGGTATTCCTTGAGCAAACTCTCCATCGCCCAGAACGGCGGCGGGTTGTCGCGCACGGCCTGCACCCAGGGCTGGGCCGACTGCGCTGCGGCCGCCCAGTCAAGCGCCCCGGTCAGGCGCTGCAAATGGCTGGCCACCACATCGGCTTCGGGCCGGTAGGGGAAAGGCAGGCGGGGCGAGGCAAAGTGCGTTGCAGCGCTTGGCACAGGGGTGGGCAGGGGTGCGGACATGGGAAGCTCCATCAGGGTTTTCAAGGGCGGGGGGCGTTGCGGCCAGATCAATGCACCAATGATGTTCGGAATTTCGATGAATATTCTGCCAAATTTCCGGAATTAACCGGATAATTCACTACCCATGATCGAACAACTCACCAATATCGACCGCATTGACCTGAAAATCCTGAATGTTCTGCAGCAGGACGGTCGGATTTCCAACCTCAAGCTGGCGGAGACCGTGGCCCTGTCGCCGACCGCCGTGCTGGCGCGGGTGCAGCGCCTGGGCCGGGACGGCTATATTTTGGGTTACGAGGCGCAGCTCAACCCGGCCCGGCTGGGTGCCGGCATGATGGTGTTTGTCGAGGTGCTGCTGGACCGCACCACGCCCAATGTGTTCGAGGCCTTCAAGGCGGCGGTGCAGGTGCACCCCGAGATCATGGAATGCCACATGGTGGCCGGCGGCTTTGACTACTTGCTGAAAACCCGCATGGCCGACATGGCCGCCTACCGCGCGTTTGCCGGCACCGTGCTGTGGCAACTGCCCGGCGTGCGCGAAACCCGCACCTATGCGGTGATGGAAGAGGTGAAAAACACCACCCGGCTGGCGCTGGGGGTGTAATGCACGTCCGCGTTGCCGCCGCCAAAAACGGACGATGAAGCCCCTGCTGTCAGTGCTATTTACCCCCGAAAGCCTGCAATACGCGGTATACCTGAACGCTTGGCGAAAGGAGTTCCCCATGTCACCCCCCTGCCTCAGACCCCGGCGTTTGTGCCGTTCCAGCGCCTGGCTATGGCTGGCGCTGGCCAGCGCTGGCCCCGCAGCTGCCCAGACGCCAACCCGCCTGCTGCCGGGCCTGTGGGAGCACAGCATTGCAATACAGGACAACGGCGGGCAGGCGGCGGGCGTCATGAAGGAGCTGCAGGCGCAGTTGGCCAGAATGACGCCCGAGCAGCGCCAGCAAATCGAGGCGATGATGGCCGGCAAGGGGATCGCCCTGAACAGCGCGGCCGACAACGCCGGCAGCCCGACGACCGCCGTCAGGATGTGCATGACGCAGGCCCAGCTGGACCTCAACGAAAGTCCGCAGCTTGAGAAAAACTGCAGCCAGCAATCCACCCAGCGCAGCGGCAACACCTTCCGGTTCAAGTTCAGCTGCAGCGGCACCCCACCGGCCACCGGCGACGGCGAAATCCAGGTGCTGAGTGAGACGGCCTACAGGGGCAGCACCCGGGTAGAGACCGTCATCAACGGCAAGCCCGGGCAATTGAGCATGGCGCAGACCGGCAAATGGCTGTCGGCCGATTGCGGCAGCGTCAAACCGGCCGCCCCCATGCCACCGCCCAAAAAGTAGACGCCTTCAGCCGCGCCCGCCAAAAATGGCGCTGCCCACCCGCACCATGGTGCTCCCGGCGTGAATCGCCGCCTCCAGATCGGCCGTCATGCCCAGCGACAAGGTGTCCATGGGCGCTGGCAACACGCCGGCCGCGTTGATCTGATCAAACAGGGCTTTGGTCCTTTCATGCAGGGCGCAGGCCGCTACAAAATCAGGAGCAGGCTCCGGAATCGCCATCAGCCCGCGCAACACCAGCCGGGGCAGGCGGGCGACCTCGGCCGCCAGGGCCTGAACCTCGTCGGGCACCAGGCCCGACTTGTTGGCACCACCATCCATATTGACCTGCAGGCAGATCTGCAGCGGCGGCAAATCAGCGGGTCGCTGCTCGCTCAGGCGCTGCGCGATTTTCAGCCGGTCCACCGACTGCACCCAGTCAAAGTGCTCGGCCACCAGCCGGGTCTTGTTGCTTTGCACCGGGCCGATACAGTGCCATTCAAGGGCCATGGCCGCCGCGCCGGGGGGCGCTTCGCCGCTGGCCTGCCAGGCGCGCAGGGCCAGAATTTTCTCGACGCCTTCGGCAATGTAGTTTTCGCCAAAAGCGCGCTGGCCGTCAGACAGCGCGTCTGTCACGGCGTCGGCGCCAAAGGTTTTGGAAACCGCCAGCAGCCGCACGCTGGCCGGGTTGCGCCCGGCAGCGACGCAGGCCGTGGTGATGCGGTCACGCACTAGCTGGAGGTTGCGCACAATCGTGGTCATAATCGAACTGTAAACTCAAGTTAACCCTCGACTTCGAAAGATCACCGGGATGGATATTACGCAGCTGCTGGCCTTCAGTGTCAAAAATAAGGCGTCTGACCTGCATTTGTCGGCCGGTCTGCCGCCCATGATCAGGGTTCACGGCGACGTACGGCGTATCAACATTGATCCGCTTGACCACAAGCAGGTGCATGCCATGGTGTACGACATCATGAATGACACCCAGCGCAAGATCTACGAGGAGTTTCTGGAGGTCGATTTCTCCTTCGAGATCGACGGCCTGGCGCGTTTTCGCGTCAATGCCTTCAACCAGAACCGCGGCGCCGGCGCGGTGCTGCGAACCATTCCGTCAAAGATCCTGACGCTGGAGCAACTGAATGCGCCCAAGATTTTTGGCGACCTGGCGCTCAAGCCGCGCGGCATGGTGCTGGTCACCGGTCCGACAGGCTCGGGCAAGTCGACCACGCTGGCGGCCATGGTCAACTACCTGAACGAGACCGAATACGGCCACATCCTCACGGTCGAAGACCCTATCGAGTTTGTGCATGAATCCAAGAAATGCCTGATCAACCAGCGTGAAGTCGGC
>JANNXF010000169.1:0-1972 GCA_031409395.1 Polaromonas sp.
ATGGTGCCGCAGTTTGTCACGCTGCCGCTGGCGGTGCTGCTGGTGTGGCTGGCGCTGGTGCGCGGCATCAAGCCGCTGGCGCTGCTGGAGCGGCGCATCCGCGCCCGCAAGTCTGACGACATGAGCCCCCTCGATGAGGCCGCCGTGCCGGAAGAGGTGGTGCCGCTGGTGTCGTCCATCAACGATTTGCTGAGCCGCCTGAAGGTCTCGCTGACCACGCAAAAACGCTTTCTGGCCGACGCCGCACACCAGCTCAAGACCCCACTGGCCGGGCTGCGCATGCAGGCCGATCTGGCGCAGCGCGAGACCGATGCCGAAGAGCTGAAGAAATCGCTCAAGCACATCGGCCGCGCCAGCATACGCGCGACCCACACCGTCAACCAGTTGCTGGCGCTGGCCAGAGCCGAAAGCACTGGCCGCAGCCTGGCCAAGCACCGGGTGGACATGGTGCACATCGTCTCGGAAGTCATGGCCGACTCGGTGCCGCGCGCCCTGGAAAAGAAAATCGACCTGGGCTACGACGGCCCGGCCGCTGGTGAACAGGCCAGCCAGCTGGAAGGCAATGCCACACTGCTCAAGGAGCTGGTGCGCAACCTGCTGGACAACGCCATCAACTACACGCCGGAAAACGGCCAGGTCACGCTGCGGCTGCTGACCGACCGTTTCAGCGGTGTGCTGGTGCTGCTGGTGGAAGACTCGGGGCCGGGCATTCCCGAGTCGGAACGCGAACTGGTGCTGCAGCCTTTTTACCGCGCCCTGGGCACCAATGTGGACGGTTCGGGGCTGGGCCTGGCCATCGTGCTGGAAATTGCCACCCAGCACGATGCCACCATCAGTATTGAAGACGCCCAGCTGCCGGGCCACAGCCAGTCGCCCGGCACGCGCGTGACCGTGCGCTTTGCCGGCATGGGCCCGCTGGCCCGTCCCTAGGCGCCTGGACCCGGTTCAGCCCCCTGGCGGGCGAAGTCTTAAGCTAAAAAGGCCTGTAGCCCAATCATCACGGGCGCCAGTAGCTATGAATTGCATAGCAAACCCGGTCACTTGGCCAAACCAATCGTCATGCAGCCGTTTGCGGCTTTGCGCCTCAGCAAAGTAGGCTTACTCAGAACAGGATTTTCGGTGTAGGCTGTGTCGTTGCGACAAGGCCTGACGTCATCACGCTGATGGTGCAGAAGATGCAGGACCTGGGTATCGGCTTCACCACACCGGCACTGGACTGAACATCAAGGAGCGCAGCATGGCCAGTAAAACACCCAGGAAAGCAAACGGAAAAGCCTACTCCGCCGTGGTGGAGGTCAAAGGCATGCCACTGACGCGCGGGGTGAGTTTTGGCTCCTCCATCGGTGCGGAGAAGATGGGCGGTGACACGCAGGCCATGAGCCTCATGAACGATACCCGCTGCAGGTTGACCGCAGACGTTTTCGGGCCTGGCACCACGCCTGATGCAGGCCCACCGGGAAATCTGCCATGCGTTTAACCCTGTTTGACCTGGACCACACCTTGCTGAACGGCGACAGCGATGTGCTGTGGTGCGACTTCCTGATTGAAAAAAAGTTGCTGGGAAGAACCGAATTTACCGCGCGCAATGCCGACCTGGCGGCGCGCTACAAGGCGGGCACGGTGGGCCTGAAGGAGTTCGCCGATTTTTACGTGGGCACGCTGGCGGGGCGCACCGCGCAAGAGTGGGAGCCGCTGCGGCAGGAGTTCCTGGCCGAGTGGGTCGTGCCGCGCATCGGGCCGGCGGCCCAGGCGCTGGTCAGCCAACACCTGCAGGCCGGCGACCTGGTGATCCTGACCACCGCCACCAACCGTTTCATCACCGAGCTGACCGCGATCTACCTGGACATCGAGCACCTGATTGCCACCGAGCCGGCGCTGCAGGGCAGCCGCTTTACCGGCGGCACCACGGGCATTCTGAACATGCGGGACGGCAAGGTGGAGCGCCTGCAGGCCTGGATGAAAGCCCGCGGGC
>JANNXF010000170.1:0-3916 GCA_031409395.1 Polaromonas sp.
GTCACCGCGCTGGCGCACCTCGGTCCCTTCGGTCAGCGACACAACGCCAAACGGTGCGCCCGCCTTGTGGCATTTGCCAATCATGTCGAGGTAACGAACCTCAAAAATCCGCAGCGGCAGCAGGCCATCGGGGTAGAGCACCGTGCCCAGCGGGAACAGCGGCAAAGAGGTCAGTGTCAGGGCGTCAGACATGGCGGCGTGCGTGGAATGGCAAGGGCTCCATCATCCCACGGCGGCTTTCGGGGCGGGGCCGGCGTGGCCGGAATTGCCCAGATTCAGGGGGATTTAGGCGCCCCCCCGGTCGTACCCGTCTGCGCCGGGGCATCTGGCGGGGCTGGGCAGGATTTTCTTAAGGAAATAAGGCCTCTGACCCAGTCAGTACGGGCGCTAGCAGCTATCAAAAAAATAGCAAGCAGCCTTGGGCTGCGCCGCTACCCTGGCGCGCGCTTCAGCTCACCGCATCAGCCGGCTGCCGCAGCAGCATGGCCAGAGCGCTGGCCACTGTCTTGCGCAGGTCCCTGCGGTCGCAAATGAAGTCAACCGCGCCCTTGGTCTGCAGGAATTCGGCGCGCTGAAAGCCTTCGGGCAGGGTGACGCGAACGGTGGACTCAATGACGCGCGGCCCGGCAAAGCCGATCAGGGCTTTCGGCTCGGCAATCACGATGTCGCCCACAAAGGCAAAGCCGGCACTGACGCCGCCCATGGTGGGGTCGGTCAGCACGCTGATATAGGGCAGGCCTTTTTTGGCCAGGCGGGTCAGCGATGCATTGGTTTTGGCCATCTGCATCAGGCTGAGCAGGCCCTCCTGCATGCGCGCGCCGCCGGTGGCCGTGAAGCAGATAAACGGGACTTTTTGCTCGATGGCGGCATGCACGCCGCGTACAAAGCGCTCGCCCACCACGCTGCCCATGCTGCCGCCCATGAAGTCAAACTCAAAGCAGGCCACCACCACGCCAATGCTGTGCACGGCACCGCCCATGACGATGAGGGCGTCGGTCTCGCCGGTGTTTTCCAGCGCTTCTTTCAGGCGCTCGGGGTATTTGCGGCTGTCCTTGAATTTCAGGGCGTCTACCGGCAGCACCTCTTGGCCCAGCTCATAGCGGCCTTCCGGGTCCAGAAACGCATCAAGCCGGGCGCGGGCGCCCATGCGATGGTGGTGGCTGCACTGCGGGCAGACGTTCTGGTTTTTCTCCAGATCGGTCTTGTACAGCACGGCTTCACAACTCGGGCACTTGATCCACAGGCCTTCGGGCACGCTGCGGCGCTCGGTCGGGTCGGTCGGGCTGATTTTGGGGGGGAGGAGTTTTTCTAACCAAGACATGAAGTCAGTCCTTGTTCTATGGCGTACCACCCGGGCCAGGCTGGGCGGAAAGCGCAATTATGCCCGGCAGCGGTTGAGCGCCGGGCTGGCCGCCGCTCAGTCCAGGGCGGTGCGGATTTCTCTTAAAAACGCCTGGGCGACTGCTGCCACCCGGTCGCGCGGCTGGTTGTCGATCAACTGGATGATCTTGCTGCCAATCACCACGGCGTCAGCCACCTTGCTGATGGCCTTGGCGGTGGCGGCATCGCGAATGCCAAACCCCACGCCCACCGGCACATTCACATGCTTTCGGATGCGCGGCAGCATGGCCTCGACGGCATCGACGTCCAGCGCGCCCGAACCGGTGACACCCTTGAGCGAGACGTAGTACACATAGCCGCTGGCCACTTCGGCGACCTGCGCCATGCGGGCGTCGGTGCTGGTGGGGGCCAGCAAAAAAATCAGGTCCATGTGGTGGGCGCGCAGCCGGGCGGCAAACTCCACGCATTCTTCGGGCGGGTAGTCCACGATCAGCACGCCGTCCACGCCGGCGGCGGCCGCGTCGCGGATAAAGGCGCTTTCGGTTTTGCTGCCGCCATGCTTGATGTCGTAGCGCTCGACCGGGTTGGCGTAACCCATCAGCACCACGGGGGTGGCGTTGTCCTGGGTGCGAAAGGAACGCACCATGTCCAGCACCTTGGCCAGGCCGATGCCGTGCGCCAGCGCTTTTTCACCGGCTTTCTGAATCACCGGGCCGTCCGCGCTGGGGTCTGAAAAAGGCACGCCCAGCTCAATCACGTCAGCGCCACCGGCCACCATGCCGTGCATCAGCTCGGGGGTGATTTCGGGGTAAGGAAAGCCAGCCGTGACGTAGGGAATCAGGGCTTTGCGGCCCTGCGCCTTGAGGGCCGCCAGGGTGGGTTGAATCCGGCTCATTTCGAGAACTCCACCACGCTGGGGGTGGGCATGCCGCCCTTGACACCCTGGCCCTTGCACGAAGGGCGGCAGTAAAAGTCGGCATTCGACAAATCAGCCACGGTGCCAATGTCCTTGTCGCCCCGGCCCGACAGGTTGACCAGAATCGACTGGTCAGCCCGCATGGTTTTGGCGAGTTTCATGGCGTAGGCAATGGCATGGGCTGACTCCAGCGCGGGAATGATGCCTTCGGTGCGGCACAGGTAGTGAAAAGCGGCCAGGGCTTCCACATCGGTGATGCCAACATATTCGGCCCGGCCTATGTCTTTCAAAAACGCGTGTTCCGGGCCTACGCCAGGGTAGTCCAGGCCGGCACTGATGCTGTGCGTTTCGGTCACCTGGCCGTCCTCGTCTTGCAGCACATAGGTGCGGTTGCCGTGCAGCACGCCCGGCAGGCCGCGCTGCAGCGAGGCCGAGTGTTTGCCGGTGTCCATGCCTTCGCCGGCGGCTTCGACGCCAATCAGGCGGGTGTTTTCGAACGGAATATAGGGGTAGAAAATACCCATCGCATTGCTGCCGCCACCGACGCAGGCAATCACCGCATCGGGTTGTGCGCCGCCGGTGAACTCGGGCATCTGGCTCAGGCACTCGGTGCCAATCACGCTCTGGAAATCCCTCACCATCATGGGGTAGGGGTGCGGGCCGGCCACGGTGCCGATGATGTAAAACGTGTTGTCGACGTTGGCCACCCAGTCGCGCAGCGCTTCATTGAGCGCGTCTTTCAGGGTTTTGCTGCCGCTCTCAACGGGCACCACGGTGGCGCCCAGCAGCTTCATGCGGTAGACGTTGGGGCTTTGGCGCTTGACGTCTTCGCTGCCCATATAGACCACGCATTCAAGGCCGTAGCGGGCGCAAATCGTGGCGGTGGCCACACCGTGCTGGCCGGCACCGGTCTCGGCAATCACGCGCGGCTTGCCCATGCGTTTGGCCAGCATGGCCTGGCCGATGGTGTTGTTGATCTTGTGCGCGCCGGTGTGGTTCAGGTCTTCGCGCTTGAGGTAAATCTGCGCGCCGCCTTGCTCGCGGCTCATGCGGGCCGCGTGGTAAATCGGCGAGGGACGGCCGACAAAATGCTTTAGCTCGGAGTTGAACTCGGCCAGAAAGGCCGGGTCGTGCTGGTATTGGGCGTAAGCCGCTTTCAGCTCATTGATGGCGTCGGTCAGGGTTTCAGAGACGAAACTGCCGCCGTAAATTCCGAAATGGCCCGAGAGGTCAGGCTGGTGATAGTCGTACATATTGGTTTACAAGTTGATCGTCTGCTGCGCGAACGGCAGCCACGAATTGGTTGATTTTCTCAAGGCTCTTGATTCCCCTGGAAATCTCGACGCCTGAGCTCACATCAACGGCCAGCGTTTTACAACGCGGCCTGACTTGCAAAATGCCATCGATCACATTTGCAGGCGTCAATCCACCACTCAAAACGAGGTGAGCGTTGACGCTTGGAGGAAGAAGTGACCAATTGAATGTTTTCCCGCCGCCGCCATAGCCTTCGACATGTGCGTCCAAAAGAATGGCTTGGGCTGCTGAGTAATCTTCTGCGTATTTTACGAGGTCAAAGCGCAGCGCATCAGCCTGGGGGTTTTCGTCCAGCGGAATGCGCGCGGCGCGCATGAAGGGCCGCGCTATCTGGAGGCAGGTTTC
>JANNXF010000171.1:0-20192 GCA_031409395.1 Polaromonas sp.
GCGCGGCGTACCCGACTTTTCACCCCCCAGGCCAATCGCCCCCGCCGTGCGCGAACCCGTGGTCTACGACACAGAACTGGAAGAAGCGGCGATCCGCTTCGCCAATAGCGATGACGCCGGCGCGGAGGCCGGCCTGCTGGAGATTCTGGCACCCGGTGCCGCTCGCGACGGCCACAAAGAGACCTGGCTGACCCTGTTTGACCTGTACCGTGCCACGGGTGCACAAGACAAATTCGAGTCGGCAGCCATTCATTTTGTAGAGCGCTTTGACCGTTCTGCGCCGCAGTGGTTTTCCATGCCAGACATGGCAAACATGTCTGGCGAACCGGCCATCAAGGCAGCCAACGGACCGGCTGTCGATTGGGCCTGCCCGTCGGTGCTGGGTATTCAGACCATCGCAGCGCTCAAGGCTGCCATGACCAAAGCCCCCATGCCCTGGCGGCTTGACTGGAGCAACCTGAAAACCATTGAGCCAACGGCGGTTGAGCCTTTGCACAAGGTCTTCAGTGGCTGGGCGGCACAACCGGTGCAGTTGCGTTTCATGGGCGACGCCCAGTTGCAGAAAGTGCTTCAAAACGCGACGCAGTCAGGCAACCGGGATGCTGTCCAGAGCTGGTGGCTGTTGCGCCTGGAGGCACTGCGTGTCACGCACAGGCCGGATGACTTTGAGCTCGCCGCTCTGGATTTCTGCGTGACGTACGAGGTTTCTCCACCGGCCTGGGAGAACGCACGCTGTGAGTACAAGCCTCTTGATGCCCAGGGGGGCGTCATTGATGGCCATACCATCATGGGCGATGTCTACCGCGACTCGTCGTCCTCTGGTCTTGGGCCCATGGACGGGGACATGAACAGTGCCCATCCGAACAACCAGTTGTCGATAGAGCTTTCCGGCGAGGTCCAGGGCGATGTGATCGAGGCGCTGGACAAACTCAGCGCCAGGTTGATGGGGGTTGACTTCGTGCTGATTGCGTGCCCCAAGCTCATCCGTGTCGACTTTTCGGCCGCAGGAACCATCCTGAACTGGGTTTCGACCTGTGAGGCTGAAAATCGCCGTGTCCAGTTCCTGGACGTGAACCGCCTGGTGGTTTCGTTTTTCAACGTCATCGGAATCACCGAACACGCCAGCGTGGTCGCCCGCACCGACTGATCTCGCAACTCCAACGGGTTCCGCGCTCTGGCGGAAGTTGACTCGTAGGCCCGCCTGAACCTCTTCGCCATGCATGCCGTCCAGCCCGCGCGGGTCGTGCTGGCCGTGGCATGCAGACGTGAACTCTCCGGTTCACGGCTCCCGGCGGGTTTTTTACCCTTCAAGCGCTCAACCCATCGGGCCTGGGGAAATCGGGCGCTTCGGCCTGCTGCCGCACCCTGAAACTACAGCGTCTCAATGGTTTGGTTGGCCTAGGGCTTAAAGCAATACTTTCATTGCTTGTCGTAAGTGCTTAATCTAGAACGCTTTTTAACTCCAGACTCGCCTGCAAATTCGCATCTAAGTCCTTGATTTCATTGAAAAAAATTGTTTCAAACCCCTTGCTTGCAGAATGTTTCCTGATAAAGTGGGAAAAAGTGCAAGTTAGTGGTGAAAAGTGTTTTCAAAAGGTCTTTAACGGTGTTTCAAGGTGCGTCATCTTTAGCTCTCGATACCAAAGGTCGGCTCTCAGTGCCGACCCGGTACCGTGACGTGCTGAGTGCCACTGCGTCCAGCCAGCTGACTGTCACCAAGCACCCCCACGGTTGTCTCATGATTTTCCCACGCAATGAGTGGGAAAAATTCCGTGACCGTATTGCGTCCCTGCCCATGCAGGCGCAGTGGTGGAAGCGGATTTTTCTGGGTAATGCCATGGACGTGGACATGGATGCGACCGGCCGTATTCTGGTGTCGCCCGAGTTGCGCGCGGCAGCGGGCATCAGCAAGGACACCACCCTCTTGGGTATGGGCAGCTACTTCGAGCTCTGGGATGCCGCCACCTATGCAGCCCAGGAGGCCGAGCAGATGAAGCTGGACATGCCCGATGTCTTCAGAGACTTCTCATTCTGAAAGAAGACGGTGCAAGATACATGGGAACACCGCACCGTCTTGTTGAACGAAGCCATCACGGCGCTTCATGTCAATCCGGACGGCCACTACATCGACGCGACGTTTGGACGTGGTGGTCATTCACGCCTGCTGTTGTCGCAGCTCTCCGCCCCCGGGCGCCTGACCGCTTTCGACAAGGACCTGGACGCCATTGCAGAGGCGCAAACCATTGCCGATCCACGTTTCTCGATTCGCCACGAAGGTTTCATGCACCTCGGGCAGTTGCCTGCGGGCGGCGCTGCAGGTGTGCTGATGGACCTGGGTGTGAGTTCACCCCAGATCGACAACCCGCTGCGCGGTTTTTCTTTCCGGCAAGAAGGCCCACTGGACATGCGCATGGACACCACGCGCGGACAAAGTGTCGCCGACTGGCTGCTCGACGCATCCATAGAAACCATGACGGAGGTGATTCGTGAATATGGCGAAGAACGGTTTGCTGGGCAGATTGCAAAGGCGATTGATCGTCGCCGACAGGAACGGGGCCCTCTTCGAGGCACCGCCGAACTGGCCGAAGTCGTGGCTGGCGCGGTCAAAACCCGCGAGCCGGGCAAGGATCCTGCAACGCGGACATTTCAGGCTTTTCGGATTTTCATCAACGCCGAGCTTGAAGAGCTTCAACAAGCGTTAGACGCTTCGCTGAAAGTACTCCAACCAGGGGGACGTCTGGTGGTGATCAGTTTTCATTCTCTTGAGGACCGCATCGTCAAGCAATTCATTGCCGGGCACTCGCGCGAGGTGTTTGACCGGCGTGCCCCGTTTGCCGCCCCCAAAGTCATGAAGCTCAACGCACTCGGGCGCATCAAGCCCAGCGCAGAAGAAATTGCAGGCAACCCCCGCTCGCGCAGTGCCGTGATGCGGGTGGCAGAACGCACAGAGGCGGGCACATGAACACCGTGGCGCTTCGTCAGAAAGAATGCAATACCGCCGGCGCAAGGACTGTTTTTTCACAGAGCTGCTCTGGTGAAAAAATGTTCCTCCTGGGGAGCAGCGCAGTACGCGAAGCGACAAGCGTGGGGGTCAATAGCGACAACTGTGCCCCGTCTTGCCAAGTTCAAGCCGCAGAGCCGGCTTTGCCGGACTGCAGGCGGGCGGCCCCCTCGGGGGGCAGCGCAGTACGCAAAGCGACAAGCGTGGGGGCCATATGGCCCGCTTGAACCTTGTTTTGCTGCTCGCTGTATTGGCCAGTGCGCTTTACTTGGTTCACACGCAGTACGAATCACGCCGCCTTTATGTCGAGCTTGAGAAGGCGGGCGCCCAGAGCCGGAAAATCGAAGCTGACAATGAGCGTCTGCAGGTAGAAAAGCGCGCTCAGGCCACACCGCTCAAAATCGAAAAACTGGCCCGGGAACGCCTGCAGATGCGCACCGTCACTCCGGCTATTACCCAGTATGTGACTTATAAGGACGCACCGATGTCGTCCGCCGCACCTGCCGTAAAAGGGGGGGCGCATGAGTAAGAGTGTGCTCTACACCTCAAGCCCCTTGCTGGCCAGCAAGACGCCTGTCTGGCGCAGTAAATTGATTGTGGCGGCTATTGGACTGGCCTTTGCGGGACTGGCGGGCAGGGCTGCGTACATCCAGATTTTTGGCAACGAATTCTTTCAACGCCAGGGCGAGGTCCGCTTTACCCGAACGCTTGAGTTGCCCGCCAACCGGGGTCGTATTCTGGACCGTAACGGCCTGATTCTGGCGTCCAGCATACCGGCGCCCAGCATCTGGGCCATTCCGGAAGACGTGGAAGCCAGCAAGGCCCAGTTGGCGGAGCTGGCCAGGCTGCTGGAGATGCCTCTGGCGGACCTGAGCAAAAAACTGGGTGATGACGACAAGACCTTTGTCTGGATCAAGCGCCAGGTCGACGAACCGATAGCCCAGAAAATCCTTGCGCTGGGCATCAAGGGAATTTACCAGCGCAAAGAGTACAAGCGCCAGTACCCTGAGGGCGAAACCGTTGCTCACGTCGTTGGCTTCACGAATGTCGAAGACCGCGGGCAGGAAGGCATGGAGCTGGCTTTCAACAAGGACCTCGGTGGCCGCGCCGGCTCACGTCGCGTCATCAAGGACAGGCTGGGACGTGTGGTGGAAGACATCGGGGAACAGGTGCCCCCTGTCGATGGCAAGGATTTGCAGCTGAGCATTGACAGCAAGATGCAGTTTGTCGCCTACCAGAAGTTGCGCGATGCGGTTGTTGGCAACAAGGCGCATGCCGGCAGTGTGGTGGTGCTCGACGCGATAACAGGCGAGGTGCTGGCCATGGCCAATTACCCGAGCTACGTGCCCGACAAGCGCCAGAACATGAGCGGCGCGCAACTGCGCAACCGCGCCTTGACAGATACCTTCGAGCCCGGCTCGGTCATGAAGGCCTTTACGGTGGGCTTGGCGCTCGATACCAACCGGGTCAAGCCGCAGACGCAAATCCAGACGGCACCAGGCCGCATTCAGATCACCGGCTCCACCATCAGCGACTCGCATCCCTACGGTGTGTTGACCGTTGAAGAGGTGATTCAAAAATCGAGCAACGTGGGCACCGTCAAGATGGCGATGCAAATGCAGCCGCGTGAAATGTGGGAAACTTTTTCGCAGGCCGGGTTTGGCCAAAAGCCCCAGATCACCTTCCCGGGTGTGGTGTCTGGGCGTTTGCGGCCTTACAAAACCTGGCGTCCCATTGAGCAGGCCACCATGTCGTATGGTTACGGCCTGTCGGCTTCGCTCTTCCAGATGGCACGGGCCTATACCGTCTTTGGCCACGATGGCCAGATTATTTCCGCCACTTTTCTTAAAAGCGATGAACCGGCATCGGGTGTCCAGGTGTTTTCTGCCCGCACGGCACAAGAGGTTCGCAAAATGCTGCAAATGGCGGCAGGCCCGGGTGGCACCGGACCCAAGGCGCAAACGCTGGGTTATTCGGTGGGTGGGAAATCCGGAACGGCCTACAAACAGATTGGCAAGGGCTACGGCACCGAGAAAGAGCGTAAATACCGCGCCTGGTTCGTGGGCATGGCGCCCATTGACAAGCCCCGTGTCATCGTCGCCGTCATGATTGACGAGCCCGGTGCCGGCAAACATTTTGGTGGTGAAGTGGCGGCGCCTGTGTTCAGCGAGGTCGTGCAGCAAACGCTGCGCATGATGGGTGTACAACCCGACATGAGTGTCAAGCCGCAAATTGTGATGCAAGCGGTCGAGGAGTCGTTTTGACCCTTCAGCTTCATACCCCTGAACAAGCGGCTCGCTGGTTGCATGATCGCGTGACGGGTACCCTCTGGACGGACAGCCGCAAGGTTGGGGAGGGTGATGGTTTCATCGCTTGGCCAGGTGCGGCCACCGATGGCCGCAAATATGTAGATGACGTTCTTGCCTTGGGCGCGAGCGCCTGTCTGATCGAACCTGAAGGGGCAGATGCTTTCGGGTTCAACAGCGAAGCCGTGGCAGCCTACGCCGGGCTCAAGGCTGCCACGGGTTTGATCGCCGATGCTTATTTCGGCTCACCCAGCAAGCACCTTGAGGTGGTAGCCGTGACTGGTACCAATGGCAAGACCTCCACGGCCTGGTGGCTGGCGCAGGCCTTGAGCCGGGTGGGCCGAAAATGTGGTGTTGTAGGAACCTTGGGCATTGGCGAGCCGGGGTCCATGGTGTCCAACGGGCTCACCACGCCCGACCCCGTACTCCTGCAGCAGCAACTGCGGCATTTTGTCGAGATGGGTTTCAGGGCGTGTGCGCTGGAGGCGTCGTCGATAGGCATGTCGGAGCGGCGCCTGGATGCAACGCTGGTGAAGGTCGCCATCTTCACCAATTTTACGCAGGATCACCTCGACTATCACGCCTCCATGTCGGCCTATTGGGCGGCCAAGGAGCAGCTTTTTCGCTGGCCTGATCTGCAAGCGGCAGTCATTAACCTCGACGACGCCAAAGGTGTTGAACTGGCTGCCAGTCTGGCAGACGCTGGACTGGCTACCTGGACTTTTTCGTGCCTCAAACCGGCACGCCTGCAAGCGCGTGATGTCCGGCATGACCCCCAGGGGCTGAGCTTTGACGTGGTGGAAGGTGCGACGTGCCGCAGAATTTCGACAAACATGGTCGGACTCTTCAACGTCTCCAATCTGTTGGGCGTCATTGCGGCGATGCGTGCGATGAATCTTTCACTGGCCGATGCTGTGGGGGCCTGTACTGAATTGCTGCCAGTGCCGGGACGTATGGAAACCCTCGCAGAGCCAGGTCTGCCGCTGATCGTGATTGATTACGCTCACACACCGGATGCCCTGGAAAAGGCACTCACTGCCCTCAAGCCGGTTGCTGCCGGTCGGGGCGGCCAACTGTGGTGTGTTTTTGGGTGTGGTGGTGACCGGGATGCGACCAAACGACCACTCATGGCAGCCGTGGCGGATAAAAACGCCGACCAGATTGTGGTGACCAGCGACAACCCGCGCAGCGAAAACCCACTGGCCATCATTGCCCAGGTTTTGTTGGGGCTGAGCCATCGCGAAACGGTGCACGTACAGGCGGATCGCGCCGCTGCGATTACCCATGCACTGAACTTCGCGCAACCCCGGGATGTGGTGCTGCTGGCGGGCAAGGGTCATGAAGACTTTCAGGAAATACTGGGCGTGAAGCTACCTTTTTCTGACCGGAAGCATGCACAGGCCGCCTTGAATACAGTGCAGTTGCTGCGCAGGTCCGATAGAGGTCTCACATGATGAACTTGCTCCAGGCCCTGGGCTGGCTACCCTCTGCACGGTTGGTTGGCGATGCTGATGTGACACTCCTTCGCGTGCATACTGACACGCGCAGCCTGCAAAAGGGCGATCTTTTTGTAGCGCTCAAGGGTGAGCATTTTGATGCGCACGACTTTCTGTCTCGCGCCAGGGAACAAGGTGCGGTTGCGGCAATCGCCGAGCAGGGCCTTGGGGTGGCGGGGCTGCCGGGCCTGGAGGTTGCCGACTCCAGACTGGCCCTTGGGCAGCTTGCCGCTGGCTGGCGTTCCCAATTTAGCCTGCCACTTGTCGCCGTGACGGGAAGCAACGGCAAAACCACGGTCACGCAGATGATTGCGTCGATTCTGCGGGCGTGGAAATCAGACCAGGCGTTTGCCACCGAAGGCAATCTGAACAACGATATTGGCGTACCGCTGACGCTGCTTCGCCTGCGGGCTTCGCACCAGGCAGGTGTGGTCGAGCTGGGTATGAACCACCCTGGCGAAATCGCCTACCTGGCGGGACTTGCCAAGCCTACGGTTGCGCTGGTCAACAACGCCCAGCGGGAGCATCTCGAATTCATGGCCACAGTGGAGGCCGTAGCCCATGAAAACGGTTCTGTGATTCAGGCCCTCGATGCAAGGGGTACTGCAGTTTTCCCGGCCGACGATGAGTACACCCCTGTGTGGCGTGCGTTGGCGGGTTCGCGCCGCGTGCTGACCTTTGCGTTGGCGGGGCCGGCAGACGTGACGGCCAAGGCCCGCTGGACGGGCGATAGCTGGAGTGTGACTGCCGAAACACCGTCGGGCTCACTTCAGTTCTTGTTGCATATCGCCGGGCGGCACAACGTGAAGAACGCCCTGGCCGCTGTCGCGTGCGCCCTTGCCGCAGACGTTCCTTTGTCGTTCATCGCCACAGGCCTGTCAGTATTTGCACCGGTCAGGGGTCGGTCTCGGGCGGTTTCGGTCCAGCTTGCCAATCGCGTGGTGACGCTGGTTGACGATACCTATAACGCCAACCCTGACTCCATGCACGCGGCCATGGACGTGTTGGCCGAACTGCCAGGCCCGCATTTGCTGGTGATGGGCGATATGGGCGAGGTTGGAGATCAGGGACCGCAGTTCCATGCGGAGGCCGGACAGCAGGCCCATACGCTGGGAATTGAAAAACTGTTTACTCTGGGCGAACAGTCCCGGGGCGCTTCATTGGCGTTTGGACCAGGGCAGCACTTTACGGACATGGCTGAATTGACGCTGGCGGTACTGGCCGAGTTGCCCGCCATGGGTAGCGTGCTGGTCAAGGGATCACGGTTCATGAAGATGGAGCGGGTCGTTCAGGCTGTCGCTGAACACTCACGCCATTGCGCACCACAACACAACAACAAGGAAGAGCCTCATGCTGCTTAGCCTGGCCCAGTGGCTCCAGACGATTTCACCTGAATTCGGATTTTTCCGGGTATTTCAGTACCTGACGTTCCGGGCGGTCATGGCCGCGCTGACCGCCTTGCTGATAGGGCTGGCGGCGGGTCCCTTTGTGATTCGCCGACTGATTGCACTCAAGATTGGCCAACCCATTCGCGAGTACGCCATGCAGACACATCTGAGCAAAAGCGGTACACCCACCATGGGGGGCGTGCTGATCTTGTTGTCGATTGGCATTTCGACCCTTTTGTGGTTTGACTTGTCCAATCGCTTTGTCTGGATTGTGCTGCTGGTGACCCTGGGCTTTGGTGCCATCGGCTGGGCAGATGACTGGCGCAAGGTCGTTCTGAAAGACCCCGAAGGCATGCGCTCGCGCGAGAAATACCTGTGGCAATCACTCATCGGTCTTGTCGCTGCGTTGTACTTGGTCTTCAGTATCTCGGAGAGCTCTAACCTGCGTGTGCTCCAGCTGTTTTTCAGCTGGGTGCAGTCGGGTTTTGATGTGAACCTGCCACCCAAAGCAGGGCTGCTGGTGCCGTTCGTCAAAGAGGTCAGCTATCCGCTGGGTGTATTCGGTTTCGTGATCCTGACCTACCTGGTCATCGTCGGCTCCAGCAACGCCGTCAACCTGACTGACGGACTGGACGGACTGGCCATCATGCCGGTGGTCATGGTGGGTTCTGCGCTGGGGGTATTTGCCTACGTGACGGGCAGCTCGGTTTACTCCAAATACCTGTTTTTTCCACACATTCCCGGTTCGGGTGAGCTGCTGATTTTTTGTTCCGCCATGGCAGGTGCAGGGCTGGCTTTTCTCTGGTTCAACACCCATCCGGCGCAGGTCTTCATGGGCGACGTCGGCGCGCTGGCGCTTGGGGCTGCATTGGGCACCATCGCAGTCATCGTGCGCCAGGAAATCGTGCTGGCCATCATGGGTGGAATTTTTGTCGTTGAAGCACTCTCCGTGATGTTGCAGGTGACTTACTTCAAGTACACCAAGAAGCGTTACGGCGAAGGTCGGCGCATCCTGAAGATGGCACCACTTCATCACCACTTCGAGAAAAGTGGCTGGAAGGAGACGCAGGTTGTTGTGCGTTTCTGGATCATCACCATGCTGCTGTGCCTGGTGGGCCTTTCAACCTTGAAGCTCAGGTAGGGCATGAGGCATTTGCAAGACCAATCCGTGTTGATTCTGGGCCTGGGTGCGTCGGGTCTGGCCATGGCACGCTGGTGCGTACGCCACGGGGCGCTGGTGACGATCGCCGATACGCGCGAGGCGCCTGTCCTGCTCGCCACGCTGCGGCAGGACCTTCCCGATGTGAGATTTGTGAGCGGTGCTTTTACGCCGGAACTGGTAGAAGGCACGGCTGTGCGTGCGGTCTACCGCTCACCGGGACTGACACCTGCCACCATTGCGCCAGTGGTGCAAGCCGCGCGTGCCATGGGCCTGCCTGTCGGGGGTGAGCTGGATCTTTTCTCCCAGGCCCTGGTGGACCTTCGCGAGGCATCAGCCGAGGGTGGGGATACCCATCCTGCGTTGCCTGAACCGCCTGAGTGGGCGATTGAAACGCCTTTGACCGATACCGCCGACTTGCCTGAGGTGCAAGCCGACGCCGATTTGATGAATGACGCTTCGGGCCGCCCGCAAGAGATGCCCACGGCAGAGACGGCAGATAGTGTGCCGGCGCCAGATGAACCCGGTGATGACCCTGTGCTGCCCGCTCTGCTGGCTCTGGCGGCTACCGAAAAATTATCGGGCTACCGCCCGACGGTGCTGGCCATCACGGGAACGAATGGCAAAACCACGGTGACTTCACTGCTGGGCCGGCTGGTGCAGCGGGCCGGGAAAACCGTTGCTGTGGCGGGCAATATTGGCCCGACCCTGCTCGATACGCTCTCAGCACACCTGGACGCGCAAACCTTGCCGCAAGTCTGGGTGCTGGAGTTGTCCAGCTTTCAGCTCGCTGATGCGCTGGCGTTTGAGCCAACCGCAGCCGTGGTGCTGAATGTGACGCAGGACCATCTGGATTGGCACGGCGACATGGCTGCTTACGCCGCGGCGAAGGCCCGGATCTTCGGAAGCCACACCTTCATGCTGCTGAATCGCGACGATCCCTGCGTCATGGCGATGCTTCCACCGCCTGTCAAGGTCCGGTTGCGCCCACCGCAGGTCCGACCCCATTCGACTTTTGGTGCCGGTGAACCACAGCGCCCCGGCGACTACGGGATTGAAACTGTCAACGGGATGGCCTGGCTGGTGCGCGCGACAGAGGCCGACGAGACGATCAAGCGCCGGAAAAACGAAGAAGTGGTCCTGCACATCCAGCGCCTGATGCCCATAGATGCCTTGCGCATACGGGGGCGGCACAACGCGACCAATGCATTGGCCGCTCTGGGCCTGGCCGTGGCAGCGGGTTGTACGCTGGCGCCCATGCTGCATGGCCTGCGTGAGTACCGCGGCGAACCTCACCGCGTCGAGTCTGTTGCCATCATTGACGAGGTCGAATACTTTGACGACAGCAAAGGTACCAATGTAGGCGCTACGGTGGCAGCCCTCACGGGCCTGGGTGCCGAGCGCAAGCTGGTCGTGATCTTGGGTGGCGAGGGCAAAGGACAGGACTTCGCACCATTGGCCGAACCGGTCGCACGCCATGCCAGGGCCGTGGTGCTGATGGGGCGCGATGCGTCCTTGATCCGCGCAGCGCTCCAGGCCAGTCAGGTCACCTTGCTGGCTGCGGCTTCCATGCACGAGGCCGTAGCGGTCGCTGCAGCACAGGCCGTGGCTGGCGATGCGGTGCTGATGTCGCCCGCATGCGCCAGTTTTGACATGTTCGAGAACTACGAACACCGTGCACAGGTTTTTTGTGACGCGGTACGGGCGTTGGCCCAGAACCAGGGAGCGGTGCTGTGACCAGCGCAACACGGTTTTGGGGCTGGTTTTCGGGTGTCGGCAAGGCGGCCACCGATGTCCTGCCGGTTCGACTGGGCGGGCAGGGCCTGTCGCGCACACTGGCGGCCCCGCAAGTGCGCCTGGCCGGGTTTGACCAGCCTTTGGTCTTGGTCACGCTGGCGCTCCTGATGTTGGGCCTGGTGATGGTGTACTCGGCATCGGTGGCAATGCCGGACAACCCAAAATTTGCGCGCTATGCACACACCCATTTTCTGGTGCGGCATGTGCTGTCGCTGGCGGTGGCTTTTGTGGTGGCCCTGCTTGCATTTCAGGTGCCGCTGGCGACCTGGGAAAAGTTGGCACCCTGGCTGTTTATTCTTTCCCTGCTGTTGCTGATACTGGTGCTGGTGCCTTTTATTGGCAAAGGCGTCAATGGTGCCCGCCGCTGGATTTCAGTGGGCTTCATGAACTTTCAGCCCTCAGAGCTGGCGAAATTCGCGGTACTCCTGTATGCCGCAGATTACATGGTCCGCAAGATGGACGTGAAAGAGCGCTTCTTCCGTGCCGTGATGCCCATGGCGATTGCCATTGCCATCGTCGGCCTGCTGCTGCTGGCCGAACCTGATATGGGGGCGTTCATGGTGATCTCGGTGATCGCCATGGGCATCCTGTTTCTGGGTGGGGTCAATGCACGCATGTTTTTTGTGATTGCGGCGGTCGTGGTCGTGGCGTTCAGCCTGATGGTGATGCTCAGTGAATGGCGTCGAGAGCGGATTTTTGCCTACCTTGACCCCTGGAGCGACAAATACTCCATGGGCAAAGGCTACCAGTTGTCGCATTCACTGATTGCTTTTGGACGAGGCGAGATTTTTGGTGTAGGACTGGGCGGCAGTATTGAAAAGCTCCACTGGTTACCCGAAGCCCATACCGACTTCCTGATGGCGGTGATCGGGGAAGAATTCGGGCTGTTGGGCGTGCTGGTCGTGATTGGCCTGTTCATGTGGATGACCCGCCGCATCATTCATATCGGCCGTCAGTCCATCGCCCTTGACCGCCTGTTTGCCGGGCTGGTGGCGCAAGGTGTTGGCATCTGGATTGGCTTTCAGACCTTCATCAACATCGGTGTGAATCTGGGGGCCCTGCCCACCAAGGGCCTGACCCTGCCACTGATGAGCTACGGTGGCTCGGCAATCCTGATGAATCTGATTTCGCTCGCGGTCGTCTTGAGGATTGATTATGAAAATCGCATGCTGATGCGGGGAGGCCGGGTATGAGCCGGCAGCGCTGCGCGCTTGTCATGGCCGGCGGCACCGGTGGACATATCTTCCCGGGGCTTGCCGTGGCGGAAGCCTTGCGTGAGCGCGGCTGGCGTGTCCATTGGTTGGGCGGTCAGGGCAGCGCAAGCCATCCCAGCATGGAAAGCCAGCTGGTGCCGCCGCGTGGTTTCGCGTTCGAGTCGATTGATTTTTCAGGGGTGCGCGGCAAGGGTCCGGCCACTGTGCTGCTGCTGCCCCTGCGTCTGCTCCGGGCCTTCTGGCAAAGCGTTCAGGTGCTCAGGCGTGTCAAGCCTGATGTGGTGCTGGGTCTGGGAGGCTACATCAGTTTTCCGGCTGGCCTCATGAGTGTGCTGCTGGGCAAGCCTCTGGTGCTGCACGAACAAAACTCGGTGGCGGGCATGGTCAACCAGGTGCTGGCCAGGGTGGCTGACCGCGTCTTCACGGCTTTCCCGGCCGTGTTCAAGAAGGCCGAGTGGGTGGGCAATCCACTGCGTCCCGCCTTCACCCGCCAAGCCGATCCTTCTGTACGCTTTGCCGACCGCCGAGGGCCGCTTCGGCTGCTGGTCGTGGGCGGCAGCCTGGGCGCCAAAGCCTTGAACGAGCTGGTGCCGCAGGCGCTGGCGCTGATTCCTGCGGGCGAGCGTCCGCAGGTAACACATCAAAGCGGTGCCCGCCAGATCGAGGACCTGCGCGGCAACTACCGGTCTGCCGGCGTGGAAGCAGACCTGACCCCCTTCATTGAAGACACTGCCCAGGCGTTTGCTGATGCTGACCTGGTCATTTGCCGCGCTGGTGCCAGCACGGTCACCGAAATTGCAGCGATAGGTGCAGCCGCCTTGTTTGTGCCCTTTCCGGTCGCCGTCGACGACCACCAGACCACCAACGCGAAATTTCTGGTGGATCAGGGGGGCGGCTGGCTGATGCAGCAACGCGACCTGAGCGCCCCGGTTCTGGCGGAAATGCTTCAAAAGACAGGGCGAACTGCGCTCCTTCAACGTGCCTTGAACGCTAAAAAAATGCAAAAAACCAATGCCACCGCCTGCGTAGTGGCAGCCTGCGAGGAGCTTGCACCATGAAGCACGCCGTCAAACATATTCATTTCATCGGACTGGGTGGTGCGGGCATGTCCGGCATTGCCGAGGTTCTGCACAATCTCGGCTATATCATTTCAGGCTCTGACCTGTCGAACAGTGCCACGCTGCAGAGACTGGCCGGATTGGGCATCAAGACCTTTGTCGGGCATGTGGCTTCCAACCTGGCGCGTGTTGATGCCGTGGTGACCTCCACCGCCGTGCAGGCAGACAACCCCGAAGTACTTGCTGCGCGTGAAAAACGCATTCCTGTGGTGCCGCGCGCCCTGATGCTGGCTGAACTCATGCGCCTGAAACAGGGCATAGCGATTGCCGGCACCCATGGCAAAACCACGACCACAAGCCTGGTTGCCAGCGTGCTGGCTGAGGGCGGACTGGACCCCACGTTTGTCATCGGTGGACGACTCAACAGCGCAGGTGCCAACGCCAAACTGGGTTCGGGCGATTACATCGTGGTGGAGGCCGATGAATCTGACGCGTCCTTCCTCAATCTGCTGCCTGTCATGGCCGTCGTCACCAATATTGACGCCGACCACATGGAAACCTATGGCCATGACTTCGGCAACCTGAAAAAAGCGTTCGTCGATTTTTTGCACCGCATGCCTTTTTATGGCACAGCGATTCTGTGTACCGATGACCCAGCGGTGCGGGAAATCGTGCCGCAGGTGTCGTGCCCCATCACAAGCTATGGATTTGGCGAGGATGCGCAGGTACGTGCTGTCAATGTGCGCGCGGTGGGTGCGCAAATGCATTTCACGGCACAGCGGCGCAATGGCGTGACCCTGCCAGACCTGGCTATCGTGCTCAACCTCGCAGGCCAGCACAACGTGCTCAATGCCTTGTCGGCCATCGCAGTGGCGGTAGAGCTCAACGTGCCTGATGCGGCGGTTCAAAAAGCCCTGGCGGAATTCAAGGGGGTGGGCCGACGCTTCCAGAGCTATGGTGATTTGCCTGCCAGGAACGGGGGCCACTTCACGGTGATCGAAGATTATGGTCACCATCCTGTCGAAGTAGCGGCCACGCTGGCGGCAGCGCGCGGTGCTTTTCCCGGGCGGCGTCTGGTATTGGCCTTTCAGCCTCACCGCTACACCCGCACACGGGACTGCTTTGAGGACTTCGTCAAGGTCATCAGCAGCGCCGATGCCGTTCTGCTGGCCGAAGTTTATGCCGCCGGTGAGGCCCCCATCGTGGCGGCTGACGGGCGCTCGCTGACCAGGGCCCTACGCGTGGCGGGCAAGGTGGAACCGGTCTTCGTCGACGAGATTGATGCCATGCCGCAAGCCATCATCGACACCGCACAGGACGGTGACGTCTTCATGTGCATGGGTGCCGGTTCGATTGGGCTGGTGCCCGGCAGAGTGCTTGCCTTGTTGGAGACTGCCGCCGCGGTAACGTCCCCGGGAGTTCCATCATGAGCCAAAGCGTTGCTGATTTCGGAAAAGTGGCCGTCCTGATGGGGGGACTCTCGGCCGAGCGCGAAATTTCCCTGATGTCGGGCATGGGTGTACTCCAGGCGCTTTGCTCGCGCGGGGTTGATGCCCACGCGTTTGATCCTGCTGAGCGCGATATCAGTGAACTGAAAAAAGACGGCTTTGCACGCTGCTTCATCACGCTGCATGGCCGTTTTGGCGAAGACGGAACGGTGCAGGGTGCCCTGGAACTTCTGGGTATTCCCTACACGGGCTCTGGCGTGATGGCGTCGAGCATGGCGATTGACAAAGTCATGACCAAACGTGTTCTGCTCTCAGAGGGTTTGCCCACACCCCGCTATGTACTGCTGCGCCGCGGTGCTTACGACAGCGCTCAAGTGGCTGCCGTTGTCGATGCGCTGGGTTTACCGTTGATCGTCAAACCGGCCCGCGAGGGTTCGTCCATCGGCCTGACCAAGGTGACGGACAGGGCGGCGATGGCTGACGCAGTAGCGCAGGCTGCCCGACTGGATGCCGACATCCTGTGTGAGCAGTTCATCAGTGGCGATGAAGTGACCTGTCCGGTGCTTGGAAGCGGTGCGGACGCCCAGGCCCTGCCCGTGATCCGTATCGTGGCGCCTGACGGCAACTACGACTATCAGAACAAGTATTTCACGGACACCACTCAGTACCTGGTGCCTTGCGGGCTGCCAGACGGTGAAGAGCCGGTTATCCAGCAACTGGTGCTGCAGGTGTTTCGCACGCTGGGCTGCCGCGGCTGGGCACGGGCCGACGTGATGATCGACAAAATCACGCGCAAGCCGTATCTGCTCGAGATTAACACCTCGCCTGGCATGACCGGCCACTCGCTGGTTCCCATGTCGGCACGCGCCGCCGGCATTTCCTACGAAGACCTCTGCATCGAGGTGCTCAAAACCGCTGCACTCGACCACCAAAAACAGTCAGGAGCCGCCACGTGAGTCGCACCCTGCCACTGCCGACGCCCTTGCCGCTGGACATCAGGCTCATGAACACCTTTTCGGTGATTCTGGGCGTGCTGTTTGTCGCCATGCTGCTGGCGCTGGTGGTGGCCTGGCTGATGCGCCAGTCGCTGTTCAACCTGAGCGCCATCCATGTGCAGGGTGATTTGGCCCATAACAATGCGGTGACCCTGCGTGCCAATGTGGCCCCCAGGATGGCGGGGAATTTTTTCACCACGGATTTGCGCCAGACGCGGGCGGCTTTTGAGGCGGTTCCCTGGGTCCGGCGGGCGGTGGTGCAGCGCGAGTTCCCCAATCGCCTGAAGGTAGTCATACAGGAGCACCAGGCGGTCGCCTATTGGGGGCCTGAAGGCGATGCCCGGCTGGTCAACAACTTTGGCGAAGTGTTTGAAGCCAATCAGGGCGATGTGGAATCCGGCGACCTGCCGCTTCTGAATGGGCCGCAAGACCAGGCCTTGCGGGTGTTGCAGACCTACCAGATGCTGCTGCCGATGTTTGATGAGATAGACGTCGTGCTGGAACAGCTGCAGCTGACGGGCCAGGGCAACTGGCGTGCCTGGCTCGACAACGGTGCGGTGATTGAACTCGGGCATGGAGCCTTTGACGAGTTGCAGGCACGGACGCGCCGGTTTGTCGCCACCTTGACCCAGGTCTCCTCAAAGTACGGACGGGATCTGGAATCTGCCGACTTGCGCTACGGCAACGGCTATGCAATCAAGCTCAGGGGCGTCACCACGGTGAACGCCGGCGACAGAGACGACGGAAAAAAGAAAAGGTAAATGGATATGGCCAAAGAATACAAAGATCTGGTTGTCGGCCTGGATATTGGAACCAGCAAGGTGATGGTCGTGGTGGCCGAAGTCATGCCCGGCGGTGAGCTCAAGCTGGCAGGACTCGGTATTTCAGCCAGCAACGGCCTCAAGCGCGGTGTGGTGGTCAATATTGACGCGACCGTGCAAAGCATTCAGCAGGCCCTTAAAGAAGCCGAGTTGATGGCCGACTGCAAGATCGCCCGCGTCTACACCGGCATCACCGGCAGCCATATCCGCGGCATCAACTCCAGCGGCATGGTGGCAGTGAAAGACAAGGAAGTCACGCAGGCTGACGTGGCACGCGTGAATGAGACGGCCAAGGCCATCAATATTTCGACCGACCAGCGCCTGCTGCTGGTCGAACCCCAGGAGTTTGTGATTGACGGTCAGGATGTGCGCGAACCCATCGGCATGAGCGGGATCCGTCTTGAGGCCAAGGTACATATCGTGACGGGCGCACAAAGCGCCGCCGAAAACATCATCAAATGCGTGCGGCGTTGCGGACTGGAAGTGGACCAGCTGATGCTCAACCCGCTGGCGTCCAGCCTGTCGGTGCTGACGCAGGACGAGCAGGAACTCGGTGTCGCGCTGGTGGATATAGGCGCTGGCACCACCGATGTCGCGATCTTTACCGGCGGTGCCATTCGCCACACCGCTGTGATTCCGATTGCCGGTGACCTGATCACCAGCGACATTGCCATGGCATTGCGCACCCCCACCAAGGACGCTGAAGATATCAAGGTTGAAAGCGGCTATGCCAAGCAGTTGCTGGCTGACCCCGACACCCAGGTCGAGGTCCCCGGGCTGGGCGACCGCGGCCCGCGCATGCTGAGCAAGCAGGCGCTGGCCGGTGTGATTGAGCCGCGCATTGAAGAAATTTACTCGCTGGTCCAGCAGGTGATCCGGGGATCAGGCTACGAGGAAGTGCTGTCGTCCGGCATTGTGATTACCGGGGGAAGCGCAGTGATGCCCGGCATGGTGGAGTTGGGCGAAGACATTTTTCTCAAGCCGGTGCGTCGCGGTATTCCGCGCTACTCCAGCTCACTGTATGACATGGTTGCGCAGGCCAGGGCGGCCACCGTGATGGGCCTGCTGGAAGAGGCCCGGCTGGCCCGTATGCGGGGCTACAAGGTGTCGCAAAAAGCGGGCAGCGTACACAACGCGTTTGGACGTGTCAAAGACTGGTTTGTGGGGAACTTCTGATGCATAAATTTTTTAAATTTATCGGTCGCCCTTCACGTCGTACCCACAGCGGAGGGGCGGATCCCCCTGCCTAGCGGGGAACACAGCATAAAAATGCTTCAAAAATTTTGGCAACTGCAGTGTATTGAAACTACTAAAAAAGGGGCTCCCAATGAGCATCGAAATGATTGAAATCGAAGAATTCAACCAGGGCACACAGATCAAGGTCATTGGTGTCGGTGGTGGTGGCGGCAACGCTGTCGGACACATGATCGAGTGCGGCGTTCAGGGCGTCGAGTTCATCTGTGCCAATACCGACGCGCAGGCGCTCAGCCGCGGCAGCGCGCACAAGACCATTCAGTTGGGCGGTAGCGGCCTGGGTGCCGGCAGCAAGCCCGACAAGGGCCGAGACGCCGCTGAACTGGCCGTGGACGACATCCGCACCGCGATCGCAGGCGCACACATGCTGTTCATTACCGCCGGCATGGGGGGCGGTACCGGCACCGGCGCGGCTCCGGTGATCGCACGCGTGGCCAAAGAGATGGGAATCCTGACCGTCGGTGTGGTGACCAAGCCCTTTGAATTCGAAGGCGGTCGCCGCATGACCAATGCCGACCTGGGCCTGGCCGAGCTGGAAGCCAATGTCGACTCGCTGATCGTTGTGCTCAACGAAAAGCTGCTCGAAGTGCTGGGCGATGACGTGACACAGGACGAAGCTTTCGCCCACGCCAATGACGTACTTAAAAATGCGGTGGGTGGCATTGCCGAAATCATCAATGTGCCCGGCCATGTCAACGTCGACTTTGAAGACGTGCGTACCGTGATGGGCGAACCCGGCAAGGCCATGATGGGCACGGCCAAGGCCAACGGTCCTGACCGCGCCCGCATTGCGGCCGAACAGGCGGTGGCGTGCCCGCTGCTCGAAGGCATTGATTTGTCAGGCGCCAAAGGCGTGCTGGTGTTGATCACGGCTGCCAAAGGCTCGCTCAAATTGAGCGAGTCCAAGCTGGCCATGAACACCATTCGCGCGTACGCATCGCCTGATGCGCATGTGATTTACGGCACCGCCTATGACAATGAACTGGGTGACGATATCCGCGTGACGGTGGTAGCCACCGGCCTAAGCCGCCAGGGCGTGCGTCGCCACGCGCCCCCGCTTCAGGTGTTGCGCACGGGTACCGACAACGTGCCATTTCATGTGCCTGCCGTGGGTGCAATGGCCGGCAGCATGGGGGCTCCGCAGACTGCCATGGGCTCTGTGCAACCCGACTACGGCAACATGACCGTGCCCAGCGTGTGGCGTACCAACCGCACACAGGCCACGGCCAAGGTTGAGGCGCTTTCTTCCGGTGGCATGGACGACTTCGAGATACCCGCTTTCCTGCGCAAGCAGGCCGATTGAGGGGCGTCATGCACGGCGCAGACTGATGTTGCCCCTGCAATGTCAGTCTGCGGGCTGTGCCTTTCTTTCCCCTGACCGTTCGTTGACTGATTCTGTGCCTGACGCGCACGCTTGAATGTGACGCTGTTCCCGATTTAAAGTCGCTATGTCCCGCATACCCATCGTCTGGCGCACGCAGGGTGGACTCAAATTAAAATAACTGCATGTTGGCGCAACGAACCCTCAAATCCCTGACCAAGGCCGTCGGCATGGGCTTGCACAGCGGCCAGCGGGTCGAGCTGACCTTGCGGCCGGCTCCGCCTGATACCGGCATTGTTTTTCGGCGGGTTGATTTGCCGCAGCCCGTGGACATTGTTATTTCGGCGCAGTCGGTCACCGACACCCGGCTGGCGTCCACCATTTCCAATGGCAGCGCCAAGGTTCACACGGTCGAGCACCTCATGTCGGCCTGTGCCGGCCTCGGCATTGACAACCTGTACATCGACATCACCGCGGAAGAAGTGCCGATACTGGATGGTTCGGCGTCTTCATTCGTGTTTTTGCTGCAGTCTGCGGGCATTGAACTGCAGGCGGCTCCCAAACGCTTTATCCGCGTCATCAGGCCGGTTGAAGTGCGCGAGGGTGAAGGCGCCACGGCCAAGTGGGCGCGCCTGGACCCATACGAGGGCTACAAGCTCAGTTTTGAAATTGACTTTGACCACCCGGCAGTGGATTCCACCGGTCAGCGCGTCGAGTTTGACATGGGCTCGGGCGCCTACAGCCGCGACATTGCCCGTGCCCGGACCTTCGGTTTCACCAAAGACGTCGAGATGATGCGCGCCAACGGCCTGGCGCTGGGTGGCGGACTCGACAACGCCATTGTGATGGACGACTACAAGGTGCTCAACAGCGACGGCCTGCGCTACAACGACGAGTTTGTGAAGCACAAAATTCTCGACGCCATGGGCGACCT
>JANNXF010000172.1:0-1914 GCA_031409395.1 Polaromonas sp.
CACTGGCGGCGAGGTCATGACGCTGGCCAAGGCGATTCAAACCAGCGTGTACGAGCGCTTTGGCCTTTTGCTGGAACCAGAGCCGGTGGTGGTTTAAGCGCCTGGGCGGTACCGCTGACCGCTGCAGCCAGCCCGCCAGCACGTCACTTGCTATGCATTCAATAGCTGCTTGCGCCCGTTTTTATTGGGCTAGAGGCCTGTTTGATCTTGAACAAAGGCTGCATCCGGCAGGGCGCCCGGTCCTGTGCCGCCAGTGGGCTGGACGCGCAGGCTGTACGCATGAAAGACGTCATCGCGTACCCAGCCCAGTGACGCGTAAAGAGACTGCGCGGCCCGATTGGATCTGGCGGTGGTGAGGTCCATCCGGACCCTGCCGTTTTCAGCGGCATGCCTCTGGGCGGCTTGCAGCAGCACCTTGCCCGCGCCCCTGCGTCTTGCCTGCGCCATGACAAACAGGTCGTACAGGGTGTAGATGGGCGCTGCCTCCAGCGAGCAAAAGCTGGGGTAAAGCTGGCAGAAGCCCAGCAGGGTCTGCTGGTTGTCAGAGGCGACCAGCATCACCGATTGCCGCGTCTGCAGCAGGCTGCCGATAAAGTGCCGGGCCAGCGCCAGGTCTGCGGGTTGTTCGTAGAACTGGCGGTAGGCGTCAAAGAGCGGGGCCACCGCATCCAGGTCGGCCAGCGTGGCGATTCGGGTGTGAACTTGGGTGTGGACTTGGGCGTGAAGGGGGGCGTGAAGGGGGGCGTCGGCGGGGTTCATGGACGGTACTCACCCCTGCACCAGCAGCACCACCAGCGCCCCGGCACCGCCGTGGGCAGGCCGTGCCTGCACAAAGGCCAGCACCTCCTGCTTTTGAATCAGCCAGCTTTGCACCCGGGCCTTGAGCACCGGCGTCTTGCCGGGTGAACCCAGGCCCTTGCCGTGCACCACGCGCACGCAGCGCCAACCCACTTTATGAGCGTCCTTGACGAACTGGCTCAGGGCCTCGCGGGCATCTTCGCGGCGCAGGCCGTGCAAATCGAGCTGTCCCTGAATGCTCCAGCCGCCCCGGCGCAGCTTGCGTGTGACATCCGGGCCCACGCCGGGCCGGCGAAAGCTCAGGGCTTCGTCGGTGTCGAGCAGGCTTTCCACATCAAACTCGTCCGACAGCGCTTCGCGCATCACTGCCTGTTCGTCCAGTTGCTGCTGCACGGGAATCGGCGCGGGCTGGGGCACTGGCAGTTTGGCGCGGTGGCCGGGGTGACCCGGCAAGTGCCTGGCGGGCAGGGCCTTGACCACCCCGACAGCGCGGGAAAACAGCTCTTTTTCAGCTTTGGCTTTGGCCGCCGCCGCCAGCCGGGCAGCCTCCAGCGCCTGCGCCAGACGCGTGCGCTCCTCGATCGCCTGCCTGACCGCCTTGAGGTCTTTCAGGTCCTTGAGGGGTGTCTTTTTGAGCGGTTTTGCGGGTGGTTTGGGGGCGGGGGCAGTCATGGCGGGCAGTGAAACAAACTGCTGCGGATGCTAAACCAGTTAAAGCAATCCCAGCTCGGCCATTGAAATAGCCTGGCTACGGGTCACCACAAAGTGGTCCAGCACCCGCACATCGACCAGTGCCAGCGCGGCTTTCAGGGTCTGGGTCAGGGCCTCGTCGGCGCGCGAGGGCTGGGCCGCGCCGCTGGGGTGGTTGTGCGCCAGCACCACGCTGGCGGCGTTCAGCGCCAGGGCGCGCACCACCACCTCGCGCGGGTAGACCGAGGTCTGGGTCAGCGTGCCGCGAAACAGCTCTTCCAGCGCAATCAGCCGGTGCTGGCTGTCCATGAAGAGCACCGCAAAAATCTCGTGCGGCCGGTTGCCCAGCTGCAGCTGCAAGTAGTCGCGCACGGCTTGCGGCGTGGCAAACAGTGTTTTTTCTTTCAGTTCTTCGGCCAGGGCACG
>JANNXF010000173.1:0-7811 GCA_031409395.1 Polaromonas sp.
GCTGACGTTTCCGTGCAGGCGCTCACCAAGTACCCGAGCGGTGGCGCCGACGTCCTGATGGGCTCGGTGGTGACCCGTGACGTGGCGCTGCATGACCAGATTCAGCTTTGCCACATGCGTATTGGCCACAACGTGAGCGCCAACGACACGGAACTGGTGCTGCGCGGCCTGAACAGCATTGCCTTGCGCTATGCCGCCCAGGACGCCGCCGCCCGCCAACTGGCCATCTGGCTCCAGAGCCAGCCACAGATCGAGACCGTACTGCATCCCGCCTTGCCGGATTCGCCTGGCCATGCCGCGTGGAAGCGGGACTGCACAGGCGCCGCCTGCCTGTTCAGCGCGGTGTTCAAACCCGGCTTCACGCAGCCGCAGATTGACCGGTTTTGCGACAGTTTGCAGCTCTTCAAATTGGGCTACAGCTGGGCCGGTCCCATCAGTCTGTGCGTGCCCTATGACATGCCCTCGGTGCGCAGCATGCCCTGGCCTTACCAGGGCGGGCTGGTTCGTTTTGCCGTCGGCCTGGAGGCCGTGGCTGATCTGCAGGCCGACATCAGCCAGGCACTTGAAAAGGCGTAAAAAACCGGGCGGCAGGGGCCGGTCGGCGCTGGCGGCCAGGCCATCCGAGGGGGAATCGGACCCGCAGGCCAATGCAGTACAGTACGGGCTATCTATTCATGAAAGCACGCTGTGGCAACTCCCAATTATTCCTACGAAAAGCGCCAGAAAGAGCTTGCGAAAAAACGCAAAAAAGAAGACAAGCTCAAGCGCAAGGCTGAAGGCAAGCCTGAAGACGAATCCGATGACGGCACCGAAACGCCTGATGCGCCCGATACGTCGGTTGAAGGTCAGCCCGGTTTGCCGCCTGCCGGATCAGCCGCCTGAGACGGCTGAAACCTGCATTGCATCCTGAAAGTTCAAGAGAAAAAGCCTTTTTGCCCAATCAAAACGGGCGCAGGCAGCTATATTTTTAATAGCAACTCTGACTGCGCTACCGCCTGAAAAATCCGCCAGCCCGGCACCACTGCTTTCAGTGCTGCCGGGTTTCTTGCGTCAGGGCGTGGCCAGCATGGTTTGCGCCAGCGCCGTCATGGCCGCCACGCTGTGGTCGCTTGGCGAAATGACACGGGCTGACGCATAGTGTTCAAAATTGCGCCGCATGGATTGCAGGTACACCGGGTCGTAGTGTTTGACCAGCAACTCGCGCACCACCGACGCCACGTCACCGCTGCGCGCGCGCGCCTGCCAGTCCTTGACGGTCTCCTTGCCACGCGCTTCGGTCAGCGCCTCCAGGCGTTCGCAGAAGAACGCGGTGTCCCTGACAAAAAAATCATAGTCTTCGAGCAGCAGCGCCACCCGTTCGTCCTCGGCCAGTTCCAGCTGCAGGCAGGGGCTGGCGCGCATGGCCGCCATCAGGCCCTCGGGGACCGCCACGTTGCCGACTTTTTTGCTTTCGCTTTCAATGTAGACCGGGCGGGCCGGGTCAAAGCGCTGCAGGGTGGCCCAGATCAGGCTGTCAAATGCTTTCTGGCTGGGCTGCGGCACGCCGGGAATCATGCCCAGCACCGAACTGCGGTGCCTGGCCAGGCCCTCCAGATCGAGCACCTGCGCACCCGCGGCGGCAAGCGCCTGCAGCAGGCGGGTCTTGCCCGAACCGGTGGTGCCGCAGACAACCTGGTAATGGTGGCGCGCCGCCAGTTGCGGCAAATCAGCCACCAGTGCCGCCCGGAAGGCTTTGTAGCCGCCGTCAACCAGCGTCACCCTGAAGCCGATCTGGTCAAGAATCAGCGCCAGCGAGCCGCTGCGCTTGCCGCCGCGCCAGCAGTACACCAGTGGTTGCCAGTCCCGGGGTTTGTCCAGCACTTCGCGCTCGATGTGCATGGCAATGTTTTTGGCGACCATCGCGGCGCCGCGTTTTTTGGCCTCAAACGCGTTGATCTGCTTGTACTGGGTGCCGACGATTTTTCGCTCGTCATCGTGCAGGCTGGGCCAGTTCACGGCGCCGGGCAGGTGGTCTTCGGCGTATTCGCCTTCGCTGCGCGCGTCAATCACGTCAGAAAAAAGGTCCAGTTTGCCGAGTACGTCTTCGGCGGAAATGCGTTCTAGGCTCACTTGATGAGTTTCTTCAGTTCGGGCAACACATTGGCCAGCATTCTGGCTTGCGACTGCTCGTTGGGGTGAATCCGGTCTGCCTGGAAGTTGGCCACCGGGTCGTCCACATCGGCAATGCCTTTGAGGAAAAACGGCACCAGCGCGACTTTTTCAGCCTTGGCGACTTTGGGGAAAAGACCGGCAAAGCCTGCCGTGTAGGCACTGCCATAGTTGGGCGGCACCTGCATGCCCACCAGCAGGACCCGGGCACCGGATTTTTTGGCGGCCTGTGTCATGGCGCTCAGGTTGTTTTCGGTCATGTCCAGCGGCAGGCCGCGCAGCGCGTCGTTGCCGCCGAGTTCAATGATCACCGTGTCCGGTTTGTGCTGCGTCAGCAGCGCTGGCAGGCGCGACCGGCCGCCCGAGGTGGTGTCGCCGCTGATGCTGGCGTTGATGACCCGGGCGTTTTTATTTTCAAGGGCCAGTTGTTTGTCGAGCAAAGGCACCCAACCTGTACCGCGCTTGAGGCCGTACTCGGCGCTCAGTGAATCGCCGACCACCAAAATGGTGTGGGCCGGCTTTGCGACTTGCGCGTGGGCCAGTGTCAGCCCCATCATGCCCAGCAGCAGGGCCGCCCGCAGCGTGGCAAAAGGCTTTGCCAGGCCGCCTGGCAGCCAAAAGGCGGACTTGGTAAGCTTGGTAGAGTTGCCGTGATTCGATGTCAATGTTTTAGATAAGGCCGTCATGTTTGAACCCGTGGTTTCCAGTGTCAGCGACGCTTTTTCTGCGCCGTCCACCCCTTCAATTATTTCCGTTGAGCATGTTTTCAAGTCGGTGACCGACTCCACCGGCACGCTGACCATTTTGCGCGATATTGATTTCACGCTGGCTCCGCGCGAAACTGCCGCCATTGTCGGTGCGTCGGGCTCGGGCAAAAGCACCTTGCTGTCCATCATTGCCGGGCTTGACACGCCCACCCAGGGCACGGTTCGGCTGGCCGGGCAAGACCTGTTTGCCATCAGCGAAGACGCCAGGGCTGCCCTGCGCGCCCAAAAAGTGGGTTTTGTGTTTCAGAGCTTTCAGCTCATGGGCAACCTGAGCGCTCTTGAAAACGTCATGTTGCCGCTGGAGTTGTCGGGTACCAAAGGGGCGCGTGCCATGGCCACCGACATGCTCAAACGGGTGGGTCTGGGCGAGCGTCTCGGCCATTACCCCAAAGTGCTGTCGGGCGGCGAGCAGCAGCGGGTGGCGCTGGCGCGGGCGTTTGTGGTGCAGCCCGCCGTGCTGCTGGCCGATGAGCCGACGGGCAGCCTGGACTTCGCCACCGGTGAAACCGTGATGGCGCTGATGTTTGCGCTGAACCAGGAACTGGGCACCACGCTGGTGCTGGTGACGCACGACCCGGCGATTGCTGCGCGCTGTGAGCGCCGCATCACCATCGTCGCCGGCCAGATCAGCCAGGCTTGAGAGAAAACAGCCGTTCGCCCAATAAAAACGGGCGCAAGAAGCTATGAATATCATAGCAACTTAAAGGGCCTGGCCAAGGCTTGACCGGTCTGTGTAACACCGTACTTCAGCCGAGGGTGGCGGCGCTGAACGGCCACCGGTGATAATCAGGGCATGTCCTTGCCACCCAAAGTTGCCCCCAAAGTCCTGTTCGGCTTTCATGCCGTCGGTGTGCGCCTTAAAACCGCGCCAGCGTCGGTTCTCGAAGTGTTTTTTGATGTCTCGCGCCGCGATGCCCGCATGCGCCAGTTCACCGACCGTACCCGCGAAGCTGGCGTGCGGCTGATTGAGTCTGACGGCCTGCGCCTGGCCAAAATGTGCGGCAGCCATGGCCACCAGGGCGTGGTGGCGCGCGTTGACGCGGTGGCCCAGGTCACCTCGCTTGACGAGCTGCTGGAGAACCTGGAAGCCGCCGGTACCGCGCAGCCGCTGCTGCTGGTGCTCGACGGCGTGACCGACCCGCACAACCTGGGCGCCTGCCTGCGCGTGGCCGATGGGGCGGGTGCGCACGCGGTGATTGCCCCCAAAGACCACGCCGCAGGCATCAACGCCACGGTGGCCAAGGTGGCCAGCGGCGCGGCTGAAACCATGCCTTACTTCATGGTGACCAATCTGGCCCGTACCCTGGGCGAGCTCAAAGAGCGCAACATCTGGTGCATTGGCACCTCGGACGATGCTGAAAAAACCATTTACGACGTGGATTTGACGGGCCCGGTGGCCCTGGTGCTGGGCGCTGAAGGGGAGGGCATGCGCCAGCTCACGCGCAAAACCTGCGACGAGCTGGTCAGCATTCCCATGCAGGGGGCGGTTGAAAGCCTCAATGTATCGGTGGCCAGCGGCGTGTGCCTGTATGAGGCGCTGCGCCAGCGTCGCATTGCCTGAGGCCTGACAGACCACCGACCGGGCGCATCCGGCGATGACCGGCAAACGCTTTGAGGCCCATTACGCCAAATACCGGGCCAGCATCAGGTAGAGCGGGATGCCTGCAATGAGGTTGAACGGGAAGGTGATGGCCAACGCGGCCGTGATGGACAGCGCGGCGTTCGCCTCTGGCACCGCGATGCGCATGGCCGTAGGCGCTGCAATATAGCTGGCGCTGGCGGCCAGCGTAGCCAGCAGCGCCACGCCACCCACGCTCAGGCCGAGGAACTTGCCCAGCAGCGCGCCTGCCAGCGCCAGTGCCAGTGGCGCGCCCACGGCAAACACCACCAACCGCAGGCCGTAGCGGCGCACTTCGCCCACATGGGCGCCAACGACCAGTCCCAACTCCAGCAGGAACAGCGCCAGTACCCCCTTGAACGGGTCCACAAATACGGCTTTCAGGGGCCCCATGCCGACCTCGCCGATTGCCGCACCTATCAACAGGCCGCCCGCCAGCAGCAGGACTGATTTACCCAGAAAAACATCGTGGGCAAGCTCTTTCCAGTCAGTCCTGGCGCCCGCCGTTCGCCAGCGCGCCAGAAAAATGGCGGCAACCAGCCCCGGCGCCTCCATCAGGGCGACCCACAGGGCGGCATGCGACTCGTAGCTCACCCCTGACCGCAGCAGGTAGGCCGTGGCGACGGCAAAGGTGACCACGCTGACCGAGCCGTAGTGTCCGGCAAGCGATGCGCTGTCGGCTGCAGAGAACCGCAGCGCGCGCAGCAATGGAACCAGTGCGAAGGGGATGGCAAAGCCCAGACCGATGCAGCCCAGCACCTGGGGCGCCAACTCGGCGAGGGGCTGCTGGCTCAACTCGACGCCACCTTTCAGGCCGATGGCCAGAAGCAGGTAAAACGACAGCATGTCGTAAAGGCCGTCAGGCAGGCGCAGTTCGCTGCGCACCAGGCGGGCCAGCAGGCCCAGCAAAAAGAAGAAGACGATAGGGTCGGGTATCAGGGGAGCCTCCGTTGAATGTTGTTGTGGATTTTTCAGCGCTGCGGATGGCAGCTTACCGAGGCGGGCGCTGCATACTTTAGGGGCTGCAAGGGTTAAAGTAAATTCGAATTTAAAATGTAAAAGCATCGAAAAAACAGAAGCATTTATCAGGTGATACACCGTGAACTACAAACATCTTCACTACTTTTGGACCGTGGTTCACGCCGGCAGCATTGCACGCGCCAGCGAGCAGTTGCACCTGACCCCGCAAACGCTTAGCAGCCAGATCAAGCTGCTGGAGGCGCGCTTCGGGAGCGCGCTGCTGCGCAAGGCCGGCCGGGGGCTGGAACCCACGGCGGCAGGCAAACTGGTGATGCAATACGCCGACGGTATTTTTGCGCTGGGCAGCGAGCTGGAGGCCGCCTTGCACAGCGGCAAGGAGGGGGGGCCGGCAGCGCTTTTTCGCGTCGGCATCACGGATTCGGTGCCCAAGTCCGTCGCCTATCGCGTCATCCAGCCCAGCCTGAGAACCGACCCTGTGCCCCGGCTTCTGTGCGCGGAAGGAAAACTCACCGCCTTGCTGGCCGATCTGGCCGTGCACCGGCTGGACCTGGTGATCTCAGAAGTGCCAGCCCCTGCCAATGTGAGCGTGAAGGTGTTCAGCCACCTGCTGGGACGGACCACCGTCAGCTTCTTCGCGGCGTCCTCGCTGCTCAAGGCGGCGGGCTTGTCACCGGCGCGTGCGCGCAGCGGCTTTCCGCAAGTCCTGCAGCAGTTGCCGCTGTTGTTGCCGGGTACAGATTCAGCCCTGCGGCCACGGCTGGAAGGCTGGCTGGGCTTGCAGGGGCTGGCGCCGCAGGTAAGCGGTGAGTTCAATGACAGCGCCCTGATGAAGCACTTCGGCCGCGAAGGTCTGGGTGTTTTTACGGCGCCCACGGTGCTTGAAGCTGAAATCCGGCGTCAATACGGTGTTCTGGCCCTGGGCACTGTGCCGGATCTGCGTGAGGAGTTTTACGCCATCTCGGTAGAACGGCGCATACGCCACCGAGCCGTTGCAGCCATCACCGCAGCCGCGCGAAACGAGCTGTTTCATTGAGCTGCGCTGGCGGCGCGCTCAGACCAGTCCGAACCAGCCCAGCAAGGCCCCCGCACCCAGCAGCCAGAGCAGGTGAATCTTCGTGCGCCAGACGATCAGGGCTGTGGCGGCGGTGACCAGCCAGACCGGCCAGTCTTGCAGGGCGCCACCGTTGGCGCTCGACAAAATCCAGCTGGTAGCGATCAGCAAGGCCACCACAATGGGTGCCATGCCTTGTTTGAAGGCCCGTACCGCGCGCAGTTCACGGTTGCGGTGGCCCCATTGGGCGGCGGTGTAGGTCAGGGTCGTGCTGGGAATCAAAATGCCCAGCAGGGCGACAAAAACGCCCAGCAGCCCGGTCAGCATGCCGCCTGCATTCAGGCCCACATTCCAGCCCAGCAGGGCGACAAACAGCACGTTGGGCCCGGGCGCTGCCTGCGCAATCGCAATCGAGGCGTTGAACTGCGCGTCGGTCAGCCAGTGTTGCTGGGTGACCAGAAAACGGTGCATGTCGGGCGCGGTGGTGATGGCACCGCCAATCGACAGCAGCGACAGCGACAGGTAGTGCACAAACAGCTCGAGCCAGTCACGCGCCGTGAAGACCAGGTTCAGTGATTCGTTCATGGCTTGAGTCCCCCGCCTGGCCGGTTGGGGCCCGCTTTGCCCAACTGGCGAAAAGCCGCTACACAGGCCACGCCGCCCAGGCCCAACAGCACATAGGCCAGTGGCCAGCGCAGCAAGGCCACGGCGGCAAAGCAGGCCAGGCCCAGCGCCACGCAGATGCGCAGGCCCAGCACATTGTTTTGCAGCGCCCCAAACAAGCGCAGGCCGGTGGCGGCAATCAGCCCGGCGGCGACAGCGCCCATGCCGCGCAAGGCGCCGGCCACGCCTGGATGCGCGGCAAACTGGGCGTACACCAGCGCCAGCATCAACACCAGCACCAGCGGAATCGTCAGCATGCCAGCCAGCGCCACCATCGCGCCCTTCAGGCCGAAGTAGCGCCCGCCAATCATCAGCGAAAGGTTCACCACATTGGGGCCGGGCATGATTTGCGCGACCGCCCAGTCCTCGATGAATTCCTCGCGCGTCATCCAGCGTTTCTTTTCGACCAGTTCACGCTGCACGATGGCCAGCACCCCGCCAAAGCCCTGCAGGGCCAGAAAGGTGAAAGACAGAAAGAGGTCTGTCAGGCTCTCCGGGCGTGGCTGAAGGGGCGCTGCGGGGGGTGGCGTACCGGAATCTGGCGGGTTGGGTGCAGGCTGTGAACTCATGGCCCGATTATCGT
>JANNXF010000174.1:0-7792 GCA_031409395.1 Polaromonas sp.
TGCAGCCCCCGCCCGCCGATTCTGGGGCTGCCGTCTGCGCCCACCGCCCGCCCTGATGCCCAGTTCGTGCCCGACCGTTCGCTATTAAATCAGGAGCTGCTTGCGCCCGTATCTATTGGGCAAAAGCACACTTTGAAGGTCATCTTCACGCCTGGGCACGCGGCCAACCACCTCTGCCTGGTGCTGCTGGAAGACGGCCTGCTGTTTTCAGGCGATCACATCCTGAACGGCAGCACCACCGTCATCAACCCGCCCGACGGCGAGATGACGGCCTACCTGGCCTCGCTGGACACCCTGAGCGCTGCCTGCGATGCGCACCAGATCGGGTTCATCCTGCCGGCCCACGGCCATGCCATGGGCGACGCAAGCCAGGCGATTGCCCGGCTGCGGGCGCACCGCCTGAAACGTGAAGCCAAGGTGGCCGCGGCCATGCAAGCGCAGCCCGGCGGTACGCTGAACGACTGGCTGCCGCTGGCCTATGACGACACCCCGCCCCAGTTGTGGCCTGTGGCCCTGCGCTCCCTGCAGGCGCATGTGGACCGGCTTCGGGCCCTGCGCGGTACTGGCGTGGAAATTGCGTCCTGACAGACAGGTCTGGCGCGCAATGCAGCGCAGAGGTTTATACTTTTTGTTTGTAGTTTCAAGGGTTTGGGGGTGCGGCAGCGCACTTTGCAAAGTCATCTGACGTTTCACTTCAACTTTTTAACGAGGTTTTTCATGCCATCCATTTCGACGCGACACTTCCTTCAAACCGCAGGAACCCTGCTGGCCGGCCTGGTGCTGGTCGCCTGCGGCAAGCAGGAGCCCCCTGCGCCTGCTGCCAGCGCGCCGGCCCCGGCGGCGTCTGCACCCGCACCGGCCGCCAAGGTGTATGTGGTGGGCACCGATGCCGCTTACGCGCCTTTTGAGTCGCAAAATGAAAAAGGCGAAATCGTCGGGTTTGACATTGACGTGGTGAAAGCCGCCGCCGCCAAGGCCGGCATCGAAGTGAAATTCATCAACACCCCGTGGGAAGGCATCTTCAACACGCTGGCCCAAGGCGACCGCGACTTTCTGGTGTCGTCCATCACCATCACGGACGAGCGCAAGCAGACCATGGATTTCTCGTCGCCCTACTTTGACGCGCAGCAGCTGATTGCGGTGAAAAAGGACTCGAAAATCGCCAAATTCGCCGACCTGAAGAAACTCAAGGTAGGCGTGCAAACCGGCACCACGGGCGATGAAGTCATCACCAAGCTGCAAGGCAAGGACAGCCCCAACGTGAAGCGTTTCGAATCCACCCCACTGGCCCTGAAAGAGCTGGAAGGCGGCGGCGTTGATGCTGTGGTGGCTGACAACGGCGTGGTGGTGCATTACGTCAACAACAACAGCGACGCGAAGTTCAAGACGATTGCCGACGCCAGCTTTGTCGCCGAGCAGTACGGCCTGGCCGTGAAGAAAGGCAACACCGAGTTGCTGGAGAAACTCAACAAGGGCCTGGCCGATATCAAGACCGACGGCACCTACAACCAGATCTACACCAAGTACTTTGGTGCGCCACTGGTGGCCGCCGCGCCTGCGGCAGCAGCGTCAAAATAAATCTCGGGGCCTGTAGCCCCGCCAGCAAAAAGCCCCCTTCTTCACGGAAGGGGGCTTTTTTCATATAAGTGTGAAGCTCGCCGATAAGCCGGATTTTGTGCGCTGAAGCGTTTTGCAACGCCCCAGTGTGACCGCCATTAATCTGGGCCGGGGGTCGCCCACCCGGCTCGGTGCTACCTACCCGCCAACTCAGCGAACCGCTTCAACGCTGGCCTATTTGGTATTGCTGCGCGTAGAGATTGCCCGTTTCACCCGGCCCCCGGGTTGCCCCGAAAACCGACTCGTCTCTGTTGCTCTGATCCTCACCTCACGGTGGAGAGGTGTTACCTCCTACGCTGTCCTGTGCAGTCCGGACGTTCCTCCAGTGCGGCCTTTCGGCCCGACGCTCGCGCGTCGGCTTTTCAGCTATGCACCAGCGGCGGTCTGGCGTGCTTCACACCCCCATTATCTCAGGCGGCCGGGCACCCCTTAAAATAAGGTTTGCTTGATCAACACGAGCCACGCCTCCAGACACGATGATCCGACTGACTGAACTGAAACTTCCGCTGACCCACGCGGATGACGATACCGCTGCGCTGCGCGCACTGGCGGCCCGCACGCTGGGCATTGCCCCTGCAGAAATCGCGTCGCTGCACATCCACAAACGCAGCTTTGATGCCCGCAAGGCCGACCTGCTCAAGGTCTACATCGTGGACCTCACGCTGCTTGACCCCAGCCTGGAAGCCGCCCTGCTGGCCCGGCATGCGGCCACCCCACAGATTTTCGCCACGCCAGACATGGCCTACCACCCGCCAGGGCATGCGCCCAGCCCGCTGCCGCTGCGGCCGGTGGTGGTGGGGTTTGGCCCCTGTGGCATTTTTGCGGCCCTGCTGCTGGCGCAAATGGGCTTTAAGCCCATCGTGCTGGAGCGCGGCAAAACCGTGCGCGAGCGTACCAAGGACACCTGGGGCCTGTGGCGCAAAAACCTGTTGAACCCCGAATCAAACGTGCAGTTTGGCGAGGGCGGCGCCGGCACGTTTTCAGACGGCAAGCTCTGGAGCCAGATCAAGGACCCGCGCCATCTGGGCCGCAAGGTCATGAACGAGTTTGTCAAAGCCGGCGCGCCGGCCGACATCCTGGTGGAAGCCCACCCCCACATTGGAACCTTCAAACTGGTCAAGGTGGTTGAGAACATGCGTGCGCAGATCATGGCGCTGGGCGGCGAAATACGCTTTGAGCAGCGGGTAACAGACGTGCTGATCGAGACCGGCCCCGGCGGCAAGCACATCCGCGGCCTCACCGTGCAGGACCAGGCCAGCGGCGAAACGCACGAGCTGCGCGCCGACCACGTCGTGATGGCGCTGGGCCACAGCGCACGCGACACCTTTGCCATGCTCCACCAGCGCGGCGTCTACATCGAGGCCAAACCGTTTTCCATCGGTTTTCGGGTCGAGCACCCGCAAAGCATCATTGACCGCGCACGCTGGGGCCGCCATGCCGGCCACCCCTCTCTGGGGGCCGCCGAATACAAGCTGGTGCACCATGCCAGCAACGGCCGGTCGGTGTACAGCTTTTGCATGTGTCCGGGCGGCACGGTGGTGGCAGCCACCTCGGAGCCCGGCCGGGTGGTGACCAACGGCATGAGCCAGTACTCACGCAACGAGCGCAATGCCAATGCCGGCATCGTGGTGGGTATTGACCCGCGTGATTACCCGGGCCATGAAGCGGGTGATGTGCTGGCGGGCATAGAACTGCAGCGCCAGCTTGAATCCCATGCCTATGTGCTGGGCGGCAGCAATTACGAAGCGCCGGGCCAGCTGGTCGGCGACTTTGTGGCCGGGAGGCCCTCCACCGCCCTGGGCAGCATCGTGCCCTCGTACAAACCGGGCGTGGCCATTGGCGATTTGTCGTCGGCCCTGCCCGACTACGCGATTACGGCCATGCGCGAGGCCTTTCCGGTGTTTGGCAAAAAAATCAGGGGCTTTGACACCCACGATGCGGTGCTGACGGGCGTGGAAACGCGCACCTCGTCGCCCATCAAGATCAGCCGCGGCGAAGACATGCAAAGCCTCAATGTGCGCGGCCTGTACCCAGCCGGCGAGGGTGCCAGCTACGCGGGCGGCATTTTGTCGGCCGGGGTCGACGGCATCCGGGTGGCTGAAGCACTGGCGCGCCAACTGCTGCAAAAGGCGCCGCAACAAGCCGCCTGAACCTGTCAGACTCATCGCCAAACCATCGCCCAACCATCACCAGACCATCCCCCGACAATCACACCCAGCGACCCGTTCAGCGTCACCACGCCGTCCATGGCCCCTTTCCCCTGCCTCCCGGCACACACCTTGCAAAACCGACAGATGACTGATACCGCCACCATGAACCCCAGCGACCTCCCCAGCGACAGCCTTGTCCATTCGCCCGATAGCGCTGCCACAGACCTTCTGGCAGCCCCTGCCAAAGGGGCCGATGGCGAGGCACTGGCCGGGGACGGCAACGCTGAGACAGCGCGTCCCTCGCGCCGCAACAACCCGAGAGGGCGCGGACAGCAAGGTGCCAAACCCCCGCAGCGCAGCCGGGACGTTCACCCGGTGCTGCAGCAGCTGTTTGCCCTGTACCCAAAAATGTTTGGTCAGCAGTTCCTGCCGCTCAAGCTCGGTGTCTACCAGGAGCTTTTGGCACTGCACCCCGAGGCCTTCAAACGCGAAGACCTGAAGGTGGCGCTGGGCCTGCACGCCCGCTCGATGCGCTACCTTGAAAGCGTCGCTGCCGGTCATCCGCGCCACGACCTGCAGGGCGTTCCCGTGGAGCCGGTCGCGCCCGAACATGTGCACCACGCCATTCTGGAGGTGTTCTGGCGGCACCAGGCCCGCACCAAGGAAGACCTGCGGCCGCATCTGCGAATCCGCATGATGCATGCCATTGAGGCCTCTGGCCTGAGCCACGACGCGTACGCGCTGCTGGTACGCACCCAGGATGAGCGCTCCAACCTCCTGCTCGACGACGCCCTCTCCACCCTCAAGCTGGAAGCGGCCAAACGTGAAGCCCTGGCAAGAACCTTCACGGCCAGCGGGCAGACGGTCGCGCAGTTTGCCGACATGTACGGCATGGACCCGGCTGAAGTGGCCCGCGTGGTGGAGCGTGTGCAGCACGAGCAGGCCCCTGCGCCCCAGGCTTCGCCGCTCTGAACAGGGGTGCGGCGCAGCCCCATGAAAAAAGCCAGCGCAGGCGCTGGCTTGGTACGGGGCTGAAAACGCTCAGGGTGCAGAATTTTGCAGCGCTGCAATGCGCTCTTCAATCGGCGGATGGGTGGCAAAGAGCTGGCCCATGCCGCCGGTAATGCCCATGGCCTGAACTGACTTGGGCAACTCGCCTGGCTGCATGCCGCCCAGACGGGCTAGCGCGTTCATCATGGGCTGCCTGCGGCCCATCAGCTGCGCGGCACCGGCGTCGGCGCGAAACTCGCGGTGGCGCGAAAACCAGGCCACCACAATGGCAGCGGCAAAACCCAGCACGATGTCCAGCACGATGGTGGTGACCCAGTAGCCAATGCCGGGGCCAGAGCTGTTTTCATTGCCACGCCGCAAGAAGCTGTCGACCGCGTAGCCAATCACACGGCTCAGGAACACCACGAAGGTGTTCATCACACCCTGGATCAGGGCCATGGTGACCATGTCGCCATTGGCAATGTGCGCCACCTCATGCGCGATCACGGCCTCGACTTCTTCGCGCGTCATACCTTGCAGCAAACCGGTAGACACCGCCACCAGCGAGGAGTTTTTGAAGGCGCCCGTGGCAAAGGCATTGGGCGCACCTTCAAAAATGCCGACCTCGGGCATGCCGATCTGTGCGGTGGTCGCCAGCTTGCGCACGGTTTCCACAATCCAGGCTTCGTCGGCATTTTGCGCGTCGTTGATAACGCGTACGCCAGCGCTCCACTTGGCCACCGGTTTGCTGATCAGCAGTGAAATAATCGCACCGCCAAAACCGATCACCAGCGCAAAACCCAGCAGCATGGGCAAATCGAGGCCGTTGGGCGTGAGGAAGCGGTTGACGCCGAGCAGGCTGGTCACAATGCCCAGAACGGCCACCACAGCAATATTGGTCAGTAGAAATAGAAAAATGCGTTTCATGAAATCTCCGTGGAGTCGGTAGCCATTGAGGGGAGGCGGTAAAAATCACTCAGAAGGGCAAATGAGGGGGTTTCAGCCCAAATCAAGCCACTCCAGTCGAGAGTGCAGGCCAGGTTCTAGACGTTATTTTTGAGGGCTGCGTTACCGGCGGGGACGAAATACAAAAACGTCATCATAAAAGGAAAGCGCCTCGTTTTCCAGCCACCAGCCGGGCACTCCCAGGACGGGCAAGGGCACAAACGGCTTGCCGGCCAGCTTGTCTGCGCTCAGGTCTGCCGCCACCCAGGCATCCAGATCCGCTATTGAATTGATAGCTGGTTGCGCCCGGTATATATGGGCGGTGATCGGTTTTCTTGGTTGAACCAGTTTTTCAAGCAGCGCGTGACCAAACAGCGTGAGCCGCGCTTCGCACCACATCGGTCGCAGTTCAATGAACAAGCGGTGCCAGTCCCGTGCGATCAGCGCATCCCACAGCGGCGGCGGTGCCGACAAAAAGGCGGCGTTTTCATCAAATACGGTCAGCGCATCACGGACCGGGCCGCGCAGGGGCTGTATTCCTGCTTCGGCAATTTGGGCCGCCTGCAGTTGGTTAAGCCGTTTTTTGGTGTGCGGAAAGGTCAGCCAGCACAGGCCGTTGAAAAAATCGTGCAGGTTGTCCCGGGTGGGGACGCAGCCCGTTTCAAAGATGAATTGCTCGTAGGCGGTGTTGTCAGGCAGCGCTGATTGGCTGACAAACCGCACCGGGGCAATACCCGGGGCATTCAACAGGTGGGCAGTACCGTCTGGCTCTGGCTTCAACCCGGAAAACTTCAAAAAAGGCACCAACCAGGGGCGTTGCCATTCAATTTCCGGCACCACCACGCCTGCAACCCCAGACTCGTTCTGCAAGTTCAAACCAGGCGCCAAGCCAGGCTTTCCCCACCGCGCAGCGGCTTGAGCCGGCCTTCACCCAACGCAAAGCTCTCGGGCGCCGTCCAGCTTTCTTTCTGCAGGGTGATGTGGCCCTGGTTGCGCGGCAAATTGTAAAAGTCGGCCCCATGAAAGCTGGCGAAGCCTTCGAGTTTGTCCAGTGCACCCGCTGCCTCGAAGGCCTCGGCATACAGCTCCATCGCCGAATAGGCGGTGTAGCAGCCGGCGCATCCACTGGCATGCTCCTTGAGGTGGGCCGGGTGCGGGGCGCTGTCGGTGCCGAGAAAAAATCGCGCATGGCCGCTGGTGGCCGCATCAACCAGCGCGACGCGGTGGGTTTCACGCTTGAGCACGGGCAGGCAGTAATAGTGCGGACGAATACCACCGGTAAAAATCGCGTTGCGGTTGTAGAGCAAATGGTGGGCCGTGATCGTCGCGCCGGTGAAGCGGTCGGCGTCCCGCACGTAGTGCGCGGCTTCTTTGGTGGTGATGTGCTCAAACACGATTTTCAGCTCGGGGAAATCACGTCGCAACGGAATCAGCTGGGTGTCAATGAACACGGCTTCGCGGTCAAACAGGTCAATGTCTGGCGAAGTGACTTCACCGTGCACCAGCAGCAGCAAGCCTTCACGTTGCATGGCCTCCAGCGTCTTGTAGGTTTTGCGCAGGTCGGTCACCCCGGCATCGCTGTTGGTGGTGGCGCCAGCCGGGTACAGCTTGGCAGCCACCACACCGGCGTCTTTGGCGCGTTTGATCTCATCGGGCGGCAGGTTGTCGGTGAGGTAAAGCACCATCAGCGGTTCAAACTTCAGCCCTTTGGGCACTGCGGCCTCGATTCGCTGGCGGTAAGCCACGGCCTGCGCGGCCGTGGTCACGGGCGGGCGCAGGTTGGGCATGATGATGGCCCGGGCAAACTGCGCAGCGGTGTGCGGCACCACGGTATGCAGTGCCTCGCCGTCGCGCACATGCAGGTGCCAGTCGTCGGGGCGTGTCAGGGTGAGCGTAGAGGCAGGGGCAGCGGTGGCAATGGTGGTGGCTGAGGTCATACGCTGAATTGTCGCACTGGTCGAAGACGGTGCGCCACCAGAAGGCGGGCGTAAAAAAGCCCTGCATGACAGGGCTTTTTTACCAGGGGCACGCCCGGCCCGCAGGCCAGGACACACCGCCGTTGGGTCAGTGCGCCAAAATCTTGTTGAGAA
>JANNXF010000175.1:0-3881 GCA_031409395.1 Polaromonas sp.
TTTACCGCTTAGCGCCGTGAAGAAAGATCTGCGCGCCAAGAAACTGGTCAGCGCTGGCAGCGGCCTGGAAATGACCATGGACGTGCGCGTCTACCGCGAACGACCAAGCTCCAAAGAGGCCGCAAAAAGCCATGCCCAGGCGTTGTGGGCCTATTTGCAGTCCCAGACCAGCGCCAAAGACAAGGCGGCTGGCCGGGTGATCAAATAAGGCAGCGGGTTTGATCTAGGTAGCAACCCTAGGTTATTATAAAAAAAATGCATGACCATCCACTGAAACGGCATTGGTGTTTTTAAATCGATAAAACTACAGTTCGTCACGTTCAGATTTTTGGGGGGGTGAGTCATCAACACACCCGGTGCTTGAATCCGGGTGTCTGACGGCAGTGACCTGGCCATGACTGGCACAAAGACTGCTTAGTCATTGCTTCAAAAACTGTATCGGCTCTGGCGCACTATTTTGGCCAGTCTGAAAATATCAGTGACTCGGGGGGTGAAATTGAAGTCCCACCGTCCTTATGCCTTCGCGAGTGAGGCCGGGTAAACCTAGGCTTGCCCCGCGTACCAACTCTTTAGAATATCTCGTTAATCGTTTCATTTTTACAGGAGATTCCATGAAACTCAAGCTAGTTGCTCTGTCCGTTGCCCTGCTCGCTACCGGCGCTGCGTTTGCACAAGGTGCTGATACCCTCGCCAAAGTCAAGGCCTCGGGCGTTGTGACCATGGGTGTACGTGACTCTTCCGGCGCGTTGTCTTACACCCTGGGTGATGGCAAATACACGGGCTACCACGTCGAAATTTGCCAGCGCATTCTGGCGAACCTTGAAAAAGCGGCCGAGCGCAAGCTTGAAGTGAAATACCAGCCCGTGACCTCGCAAAACCGGATTCCCCTGGTGCAAAACGGAACCGTTGACATCGAGTGTGGTTCCACCACCAACAACACGGCGCGCCAAAAAGATGTCGCCTTCGTGGTGACGACTTTCGTTGAGGAAGTCCGCATTGCTGTGAAAGCCAATTCAGGCATCACCTCGATCGCCCAGTTGGGCGGCAAAACCGTGGCTACCACCACGGGGACCACCTCTGTGCAGACATTGCGCAAAAACAAGCGTGCCACCGGCGTTGAGTTCAAGGAAATTTTTGGCAAGGACCACTCTGACAGCTTCTTGCTGCTGGAGTCCGGCCGTGCTGACGCCTTTGTCATGGACGGCGCCATCCTGGCGGGCAATATCGCCACGTCCAAAAAACCATCCGACTTCAAAATCGTCGGTGAAGTGCTGAGCGTTGAGCCCATCGCCATCATGATCCGCAAGGACGACCCCCTGATGAAGCGTCTGGCCGACGACACCGTCAAGGCCATGATCAAGTCGGGTGATATGAACAAGATGTGGACCAAGTGGTTCCTGCAGCCTATTCCGCCGAAAAATACCAAGGTCGGTCTGGAGTTGAGCGCCAGCACCAAGGCGGCCTGGGCCAACCCGAATACTGATCCGGCAGAGTCTTTCGTCCAGAAGTAATTCCGGGCAAGCTGGCTGAAAACCCCCACCGATCTGATTGCGTCGGTGGGGTTTTTCATTGAAGAGGGGTCATTGACTGTCCCTTGAACAACAACATAACAATAATTTGCAGGAGCTGTAATGACTTGGGACTGGCGTGTATTTCTGAACGACGACGGTAGCGGTCGTACCTACCTGCAATGGATGTTTGACGCATGGGGCTGGACCCTGGCTGTTGCCGGGTGTGCCTGGCTGGTGGCGATGGTGCTGGGTGCCCTGATGGGCACCTTTCGCACCCTGCCCAACAGCCCCTGGCTGGTGCGCCTGGGCAACGCCTGGGTTGAGCTGTTCCGCAATATTCCGCTGCTGGTTCAGATTTTCATCTGGTACTTTGTGGTACCTAAGATGTTCCCTCCCATGAAGGATGTTCCCGGCTTTGTACTGGTGGTTCTGGCGCTGGGCTTCTTTACCTCGGCCCGCATTGCAGAACAGGTGCGCGCCGGTGTGCAGGCTCTGCCGCGTGGCCAGCGCTATGCCGGCATGGCCATGGGGTTCACCACGGCGCAAACCTATCGCTATGTGATCTTGCCGATGGCGTTTCGCATCATCATTCCGCCGCTCACCAGCGAATCCATGAACTTGCTGAAGAATTCTTCAGTGGCGTTTGCCGTGTCGATTGCCGAGCTCACCATGTTTGCCATGCAGGCTCAGGAAGAAACGTCGCGCGGCATCGAGATTTACATCGCTGTCACGGCGCTTTATGCCGTTTCTGCGTTTGCAGTTAACCGCGCCATGGCATTTGTCGAAAAGAAAATGCAGATTCCCGGCTTTATCGCGGCCGCAACGCCAGGCGGAGGGCACTGATATGTTCGGACTCGACCTGAGCTTTCTGAACTGGGAGATTCTCTCCAAGTTCGTCATGAACGGCTTCATCTTCAGCATTCAGCTGACGGTGATCGCCACCATAGGCGGTATTGTGCTGGGCACCATCCTGGCGCTCATGCGGCTTTCGGGCCAAAAGCTGCTGACGGTTCCTGCGACGATTTACGTCAACGGCATGCGTTCCATTCCGCTGGTGATGGTGATTTTGTGGTTCTTTCTGCTGGTGCCCACCATCATCGGACGACCCATAGGCGCTGAGCTGTCGGCCACCATCACCTTTGTTGCCTTTGAGGCGGCCTATTTCAGCGAGATCATGCGCGCTGGTATCCAGTCGATTTCAAGCGGCCAGGTGAACGCCGGCCGTGCACTGGGCATGAGCTACAGCCAGAACATGCGGCTGGTGATCTTGCCGCAGGCGTTTCGCAACATGGTGCCGGTGCTGCTGACGCAGACCATCATCCTGTTTCAGGACACCTCGCTGGTGTATGCCATTGGCGCCTACGACCTGCTCAAGGGCTTCACCACCGCCGGCAAGATTTATGGCCGCCCGGAAGAAGCGTATTTGCTGGCCGCCGTCGTTTATTTCGTGATTTGCTTCGGCTTGTCTTACATGGTCAAGCGGCTCAACAGCCGCATTGCCATCATTCGCTGAACGCCCTGTCAAAGCACACTGGAGAACAAGATGATTGAGTTGAACGCAGTTTCCAAATGGTATGGTGATGTGCAGGTGCTGAACAACTGCACCACCACCATCAAAAAAGGTGAAGTGGTGGTGGTTTGCGGACCTTCAGGTTCTGGCAAATCCACGCTGATTAAAACCATCAACGCGCTGGAGCCTTTTCAGAAGGGCAAGATATTTGTAGACGGCCAGGCCGTGCATGACCCGAAAACCAATTTGCCCAAGCTGCGCTCCCGGGTCGGCATGGTGTTCCAGAACTTCGAGCTGTTTCCGCACCTGAGCGTGACTGAAAACCTGACGATTGCGCAGGTCAGGGTGCTCGGGCGCAAGGCCGATGAGGCGAAAAAACACGGCCTGAAATACCTCGACCGCGTCGGTCTGATGGCGCACAAGGACAAGTTTCCGGGCCAATTGTCGGGTGGCCAGCAGCAGCGTGTGGCGATTGCCCGCGCGCTCAGCATGGACCCAATTGCCATGTTGTTTGACGAGCCCACCTCCGCGCTGGACCCCGAGATGGTCGGCGAGGTGCTGGACTGCATGATGGATCTGGCCAAGGAGGGTATGACCATGATGTGCGTCACCCACGAAATGGGTTTTGCCAAAAAAGTGGGTAGCCGTGTCATATTCATGGATGTAGGCGGAAAAATCCTTGAAGACTGTTCCACGGAAGAGTTCTTCAAGCACCCTGAAAACCGCCAGCCGCGCACCAAGGAATTTCTCAACAAAATTTTGGCGCACTGACCCAGCGCTGGTGCTGCCTGGCCTGCGGGCAGGCGTGCCCCTGGTAAAAAAGCCCTGTCATGCAGGGCTTTTTTACGCCCGCCTTCTGG
>JANNXF010000176.1:0-1536 GCA_031409395.1 Polaromonas sp.
GCCATCGCAAATATCGCCCCAGGGCTGGTCCACCAGCTCACCGGTCAGCACGCCATCGCGCTCGCCCAGCACGTTGGAACGGGTGTAGTCAATACCCAGTTCGTCCCGAATGCGGTCGGTGAAAAAGGTGAATCCGCCGCTCACCAGTAAGACCTTCATGCCAGCCGCCTTGCAGGCGCGCACCAGTTCAGCCGCGCCAGGGTTGAGCTGCAGGCGCTGCCGGTAAACCTCGTCCATGCTGGCCACGCTCACACCCTTGAGCAGGGCCACGCGGCGCCTGAGGCTGTCCTTGTAGTCGGTGATTTCGCCGCGCATGGCCGCTTCGGTAATCGCCGCCACCTCGGCCTTGCGGCCTGCCGCATCGGCAATCTCGTCCACACACTCGATGTTGATGAGGGTCGAGTCCATGTCAAAGGCAATCAGCTTGAAGTCGCTCAGCGTGAGGGGCGGCGTGAAGCCCTTGACGACCAGGCCAGGAGAGATTTCGATGGAGGACATAAGAATTTGCTTGCTATTGAATTAGTAGCTGTTGGCGCCCGTGTTTATTGGGCTAAAGGCTATATTTGCCTGAATGAAGGCCTTTGCGCCAGACGCCGGGGTTTGAAGCCTCAGGCCGGGAACGCGTTTGACTTGACGGGGGTGGCGGGTGCTTCGGCCTTCGGCTGCCCCAGACTCCGCAGCACATCGCGCACCATTTGTGCCCGGTCTTTCGGTTCCGCCAGTTCGCGTTCTATGCGCAGCTTGTCGTTGCCCGCCAGCTTGATGTGCCGGTTTTTCTGGATCAGATGCATGATGGCCATGGAATCGATGGGCGGGTCTTTCCTGAAGGTAATGTTGATCAGTCCGGGCGCGGCATCGACCTTGACCACGCCGTAGGGCTTGGCAATGACGCGCAGGCGGTGCACGTCGATGAGGGTTTGCGCTGGCGGCGGCAGTTTGCCAAAGCGGTCGACAATTTCTTCGAGCAGGGCATCGATCTGTTCGGTTTTTTTGGCGGTGGCCAGCTTTTTGTAAAAGCTCAGGCGCAGGTGCACGTCACCGCAGTAGTCCGAGGGTAGCAGGGCGGGTGCGTGAAGGTTGATCTCGGTGGTGACGCTCAGCGGCGACAGCAAATCCGGTTCACGGCCGGCCTTGAGCGAGGCCACGGCCTCGTTGAGCATTTCGTTGTAAAGCTGAAAACCGATTTCCAGCATGTTGCCGCTCTGGTTTTCGCCCAGCACCTCGCCGGTGCCGCGAATTTCCAGGTCGTGCATGGCCAGGTAAAAGCCCGAGCCGAGTTCTTCCATCTGCTGGATGGCTTCCAGGCGCTGGCTGGCCTGTTTGGTCAGGCCTTCGATGTCGGGCACCATCAGGTAGGCGTAGGCCTGGTGGTGGCTGCGGCCGACCCGGCCGCGCAATTGGTGCAGCTGGGCCAGGCCAAACTTGTCGGCGCGGCTCATCACGATGGTGTTGGCGCTCGGCACGTCAATGCCGGTTTCAATGATGGTGGAGCACAGCAGCAGGTTGAAGCGCTGGGCCACAAAGTCTTTCATCACC
>JANNXF010000177.1:0-2836 GCA_031409395.1 Polaromonas sp.
ACTTCAAAGCCATCCATGCCCGGCATCATGGCGTCGAGCAGCACGATGTCGGGCAGGGCCTGGAGCGCGCGCTGCAATGCGGCTTCGCCGCTGGTGGCCACCACCACGGTGCTGCCGGATTCATCAAGCGCATCGTGCAGCACCGAGAGATTGTCGGGCACGTCGTCGACGATCAGCACCACGTCGCTGTTGGCGCGGTCCAGCGTGCGGTGCAGTGAAACGCTGGGAACGGTGGGACTATCAGGGACGCTGCGCATGCTGAGCCTCCGGTTGCGTGAGCTGGCGGCTCATGGCTTCAAACTGGAACTGCCGCGCCAGGGCCCGCATATCGTCGACAAACACGGCGGTCTCGGGTTGCTGCGTTTCAATGTCGGCCAGCTTGTTCATGATGCCGCGGTAAAACCCGAGATTGACGACTTCCAGCAGGGCTGCCAGCGCCGCCCCCGAAGGCAACACTCGGGCAGCACGCGCAGCCGGCACGGCGGTCGCTGTTGGTGCGACGTCGTCGTGTTGCCAGCGCAGGGCCAGGCGCCGCTCCAGCCAGTCGAGCAGTTCGGTGTGGCGCACCGGTTTGAGGATGAAATCTTCGGCAGGTATTCCAACATCGTTGTCCAGCCCTTTGTCGAAAGCGTTGGCCGAGACAATCGCAACGGCCGCCTGAGGGCCGGGAGGGCCGGGAGGGCCGGGAGGGCCGCCACCATGCAGGTTGCGCAACCTTCTCAGGGTCTCCCAGCCATCTATGCCGGGCATGGCCAGGTCCATAAAGATCACGTCGGGCTGATACCCGGCGGCCAGCAGGTCAAGGCAATCGTGGCCGCTGGCGGCAACGCGCAACTCAAAGCCCATGGGCTGGAGCAGTTGCACCAGCAATTCGCGGTCGGGCTCCTCGTTGTCGACCACCAGTATTTTCCGGCGCACGCCTTCGTAGCCCCGCGGCTGGCGTCTGGCGGGCGGGCGCAGCGCACCGTGGGGGGCGCCGGCTGCGCCATGCACTTCGGGCAAAAACAGCCTGATGCGAAACACCGAACCCTGGCCGGGCGTGCTGTCCACCGTCATCTCGCCGCCCATCAGGTCGGTCAGCATCTTGGCAATCGTCAGCCCCAGACCCGCGCCGGGCGTGCCCTCGGCGCTGTGGCCTGCCGTGGCACCGCGCGCAAACGGTTCAAAAATCTGCGCCTGCTCGGCCTCGCTCATGCCAGGGCCGGTGTCTTCAATGTCGATGTAGGCCATTTCCCGGGCATGGCGCAGCCGGAAGGTGACCTGGCCGCTGGCCGTGAACTTGATGGCGTTGCCCAGCAGGTTGATGAAGATCTGGCGCAGCCGCTTTTCATCGGCGCGCACCAGCTCGGGCAGGTTGCCGCTGGCCTCAAACCTGAAAGCCAGCCCCTTGGCCGCCGCCTGCAGCTCGAACATGCCCGCCATCTCATGCACGCAATCGGCAAAGTGCATGGGTTTGGCGTTGAGCGTCAGCTTGCCGGCCTCGATGCGGGCGATGTCCAGCGTGCCTTCGATCAGCGACAGCAGGTGCTCGCCGCCGCGCTTGATGACGCTGACCGCCTGCTGGCGGTGCGGCGGTATGCCGCTGTCTTCGCCCATCAGCTGCGCGTAGCCCAAAATACTGTTGAGCGGCGTGTGCAGCTCGTGGCTGATGGCACTGATGTAGCGGCTCTTGGCCTGGTTGGCCTGGTCGGCCACGCGTTTGGCCTGCTGCAGCGCTTCATCGGTTTGCCGGTGCGAGTCGATCTCGCGCTGCAGTGCCTGGGTTTGTTCGTGCAGCAAATGGGTCTGGCGGTTGGACTCTTCCTGCGCCACCTGCCGGCTCTTGTGCGCCAGCACCAGCCACCAGGCCACCAGCCCGGCAATCACCAGCAGGGCCATGTAGGCCTTCAGAAAACCCGAGCGCAAGGCGGACTCGGACGCCGCCCGGTCCAGCAGCGCGCCCATTTCCTGGTGGTAAAGCAGGCCAAACACGCTGGCCAGCAAGGGCACCACAATCAGCATCAGCAGCAAAAAATGCCCCAGGCCGGTGTCCAGATAAGGCCAGGCACGGCGCGGCAACAACCAGCGCAGCGCGCCCGACCACTGCGCCGACAGGCTGGCGTGGGGCTTGCACAAATCACCGCAGCGGGCGTCCAGCGTGCAGCACAGCGAGCAGATGGGGCCCTGGTAAGCCGGGCAATGCGCCATGTCGGGGCCTTCGTAGGCCCGCTCGCAAATCACGCAGTGCCGGGTGGCGTAGCGTTGGTACGAATCGCCGGGGCCGTCAGCACCCAGGGGCTCGGAGCGGCGTGCGATGTAGTAGCGCCCCTTGGTGGCCCAGGCAATCAGCGGCGCGGTGACAAACGCCGTGCCCATGGCTATGACCGCTGAAAACGCCTGCGCCATCTCGCCATACAGGCCCAGGTGCGCCGTCACCGACAACAGCGATGCCAGCGCCATGGCGCCCACACCCACCGGGTTGATGTCGTACAAATGCGCGCGCTTGAACTCGATGCCCGGCGGCGACAGCCCCAGCGGCTTGTTGATCACCAGATCCGCCACCACCGCCATGACCCAGGCAATCGCGATGTTCGAATACAGCCCCAGCACATCGCCCAGCGCCTGGAACACATTCATCTCCATCAGCATGAAGGCAATCAGCGTATTGAACACCACCCACACCACCCTGCCGGGGTGGCTGTGGGTGAGGCGCGAGAAAAAGTTGGACCACGCCAGCGAACCGGCGTAGGCATTGGTCACATTGATCTTGAGCTGCGACACCACCACCAGCAGCGCCGTGGCGGCGATCGCCCAGGACTCACGCGGGAACAATTCGCCGTAGGCCAGCAAATACATC
>JANNXF010000178.1:0-2526 GCA_031409395.1 Polaromonas sp.
CGCTCGGCATCGAGGGCGCCGCTCACCGTCAGGATGCGCTGGTCTTCCTTGGTGTAGATCTCGGTGGTGAAGGCGACAAGGTCATATTGGTGTTTCATGGCCTTGCTGAGCATTTCTAGGAGGGTGGTCTTGCCCGAGCCGGCGGGCCCGCGTATGCCGACGCGCAGCGGGGGGAGGGTCTTGGTACGGTTGGCGATGTGGTGCAGGGTGGACATGAATTTGCTATGAATAAAGGAGCTGATTGCGCAATGAATACGGGGGCTGGAGGTCGATTACGATCTGAAGAGCCGTGAATACTGCACTTCATGCTGGCTGCTCAGGATGGCCAGCATGGGGGAAAACGCCTGGCGGCTGTCGTCCGTGACCGCCAACGCATGGTCAATGGCGGGCGGGATCTCGGCGGTGAGGGCGGACAGGATGCGTTGGCCCGCACTTTGGCCCAGCGGCACTGATTTGATGGCGGCCTGGGTCATGTTCTCGGCCCAGCCAAAGGCATAGGCCAGCAGGCATTCGCGCACGGGCGCCTGGGTGGCGCTGGCCGCCAGGGCATAGGCGATGGGGTAGGTGGGGGCCGGCGCGCCAAGTGCGCCTTTGTTGTTCACGGCCAGCGCGGCAATTTGCGCGGGGGTGGCCGTGGTGTGGTTCTTCAGCCATTCCAGCAGGCTCTTGCCCATTTGCTCGGTCTGGGCACGCAGCTCGGCGCTCTCCCGCGTCTGCAGCACCCAGGCGTTGAGGGCGGCCACGCGCGGCATGTCGTCGGCGCGCCAGGCCGCAATGCCCTGGGCGACGGCTGGCAGCTCGGAGCGTGCCAGCGTCAGGTGCAACTGGTCGACGAGCCAGGCAGATGCTTCACTTTCCGTAGCGGCCTGCGCAGTATCTACGGCGGCTTCCAGGCATTCTGAGTATGAAAACCCGCCAATCGGCAAGGCCGGCGAGGCCAGCCACATAAGCTGCATCAGGCTGCTGTCGAGCATGGTGTGGACGGCCGGGCTGCGTTAGTGGTTGTGGCCGCAGCCGGGGCCGTGCACATGGGGGGCTGCGGGTGCGGCGGCAATCGGAATGGCGGCGAGTTTGGATGCGGCTGCGGTGGGTGCGGCGTGCGAGTGGCCGTGTGCAGCGTGATCGTGGTCATGCGCGTGGTCATGCGCATGGTCATGGTTGTGCGAATGGCCGCCATGGTGGCCGCCCGTGGCGTAGGCGCCGTTCTCGGGCTCAAAGGCTTCGTCCACCGCGTTCACGATCAGGTGCATGGCGCGCAGCATGTCGGCCAGCACATGGTCGGGCTCGATTTTCAGGTGGTCGGGTTTGAGTTCGATCGGCACGTGCCGGTTGCCCAGGTGGTAGGCGGCGCGGGTCAGGTCAAACGCTGTGCCGTGGTCGCTGCAATGGGTGATCTTCAGCACCGCTTGCGGGGCAGCCAGCACCTTGATGAGCGAGCCATCTTCGGCCACCAGTACATCGCCGCCGCGCACGGCGGTGCCGCGCGGCAAAAACACGCCCACATGGCGGCCCTGCGAGTCGGTGGCGTCAAAGCGGCTTTTCTGGCGGATGTCCCAGTCGAGTTCGATGGTGGCGGCGCGCTTGAGCAGGACGGGGGCAAGGCCATTGCCCCCAGCAATAAGTTTGGAAACCTGGATCACGTTTAACCCTTAAAAAAACCAGTATGCCAGCGCAGCAAGGCCGGCGTAAAACAAGACCTGAACCCACCAAGGCAAGCCGTCTGTTGGCTCATAACGCTGAGTCAGGCGGGCATAAGTCCATGCGATCAAATTGCCGATCACGGTGGCTATCGATGTCTTGAAGACAAGGCCCAACACAGCGAACAAGGCCGCACAGCCGGCAATGACATCCAACCAGTTGACAACCAGGTAGTCATCATCACCCGTGAACGGCCGGACCAGGGACAGGGTCATCGCGATCATCAAACCCAGAAAAGCACCCCACAAAGCCCCCATCACGGCCGCCACAAAACGCTCTTGCAAGTCCATTCGAACAGGTATCAGAAAAGAAAGTAACGCTGCGCCATCGGCAGGCTGGTGGCGGGCTCGCAGGTCAGCAACTGGCCGTCGGCACGCACCGCATAGGTTTGCGGGTCAATTTCCATTTGAGGCAGATAGGCGTTGTGAACCATCTGCTGCTTGCGCACGCCGCGTATGTTCTTGACGGCGCTCAGGCCCTTGGCCAGGCAAAACCGCTCCTTGACGCCTGCTGCCAGGCCCGCTTGCGAGACGAAGGTGAGCGACCCCTTCGCAATCGCGCCCCCAAAGCCGCCAAACATCGGCCGGTAATGCACAGGTTGCGGTGTGGGAATCGAGGCATTCGGGTCGCCCATGGCGGCCATGGCGATGAAGCCGCCTTTCAGGATGACCGAGGGTTTGACGCCGAAAAACGCGGGTTTCCAGACCACCAGGTCCGCCCATTTGCCGACCTCGACCGAGCCGACCTCGTGGGAAATGCCATGGGCAAGCGCCGGGTTGATGGTGTATTTGCTGATGTAGCGCTTGGCGCGAAAGTTGTCGTTGCGGG
>JANNXF010000179.1:0-1692 GCA_031409395.1 Polaromonas sp.
CCCGACAACGCCCAACCCGACCGGCGGCTATTTCGTGATGCTGAAAAAGTCAGAGTGCATCGAACTGAAAATGAGTGTGGACCAGGCGCTGACCTATGTGATTTCCATGGGGGTTGTCGCGCCGGCGCGGCCTGCCGTGCAGCCGCTGCCTCCCCCTTTGTAACAGCCGCAGTTGCCGGTTGCACACCGGCAAACCCGCAAACCGACGCCTCAGGCGCTGAAAGTTGGATTATTTTTATGGCCATCGCAGATACACAAACCCTTTCCATGCGTTCAAACTATTGCGGTCTGGTGACCGAGGCCCAGTTGGGCCAGTCTGTCAGCCTGTGCGGCTGGGTCAACCGGCGGCGTGACCACGGCGGCGTAATTTTCATTGACCTGCGTGACCGTGAGGGTTACGTGCAGGTGGTGTGCGACCCGGACCGTGCCGACATGTTCAAAACTGCTGAAGGCGTGCGCAACGAGTTTTGCGTCCAGGTCAAAGGCGTCGTGCGCGCCCGTCCTGATGGGACGACCAACGACAGCCTCAAGAGCGGCAAGATCGAGGTCTTGTGCCATGAGCTGATTGTCCTGAACCCCAGTGTCACGCCACCGTTTCAGTTGGACGATGACAACCTGTCGGAGACCACGCGACTCACCCACCGGGTGCTTGATCTGCGTCGTCCCTACATGCAGAACAACCTGATGTTGCGCTACCGTGTGGCCATGGAAACGCGCAAGTTTCTCGATGCCAATGGCTTCATCGACATTGAAACTCCCATGCTCACCAAAAGCACGCCCGAAGGCGCGCGTGACTACCTGGTGCCCAGCCGCGTCAATGAAGGTCATTTCTTTGCGCTACCGCAAAGCCCGCAGCTCTTTAAGCAGTTGCTGATGGTGGCCGGCTTTGACCGTTACTACCAGATCACCAAGTGCTTTCGCGACGAAGACCTGCGTGCCGACCGCCAGCCTGAATTCACGCAAATTGATATTGAGACATCCTTCATGGGTGAGCAGGCGATTCGCGACCTGTTCCAGGGCATGATCAGCAATATTTTCAAGACTGTGCTGAGCACGGACCTGGGTGAGTTCCCGGTGATGGCGTATGCCGATGCCATGCACCGCTACGGCTCGGACAAGCCGGATCTGCGCGTCAACCTGGCGTTCACTGAACTGACCGATGTCATGGCCACGGTGGACTTCAAGGTGTTCAGCACACCGGCCACCACAGTTGGTGGCCGCGTGGTGGCCCTGCGCGTACCAGGTGGCTCGGAAATGAGCCGTGGCGAGATTGACGGCTACACCGAGTTTGTGAAAATCTACGGTGCCAAGGGCCTCGCGTGGATCAAGGTCAATGACGCCAGCAAGGGCCGTGAGGGTTTGCAAAGCCCCATCGTCAAGAATCTTCACGATGCTGCGATTGCCGAAATCCTCCAGCGCACGGGCGCGCAAAACGGTGACATTCTTTTCTTTGGCGCCGACAAGGCCAAGATCGTCAACGACAGCATTGGCGCCCTGCGCCTGAAAGTCGGACACAGCGATTTTGGCAAGAAGACCGGCCTGTTCACCAAGGGCTGGAAGCCGCTGTGGGTGGTTGACTTCCCCATGTTCGAGTTTGACGAGGAAGGCCAGCGCTGGAGCGCCGTGCACCACCCCTTTACCGCCCCCAAAGATGGCCATGAGGACTGGATGGACACCGACCCTGGCCGTTGT
>JANNXF010000180.1:0-2151 GCA_031409395.1 Polaromonas sp.
GCGCCGGGTCATCAGCACTTCAAGGCCCTGCGCCGTGTCGCGCAGCAGCAGCACGGTGGCAGCGGGGCGAAGCGGGGCGGGTTCGCGGGCGGGGAAAAGCTGCTGGGAAGTTCGGACCATGGGGAATTATGGCGACAAGTCCCGGGGCCGTCATTCAACCCGCCTTGCCGCCCGGGTTAGCCGCAGCCCCGATAATCGCCGGATGCGAGTTCGATTTACAAAAATGCAGGGTGCCGGCAACGACTTTGTGGTGCTGGACGAAACCCGGGCGCTGCTGGGCCTGACGGCAGCGCAATACCGTTTTCTGGCGGACCGGCATTTTGGGGTGGGCGCTGACCAGATCTTGTCGGTCCGGCCAGCGCCCAGCCCCGACGTTGACTTTTCGTACGTGATTCACAACGCCGACGGCGGCGAGGTGGAGCACTGCGGCAACGGCGCGCGCTGCTTTGTGCGCTTTGTGCGCGAACGGGGCCTGACCGGCAAAACCACCGTGCGCGTGAAAACCATGAACAAGACGCTGAGCCTGGCCATGCAAAACGATGGCCGCGTGACCGTCGACATGGGCGCCCCGGTGTTTGCCCTTGAGGCGATTCCCTTCAATCCGGCCGGTCTGCTGCCGCAAGCCGCAGGCTCATGGGAAAAATGGCCGTTTGCCCAGGAAGCACGGGCGCAAGCTGCTCCTGTTTTGGTAGCGGTTTTGTCCATGGGCAACCCGCATGCGGTGCAACTGGTGGACAGCGTGGATGCCGCGCCTGTGCAAACCCTGGGCCCCTGGGTGCAGGCGCAGCCGGCTTTCCCCAATGGTGTCAATGCTGGCTTCATGCAGGTCACCAGTCGCAGCAGCATTCGCCTGCGGGTCTACGAACGCGGCGTGGGCGAAACCCTGGCCTGCGGCACCGGCGCCTGTGCGGCGGTCGTGGCCGGCATCCGGCTGGGCTTGCTTGACAGCCGGGTCGATGTGCACACCCACGGCGGCGTTTTGTCGGTGGAATGGCCCGGCCTGCTGGAAGGCCTGGGTGCCAGCGTGCTGATGACGGGGCCCGCCACCACGGTCTTCGAATCGGAAATCGAAGTTCCCGACGCCCCCTGAGGCGGCGGCCTGGGCGCGCGCTGTGGCTTGGCGGCGCCCTAAAAACTGGTGACAATGCCGACATGACCCCAACCGAACATCCCATCACCGAAGACGACATCGCCAACTTTCTGGCCAATACCCCTGATTTTTTTGAGCGCCATGCCGAACTGCTGGCCACGGTGCAGCTGTCCAGCGGCCACGGCAGCCGCGCCATCAGCCTGCAGGAGCGCCAAGCCGGCATGCTGCGCGAGAAGATCAAGGGGCTGGAGACGCGGATGGTGGACATGATCCGCCACGGTCAGGACAACGTGGCCATTGCCGACAAGATGCAGCGCTGGACCCGCAAGCTGCTGCAAACCGCGCAGGCCCGCGACCTGCCTGGTGCCGTGGTCGAGGGCATCACCAGCGAATTCGGGATTCCCCAGGCCAGCATCAAGGTGTGGGGCGTCAACGGCATTTTTTCTGACGAAGGCTTTGCCACCGGCGTGAGCGACGATGCACGAACCTTTGCCGCGTCTTTGACCACGCCTTATTGCGGCGTCAATTCAGGCTTTGAAGCGGTCAACTGGCTGCCCGAGCCGGCGCAGGCGCTGTCGGTGGCCCTGATTGCGCTGCATGCCGAGCCGGGTGGCCCGGTGTCTGGCCTGCTGGTGCTGGCCTCGCCCGACCCGGAGCGCTTTGAAACCGGTATGGGGACTGATTTTCTGCAGGACCTGGGTGATCTGGCGGGCGCCGCGCTGTCGCGTCTGCGAGCCCACGGCACCACGCGCCCCAGCACGACGGCCCCGGCCAACGCCTAGTGGCGGTGCATGACGCAGCCCTTGCCTCCTGCGTCCGGGCCGTTGCCGCCGCTCCCGTCGCCTGATGCCGCAGGGCCTGCCGCGCTGCCTGATCCGCTGGTCGAACGTTACCTGGAGCATGTGCGGGTTGAAAAACGGCTGGCCCAGCGCACGGTAGAGCTGTATGCGCTGGACCTGCAAAAGCTGCAGCTCACTGCCAACGCGGTCCCGGTGGCCCTGATTGACGTGCAAACCACTCACCTGCGGCGCTGGGTGGCGCAGATGCATGGCGCCGGGCGA
>JANNXF010000181.1:0-3097 GCA_031409395.1 Polaromonas sp.
GCTGAAGCGCGCGCCGGGCTGGCGGCGCAGCCCAAGGCTGCGTGCTATTTTTTTGATAGCTGCTAGCGCCCGTACTGACTGGGTCAGAGGCCTTATTTCCTTAAGAAAATCCTGCCCAGCCCCGCCAGATGCCCCGGCGCAGACGGGTACGGCCGGGGGGCGCCTAAATCCCCCTGAGTCTGGGCAGTTCTGGCCACGCCGGCCCCGCCCCGAAAGCCGCCGTGGGATGATGGAGTCCTTGCCATTCCACGCACGCCGCCATGTCTGATGCCCTGACACTGACCTCTTTGCCGCTGTTCCCGCTGGGCACGGTGCTCTACCCCGATGGCCTGCTGCCGCTGCGGATTTTTGAGGTTCGCTACCTCGACATGATTGGCAAATGCCACAAGGCGGGTGCGCCGTTTGGCATTGTGTCGCTCACTGAGGGGTCTGAAGTCCGCCAGCGCAGTGACGCACCATCGAGCGATGCGGGTGATGCCGGCGATGCCAAAAACACCCCGGGCGGCCCGCCTGGCGACGGTTTTGCCAACGAAGCCTTCAACAGCGTCGGCACGCTGGCCACCATCACCGAGTTTTCGATTCCACAGCCTGGCCTGATGGTGATCAACTGCGTAGGCGCCCAGCGCTTTGAGATTTCGCGCCGTGAAAAACTCAAACATGGCCTGTGGATTGCCGATGTGACGCGCCTGGCAGACGACCAGAGCGTGGCCATCCCCGATGACTTGCAGGGCGTGGCCAACGCCCTGGGCAAGCTGATTAAAAACCTGCAAGACCGCGGCGTGCCCACGGCCCAGATGCCGCTGCGCGCGCCCTACCAGCTCAGCGACTGCGGCTGGGTGGCCAACCGCTGGTGCGAGTTGCTGCCGATCCAGGTCGAACTGAAGCAGCGCCTGATGGAACTCGACAACCCGCTGCTGCGGCTGGAGCTGGTGAGCGACATTCTGGAGCGCACCGGAATTTCGCTGTAGACGCCGGCCTTGACGCTGCGCTGCCCCGCAGCAACCCAGCCGAATACGGCTTTCGCAGCCGCTGGCGCGAAAACCGCCGCTTAAAAACTTAAAATCAGGGATTCGGCGCGTTTTGAGCCGCCGGCCGTTTTTCGTTTTTTTGACTTTCCCCAGATTTCCTTCAAGAACACCCTGCCTATGTCCACCCCCCAGAATTCGCCCGCAGCCAGCAGCCTTGCCACCGCACCGCAAGATGAAAACCAGTTGATCACCGAGCGCCGAGAAAAGCTGAAAAACCTGCGCCAGCAGCAGGCCGATGGCCGGGGTGTGGCGTTTCCCAACGACATCAAGCCAGGCCACCGCGCCGAGGCGCTGTTGGCCCAGTACGACGGCAAGACCAAGGAAGAGCTGGAACCCCTGGGCATTACCGTCGATGTCGCAGGCCGCATGATGCTCAAGCGTGTGATGGGCAAGGCCAGCTTTGCGACGCTGCAAGACGCCGGCGGCCGGATTCAGGTCTATATCAACAACGAAGGCGTGGGCGAAGAAGTCCACAACGCTTTCAAGCATTGGGATTTGGGCGATATTGTCTGGGCCAGCGGCACGCTGTTCAAAACCAAGACTGGCGAGCTGTCGATTCATGCCACCGGCATCCGGCTGGTGACCAAAAGCCTGCGCCCGCTGCCCGACAAGTTTCACGGCATGGCCGACCAGGAGGTCAAATACCGCCAGCGTTATGTGGACCTGATCATGGACGAGGCCGCGCGCAAGCGCTTTGCGTCGCGCAGCAAGGCGGTCAGCGGCATTCGGGAGTTCATGGTCGCCAACGACTTCCTGGAAGTCGAAACACCCATGCTGCACCCGATTCCGGGCGGCGCCAATGCCAAACCCTTCAAGACGCACCACAACGCCCTTGACCAGGAAATGTTTTTGCGCATTGCGCCCGAGCTGTACCTCAAGCGCCTGATCGTTGGCGGTTTCGAGCGGGTGTTCGAGATCAACCGCAGCTACCGCAACGAAGGCATCAGCGTGCGCCACAACCCCGAGTTCACCATGATGGAGTTCTACGCGGCGTGGTGGAACTACACCGATCTGATGACGTTTACCGAGGCACTGATTCGTGACGCAGCGCAAAAAGTAGCGGGCTCGCTGCAACTGACGTATGGCGGCAAGGCGGTTGACCTGGCCCCTGCCTTTGAACGCCTGACGATTCGCGAAGCCATCGTCAAGCACACCGATGCGGGTGAGCATGTCGATGACGCCGCCTGGCTGACCCAGGCCCTCAAAAAGCTGGGCATGAACGAAGAGAAAAATCGTCTGTCCACCCGTTCACTGGCCAGCCTGCAGGTACTGTACTTTGAGGAACTGGTCGAAGAAAAGCTCTGGCAGCCAACCTTCATCATGGAACACCCGACCGAAATCTCTCCGCTGGCGCGCGCCAACGACAGCCGGCCTGAAGTGACCGAGCGCTTTGAGCTTTACATCACTGGCCGGGAGTTTGGCAATGGTTTCAGCGAACTCAACGACGCCGAAGAGCAGGCCGCCCGCTTCAACGCCCAGGTCGAGGCCAAAGACAGCGGCGACGACGAAGCCATGTTTTACGACCACGACTTCATTCGCGCCCTGGAATACGGCATGCCGCCCACCGGCGGCTGCGGTGTCGGCATAGACCGGCTGATGATGCTGCTGACCGACAGCCCCAGCATTCGCGACGTCATTTTGTTCCCGGCGCTGCGCCGGGAGGTGTAGCCCCCACGGTCGCGCACTTCGTGTCGCTCCCTGCCCCCCGAGGGGGCTGCTGCCCGTGCTGGGTTGGAAAACGCCTACGCTCTCATGACACCCTCTCATCCTCTTAAATACCTCTCGGGTTACCCCGAACACCTGACGTCGCAGGTGCAGGAGCTGCTGGTGCAGGGCAAGCTGGGCACGCTGCTGCTGGGCAAGTACGGCAGCGCGCACAGCGTGCGAACCGACAAGGCGCTCTACGACTACGTGATGGCGCTGAAAAACGAGTTTTTACGCAATTCCGACCCGTTGGCCAAAGTGGCCTATGACAACCGGCTGCAGGTGATTGCACACGCGCTGGGCACGCACACCACGGTGTCGCGGGTACAGGGCAGCAAGCTCAAGGCCAAACGCGAGATCCGGGT
>JANNXF010000182.1:0-32321 GCA_031409395.1 Polaromonas sp.
CCCCAGGGTTTGGTGCCGCGCACGGCCTGCTGTACTTCGCGCTTGACATCAGCGACCAGGGAGTCACGGCTCGCCAGCAAGTCCCTGACGGTGCGCTTGTTGATTTCTTCCTGGAAGGCATTGCGGATGACGCGGTTGAGCTGGCTGGCGCCGGCTTTTTCATCAAGCCCGACGTTGCGGATGTACTCGGTCGGCTCGGTAATGCGCCAGCGCACATACCAGTCAATCACAACGCGCTGCTTTTCAGCCGTCAGCATGGGGTCGGTATCAACACTTTCCAGCACCAGCAAACGCTTGTCAATGTAGGACACGTTTTGAAACGGCGGTGGCAACTTGGCATGCAGGCCGGGCTCGGTGATGACATTCCTGATCTGGCCGAGCGCGAACACCACGCCAAACTGCCGCTGATCGACCACAAACAGCGTGGAACTGAGAAGTGCCAGCAGGACCAGCAACGAAGAAACAATAAATCCGACTCTGTTCACTTTTTTCTTCCTTAGCGGGTTTCACGGTCGCGGGTGCGGGCGCTGTCACGCGAACGGGTATCAAGGGGTATTGCGGCGGCCGGCAGCGACGGCGCAACGGCGGAAGGCGCGCTACCGGTAGCCGGTGTGTCCGGGCCAGCCGCAGCACCCCCCTGGGCAGTCATCTGCATGATCTTGTCAAGCGGGAGATACAGAAGATTGGAACCCGCACGGGATTCCACCAGCACTTTGGTGACGCTGCTGTAGACCTGCTGCATGGCATCGATGAACATGCGGTCGCGGGTTACTTGCGGCGCTTTCTGGTACTCGGTCAGGACCGACCGGAAGCGCTGCGAATCACCCTGGGCCTGGGCCACGATGCGGGCGCGGTAGGCTTCCGACTCTTCGCGGAGGCGAGCGGCTGATCCGACCGCACGCGGAATCACGTCATTGGCATACGCCTGCCCTTCGTTCTTGGCACGCTCACGCTCCTGGCCAGCCTTGAGCACGTCGTCAAACGCCGCCTGTACCTGCTCTGGCGGACGCACGCCACTTTGCTGAAGATTGATGCCCACGACCTCGATACCCACCCTGTAGCGGTCAAGAATCTCCTGCATGCGGGTACGCACACGCGGGGCAATCTGGTCCCGCTCGTCTGCCAGTGCCACATCCATTCTCATCCGTCCGACCACCTCACGCACGGCAGACTCGGCCGCCAGCACAACAGCGCTGGCGGGGTCCTTGCTCTCAAACAGATAGGCTCTGGCATCGTTCAGGCGGTACTGGACGGCAAACTTGATTTCAACAATGTTCTCGTCTGCCGTGAGCATGGCCGAATCGCGCAATCCGGTTGCCTTGACAATGACGTCCCGGCCCACATCCACCGACCGGATCTGGGTGACCACGACAATTTCGTGTCGCTGAACCGGATAAGGCAGGCGCCAGTTAAAGCCGGCGCCAACCGTCGAGTTGTAACGGCCAAACTGGGTAATGACGGCCTGCTGGCCCTCTTGAACAATAAAAAACCCGGTGCCCAGCCAGATCAGCACTGCCACCGCAGCGATAAGACCCACACCAATGCCGGCACTTTTCATGTCGGGTTGAAACCCGCCACCACCACCGTTGTTGTTGCCACCACCAAAGCCACCCCGCTTGCCGGCACCTTTGACGCCGCCAAACAGGCCGCCCAGCTTGCGGTTGAAATCGCGCCAGAGTTCGTCGAGGTCGGGTGGACCCTGATTGGGACCCTGCCCCTTGGGAGGATTGGCTGGTCTGGCGGGCGGTTTGTCGCTCTCGGGTGCGTCTGGCTTGATTTCGCCAGGGGGCGATTTATCCTCGTCCCGGCCCCAACGTGAATCATTGAGGTTGAACATGCCTTGGGCACGGTGTTTGAGCCGGCCAGGCAAGGTTGCCAGGGTCTGCATCACAGGGTTCAGGTTCATGGAATAAAGCTCACTTTTTTTATCACAGCGGTATTGTGCCTAATGAAATGGCCACTTTAGGCAACGTCCTCAACGCTTGGGGGGATTTCCCCCTCCGGCAAACTGCCGGCCTGAGCCGCCAGCAGCGCACGCAACAGGGGCAATCCTTCCCCGGTTTGTGCGCTGACAAACACCCGATCGACGCTCCGGCTGGAACCTTCAAAGGCGTCGCGAAGCTCAAACATATCCTGCAGATGCAGGGGCAGGCTGCTCTTTTCAATGGCATCGAGTTTGTTGAACACCAGAATTTGCGGCACATCGGCAGCGCCAATCTCGGACAGGACACGTTGCACCTGCTCGATTTGCTCGAGGTAGTCGGGATTGGCGCCATCGACCACATGCAGCAACAAGTCGGCGTCTGCCGCCTCACTGAGCGTGGCCGCAAAAGCATCAATCAGACCGTGCGGCAAATCGCGGATAAACCCCACCGTGTCCGACAGCGACACCGAACGCGCAGCATCGCCCAGGTAAAGCTGCCGCGTAGTGGTGTCAAGGGTGGCAAAAAGCTGGTCTGCCGCATAGGCACGCGCCTTGACCAGCGCATTGAACAGGGTGGATTTGCCGGCATTGGTGTAGCCCACCAGCGACATGGTGAAAGCGTTGCGCCGGTCGCGCTGCTTTCGCTGCGTCTGGCGCTGTTTTTTCACCTTGCCCAAGCGCTCCTTGGTCCGCTTGATGGCGTCACCAATCATGCGCTTGTCCAGCTCGATCTGCTTCTCACCGGGACCACCACGCACACCCGCACCGCCAGTCTGCCGCTCAAGGTGGGACCAGCGCCTGACCAGACGCGTTGACACGTATTGCAGGCGCGCCAGCTCGACCTGAAGCTTGCCTTCATGGCTGCGCGCCCGTTGGGCAAATATTTCCAGGATGAGCAGCGTCCGGTCATTGACCGGCAGTTCCAGGTGACGCTCAAGGTTGCGTTGCTGGGCCGGACTGAGCGACTGGTCAAACAGGACTTCTGTGGCACCCGTGTCGAGTGCCAGCATCTTGATCTCATCGGCCTTGCCGGTGCCGATGAACAGGGCTGCGTCGGGCGCCCTGCGCTTGCAGGTCACACGCGCCACAGGCTCGAGGCCTGCGGTTTGCGCCAGCAAGCCCAGTTCCACCAGACCGGCATCGAAGTTTGGCAAGCCCAGATCAACGCCGACGAGAAGAACGAGCGCCTTTGTTTTCACCGGTGCGTTGTGCGAACTCAGCTGGCGGGGCTTTCTTCAGTCTCGCTGGCCGCAAAGTTCACTGCGCGACCAGGAACAATGGTGGAAATCGCATGTTTGTAAACCATTTGGGTCACTGTATTGCGAAGCAGAACCACGTACTGATCGAAAGACTCGATCTGACCCTGCAATTTGATCCCGTTGACGAGATAAATGGAAACAGGAACATGCTCGCGACGCAAGGTGTTGAGAAACGGGTCCTGCAAGAGCTGGCCTTTGTTATTGCTCACGATATTTTCCGTGTTCAAAAGTTAATAAGAATTCAGGTTAACACACGCCACCGGCAAGCTGCGTAGTCCTAAGTCGATTCCTTGTCCGTGAAGGGGTTGTGCGAACTCTTCATCTGGATACGCATCGGCGTACCGGTGAGATCGAACTCCTTGCGAAAACGCCCTTCCAGATAGCGCTTGTAGGACTCGGTCACGTGTTCCAGCGAATTGCCATGAACGATGATGATGGGAGGGTTCATGCCACCCTGGTGGGCATAGCGCAGCTTGGGCCGGAACATGCCGGAGCGCTGCGGTTGCTGAAACTGCACCGCTTCCAGCAGCAGTCGGGTCAGCACCGGAGTAGACATCTTGCGGTTGGCCGATGCGTGGGCCTGAACAATTGCTTTCCAGACCGGTCCCAGCCCTTGCCGCTTGATGGCCGAAATCGGAAGAATCGATGCGAATTTCAGAAAGCCCAGGCGGGTCTCGATAGACCGTTCAAGAAGCTCGCGCTGGTAGCTGTCCACCGCATCGGACTTGTTGATGGCCACGACCACCGAACGACCGCTCTCAAGGATGTAGCCCGCAATGTGGGCGTCCTGGTCGGTCACGCCCTGCGTCGCGTCGAGCAGGAGCAGCACCACATTGGCGCTCTCAATGGCCTGCAGGGTCTTGACGACAGAAAATTTCTCGATCGCCTCAAAAACCTTGCCCTTGCGGCGCAGCCCTGCGGTGTCAATGAGCTCAAACTTTTGCCCGGCCCGCTCAAACGGCACGGAAATCGCGTCACGGGTGGTGCCAGGCAAGTCAAACGCCACCAGGCGTTCTTCTCCAAGCCAGGTATTGATCAGCGTCGATTTGCCCACGTTGGGTCGACCCGCCACCGCCAGCCGGATGACCGAAGGATCCTGCGGTTCGGTCTCTTCATCGGGATCAGGCAGCTTGAGCGGTTCCAGCGCAAGATCGACCAGCGTGCGCATGCCCTGGCCGTGCGAGGCAGACACGGGCAACACCTCGCCCAGACCCAGTTCAAAAAACTCGGACAACTGGGCACCTTCGGTCATTCCCTCAGCCTTGTTGGCCGTCAGGACCGTCGGCTTGCCAAGCTTGCGCAGGTATTTGGCAATGTCGTAGTCTTGCGCACTGATGCCTGCCCGGGCATCCACCACGAAAACCACCACATCGGCCTCGGCCACCGCCTGCCGGGTCTGCTTGGCCATTTCCTTGTAGATGCCGCTCGTGGCGTCGGGCTCAAACCCACCGGTATCAATGACGATGTATTCGTGGGAACCCAGGTTGCCGTTGCCGTAATGACGGTCACGCGTGAGTCCGGCAAAGTCGGCCACGATCGCATCCCGCGTCTTGGTCAGCCGGTTGAAAATGGTCGACTTGCCCACATTGGGACGGCCGACTAACGCTATGACAGGTTTCATTACTCAGCTTACTCAGGTTTCTTGCACAGGCTGCCGCTATTCCGGCTGAAAGCCGTAAACGCCGCCGTTTTGGGTGATCGCTATCAGGGTATTGCCAGCGACCACAGGGTCTGCCGAAATGGCAGAACCATCGGTCGACAGGCGGTTCAGCAGGGCGCCGTCTTCTCGCGACAGCAAATGGACGAAACCGGTGGCGTCTCCGATGGCGATGGAACGCCCTATGGCCAGCGGCGCAGTGAGGTTGCGGTAACGCAGTCGGTCGGTAGACCAGGCACGTTCGCCGTCGGTGCGTCGCCATGCAATCACGGTTCCGTCGGCTTCCGTGCCAAACACCAGACGGCTGTCACCGTGGACGCCCTCGATTCCGTTGGCGGGCTTGGTCCACAACAAATTGCCGCGAGCCGCATTGACACAGCCTACGCTGGCCTGGAAAGCCCGAGCGCACACCGTGTCACCGTCCCGGCTGACGCGTCCTACCAGGTCAACCAGGCGCTCCACATCATTGATGCCACGTGGCGTGGCGAGAGGCGCCTCCCAGCGGACGATGCCGTTGCCCGGGTTAAGCCCCGCAAGGCGACCAGCCAGCCCGACCACCAGCGTATCGCCGACGGCCAGCATCACGCCGGACTGGCGCAGCACCAGCGGCTCATTGGGACGCTGCTGTGTCCACAACTTGCGACCGGTTTGCCCGTCAAACGCATTGACCGAGCGGTCTGCTGCCAAAACGAATACGCGGGCACCCGCCACCAGAGGGGCGGTGAAGGCCTGGGCGCCGAGCTTTTGGCGCCATAATTCGCGGCCATCCTGCAAGGCGACGACCTCGTTCGACTTGGTGACCAGTGCCACCACCTTGCCGTCGCTGCCGACGCCTGCGGCAATCGGCGTGTTCAGCGCGGCGCGCCAGATGTCACGGCCGGTTTGCGCGTCGATCAGCGCCACCACACCATCACCACCGGCAACCGCGACGCTGTTGCCGGAAACGGTGGCCTCCAGCGGAAAATTCACCTTGCCAATCGAGATGTTCCAGCTTTTCCGGGCAGATACGAGCGCAGTCACCGGCTGCAGTTCAGCAGGCTTGGGTTTGCTGGCACCCCCGGAACAGGCACCCAAAGTAGCTATCATAATGATAGCTAATGGCGCCTGTAAGTATTGGGCAAAAGACCTAAAACGCTTGAATGTCATTTGGAAGTTCCGGCATTGGGTGCAGTGCTTGCCGTGGCTAGCGCACCCACAGGGTCAACGCCCAGGGCATTTAGTTTGACCTCCACCAGACGCCGGTATTCAGCGCGCTCGTCCAGCCCCTTGTAGGCCTTCTCGTACTCAAGCCTTGCATCTGCTTTTTTGCCTTGCGCAGCCAGAATATCGCCACGGCGGTCTGCCGCCAGCGCCACATACTCCTTGGGGAAGGTGCCAGAAACCTGCTGCAAGGCCTCGTCATGGGCTTTTTTCTCCAGCAAAATCCCGGCCAGCCGCAATTTGGCAATCGCCTGATAGCCTTCATCGGATGCTTTGTCGGCCACCCAGGTCAGCGCGGCGCGCGAGGCATCGACATTGCCCTTGTCGTAGTAAGCCCTGGCCGCCAGTAGACCGGCTTGCTGGGCGTAGGTGGTGCTGCCAAAACGCTCTTTCATGTCGGCAAGCGAGCGGTCGATGCGTGCTGCATCGCCAGACTGGATAGCACGCTCGATTTCGTCATACATGACCGAGGCCTGCGAAGCCTGGCTGCGCTGCCAGTACTGGTAGCCGTTCCAGGCAGCAATGGCGCCGAAAACCGCAATCAACACCCAGGTGATCAGATTGCCATACTGTTTCCAGAAGTGCTTGAGGTCATCAAGCTGTTCCTGTTCTTCCAGGTCGAGATGTTTTGCCATAAAAAGTCTTCTTGTTCTGCCCGGTGGTGTTCCAAGCTTGAGATGCAGGTGAGATGCTGTCGATTGTAATTGGCAGAGGTGCGCGTTTGAGCAGGCGTCAGAATGGTCGCTCAGGCGCGCAGCGTGTGGGCCCACGACGCCACATGATTCAAGGGCTGCAGTGTCTGCGCCTGTCCGGCGTCTGCCTTCTCGCCCCGCAGGGATTTGACCGCAACACAGCCCTCTGCAAGCTCGGCGACGCCAAAAATCAGCGCAAACCTGGCGCCGCTGCTGTCTGCTTTTTTGAACTGCGACTTCATGCTGCCCATACCGTCGGCGCTGGTGCTGGCGTGCATTTGCACACTGACGCCGGCGCCACGCAGGGTCTGCAGTGTTTGCAGGGCGAGCGGCAAGGCCGAAGCCTCGGGAATCACCGCGTAGGCATCCGGCACGGGAAGCTCCAGCACCTGCCCCTGCTCCCTGATGAGTTCGAGCACGCGTTCGACGCCCAGCGCCCAGCCAACAGCGGGCGCGGCCTTGCCACCCATCTGTTCAATCAGATAGTCATATCGGCCGCCAGCGCAAATCGTTCCCTGTGAGCCCAGCTGGTCAGTGACAAATTCGAACACCGTGAGGTTGTAGTAGTCCAGCCCGCGCACCAGGCGGGGGTTGAGCGTCCATGCAATGCCGTTGGCGTCAAGAATGGCTTTGAGCCCCTCAAAATGCGCCAATGACTGGGGCCCCAGAAAATCAATCAGCCGGGGCGCACTCTCGACCACGGCTTTCATTGCCGGGTTTTTCGTGTCCAGAATACGCAGCGGGTTGCTGTGCAAACGCCGGCGTGCCTCTTCGTCCAGCACATCCGCATGCTGTTCAAAGTGGGCAATCAATTGCGTCCGATGCTGGGCACGCTCTTCGGGCTGCCCAAGGCTGTTGATTTCGAGGCGCCAGTTGTGAAGCCCCAGTTCTTTCCACAAGGCGGCAGCCAGCAATATCAGTTCGGCGTCGACCTCGGGGCCGGCAAAGCCCAGGGCTTCAGCACCGATCTGGTGAAACTGGCGATAACGCCCCCGCTGCGGCCGTTCCCGGCGAAACATGGGCCCCATGTAATAAAGGCGCTTGCCACCGTCGTAAAGCAGGTTGTGTTCCGTCACGGCACGAACCACGCTTGCCGTATTTTCAGGTCGCATGGTCAGGTGATCATGGTCACCGTACTTGTCCGACCGGTCTTGAAAGGAATACATCTCTTTTTCGACAATATCGGTGACCTCGCCAATGCCCCGCACAAACAGTTGCGTGTGCTCCAGGATCGGCGTGCGGATATTGCGGTAAGCGTACCGCCCCATCAGGGAGCGCACCTTGTCTTCAAGCCACTCCCAGCGCGCCGAATCGGGCGGCAGGATGTCGTTCATGCCTTTAACGGCGCTCAGTTTTTCTGTTTTGGCCAAAGGCGATTCCTCCGTCTTGCCGGCACGATGTTCTCAACCATGGGTGAGTCAGCGTCAGGCGACTTCAGCGACGACCAGCGTGCCAAAGCGTTTTTCAATGTAGTTTTCAACCAGCACCTGAAACTCCTGCGCGATATTTTCACCGCGCAGCGTCAGCCTTTTCTCACCATCAATAAAAACCGGGGCCGCGGGCGCTTCGCCGGAGCCAGGCAGGCTGATACCGATGTCGGCATGCTTGCTCTCCCCCGGGCCGTTGACGATACAGCCCATCACGGCGACCTTCAGCCCTTCAACCCCGGGATATTGCTTGCGCCAGACCGGCATCTGGGCGCGCAGGAAGTCATCAATCTGCTTGGCAAGCTCCTGAAAGGTGGTGCTGGTGGTCCGCCCGCACCCGGGACAGGCCGTCACACTGGGCACAAACGTACGAAGTCCCAGCGCCTGAAGGATTTCAGAGGCAATCACCACCTCCTGGGTTCTGGCCTCGCCCGGTTGGGGTGTCAGGGAAACACGGATGGTGTCCCCGATACCCTCTTGCAAAAGTATGGAAAGCGCGGTGGCTGAGGCCACAGTGCCCTTGGTCCCCATACCTGCTTCAGTCAGACCCAGATGAAGGGCATGGTCGGTACGTTTGGCCAGTTCCCGGTAGACAGAAATCAGGTCCTGAACGCCGCTGACCTTGCAGGACAAAATAATCTGCTCACGACGCATGCCCATGGCTTCGGCGCGTCGGGCCGAATCAATGGCTGAAATAATCAAGGCCTCGTACATGACCTGTTTGGCATCCCAGGGAATGGCACGCACGCTGTTTTCGTCCATCAGGCTGGCCAACAGTTCCTGGTCAAGACTGCCCCAGTTCACCCCGATGCGGACAGGCTTGTTGAAGCGCATGGCCACCTCGATCATCTGGCCGAATTGTCTGTCTCGCTTGTCACCCTTGCCCACATTGCCAGGATTGATGCGGTATTTTGACAATGCCTCGGCGCATGCCGGGTAGTCAGTCAGCAGGCGGTGGCCGTTGTAATGAAAGTCGCCAACCAGCGGCACATCAATGCCCATGCGGTCCAGCTGCTCACGGACATGCGGCACTGCGGCGGCGGCCTCCGGGGTGTTGACGGTGATACGGACCATTTCGGAACCGGCAATTGCCAGCTCCTTGACCTGAATGGCAGTCCCAATCGAGTCCACCGTGTCAGTATTGGTCATCGACTGGACGCGCACCGGCGCATCGCCCCCCACCGTCACGGTGCGTGAGCCCCAGACAACCTGGGCCTGAATAGAACGTCGCGCTTTGGGGAAAGCCGACTCAATGGGAAGACAGGGTTGCACTATTTCACCTCGAAACGAGCCACGTTGTCCCGGGATACGGCATTCAGGTCAAACGCCTGCCCCCGTACTTGAACCTGGGTGGCGTCAGCGCGACCCACGACAGCGGCCAGCGGCAACGCACCAGTAGCGCCAGCCGTTTCGCCGGCAAGGAGGGTACGGCGCAGCACGACGACGCCCTTGGCGTCAGTCACCTCAACCCAGGACTCGCCCTTCGCACGAAAGATCACGATACCAACAGGCAGCGCTTGCTGGGCCGCGTTGGCGGACTGGCTTGCCGCACTGGCACCAGCCAGAGGGCTGACTGCCACCGCGGGATTGATCACTGGGGCCACCGGTAGCGAACCCGCGGCTTGCGTCGCCACCAAAACAGACGCCGTTGGGCTGCCGGCGACCAGGGCAACTGGAGAGCCCTTCGGGACGGAAACCCCGGAAACGCCCGGTGCACTGGCAGCCGCCACCGCGTCAACGGCTTGCAAGGCCGGGCCGCCACCCTCTCCCACAGCGCTTGCGGTCACCGATGCCGGCAGTGTATTGGGGCTCTCGCCACTCAATGAAGCAACGCTTACATCAGGCTTGACCGAAGGCAGAAAAATCAGGACCAGGGCAGCCATCAAAAGAGCCAGTCCTGCCAGAACGGCAGGCCGCGAAATTTGGGTCCAGATTGAGGGACTGGGGCCGTCACCGGGTGAACGAAACGGCGTATTGATACTGGTGCTCTGCTGGCTCAGTTTCGAAGGACTGATGCGGGGAAGACGCTCAAGCACCGGCGCAGCGTCAACCTTCAGGGTGCGGCAGATGCTGGAGGCCAGCGCACGCGCGAAAACCAAATCGGGCAAAAGGTCAAAGCGGTCCTGCTCCAGAGCCTCCAGTTTTTTAACGGGCACCTTGAGTGAAGCCGCCAAAGAGCCAATGTGCAGGCCCGCTGCCTCCCGGGCCTCCCGGAGCAAGTCCCCTGCCGTCGGGCCAGCCGGGGCTGCGGCAGGGTCAGGGGTGCCGTCTGAAGCGCCAACCCCTGCGCCAGCAGGTTCACCCGACAGGGAGCTCGGCTCACTCATTGAACAACCCCTTTTCGTAGAATGCGGCCTCAGCGGATTGCGCAAACCGCTTCTTCAACTGATCCGCCAATTGCAGCACCGCCTCGCGGTTATTCAGTTTGCGTTCCGTTTTGATTCCCAGCCAGAGCGTCTCTGCGTTGGCCAAATCACTGTTGTTCAGGCGGCGAATGTAAAACTGGGCACGCGTCAACTCGCCGCGACCGTAGAGCAGGTTGGCCAGGTTGTAGCCCGTCACCGGATTACCGGCGTCAAGCTCATAAGAATGCATCAGGCTTTGCTCGGCATCAACGAGTTGCCCAGCACGTACTTGGCACACACCCTGGGCCATGAATGTCTTGGCCTTGCCGCTGTATACCGGATTGGCAATTGCCTGGGCAAACATCCTGTTGGCATCGGCATAACGGCCCTGCTGGCAAAAAAGCCAGCCATAGTTGTGGGCCACGTCGGCATCGCGCGGATTCAGTGCGAGCGCCCGGCGAAAACTGTCTTCAGCCATTGGAATATCGTTAAGACGAAGGTACACCAGACCACGTAGGTTGTAGGCGTCTGCAAAAGACGGGTCAGTGACCAGCGCCTGCTTGATCTCATCAAGCGCCACATTGGTTTGCCCTTGTTCAAAATACCCCGCAGCCAACTCGAGGCGCAAGCGCGCGCGCCTGCGTTTGTCGGGTTCATCCGATTCGGTCACGATATCGCCCGGATTAGCAGAAGCTCCGGCGGTGTTGGCTTGCGGGTTGGCGCAACCGGCCAGCAAGACCAACATCCAACAGGCAGATATCCCGATCACATTGAAAGCTAGCTTCATACGTCCATCCCTTGAACCACCACGACCTTGATCCCTCCGAGCATACCTTGGCGTTGTGCCGCCATTCGCTGGTCAACCCCCGTACGGTCCTGCACGTCGCCAGCCAGCTGGCCACAGGCCGCATCGATATCGTCACCACGGGTTTTACGGACCGTGGTAACAATGCCCGCATCCATCAAAATTCTGGCAAAAGCAAGCACCTGAGGCATGTCCGAACGCTTCAAACCAGAGGCCGGAAATGGATTGAATGGGATCAGGTTGAACTTGCATGACAAGCCCCCTGCGCCATGCGCCCGCATCAGGGACACCAGTTGGCGCGCATGTTCAGGCTGGTCATTCACGCCATCAAGCATGCAGTATTCGAATGTGATGAAGTCTCGCGGTGCCGAAGCCTGGTAACGGGTACAGGCCTCCAGCAATTCCGCGATAGGGTATTTTTTGTTAAGTGGAACCAGGTTGTCGCGCAAGGCATCCTGCGGTGAATGCAAGGAAACAGCAAGCGCCACGGGACAGTCTTTTGCAAGCCGGTCAATCATGGGGACCACACCCGAGGTCGACACGGTCACGCGACGGCGGGACAAGCCATAGCCATGGTCATCCAGCATGACTTTCAGGGCCGGCAGCAACTGCGAATAATTCTGCAAAGGCTCGCCCATGCCCATCATCACCACATTGGAAATGACACGGTCCGACCGGCCAAGGTGTTGACGCAAAAAATGCTCGGCAAACCACAACTGGGAAACAATCTCCCCCGTGGTCAGGTTTCGGCTGAAACCCTGATGGCCCGTAGAACAGAAACGGCAGCCCACGGCACACCCGGCCTGAGACGAAATACAGAGAGTTCCGCGATCTGATTCGGGGATGAAAACCGTTTCAATAACATCGCCCGCACCGACATCAAACAACCACTTGACAGTGCCATCCGTCGAATCATGACGCGACACCACTTTGGGTCCCTGGACATGGGCCACACCGACGAGTTTCTCCCGCAATGACTTTGCCAGATCTGTCATCTGTTCAAAATCAGAGGCTCCTTTTTGATGAATCCAGCGAAACAACTGGGTCGCACGGAAGCGCTTTTCACCAAGCTGCTCGCAAAAGCCCGCCAGGCCCTCCAGATCGAAGTCAAGAAGGTTGGCAGTCATCGGAGCGAGCAGAAGCCTGGGCCGCCCCACGCAAGCGACGACCCTGAAAAGGGGTAGCAGAGCATGGTGGCGGACATGGTTTAACGCGAGTAAACGTTCATGCCGGCAAAGAAGAAGGCAATTTCTGCCTGGGCCGTCTCGGCGGCATCGGATCCGTGCACTGCATTGGCATCAATGCTGTCGGCAAAATCGGCGCGAATGGTGCCTGCAGCAGCCTTCTTGGGGTCAGTTGCACCCATCAGGTCGCGATTTTTCAAAATGGCGCTTTCGCCTTCCAGAGCCTGAATCATCACAGGACCGGAAATCATGAACGAAACCAGGTCCTTGAAGAAAGGACGCTCTTTGTGCACTGCGTAGAAGGCTTCGGCTTCGCCTTGAGACAAATGGGCCATACGGGCGGCAACCACCTTCAGGCCGGCTGCTTCAAAGCGTGCATAAATCTGGCCAATGACGTTTTTGGCGACTGCGTCAGGCTTGATGATGGAGAGAGTGCGTTCGATTGCCATGGATTTTCCTTAAAGCGTGTGAATTTATTGGATTTTTAAATTATTCAAAAATTGAATAAAGCCTTTGATTTTAACCTGCGTCGTGCAACCCTGGAGTCCACCCCGCCAAATCAAATGCCACTGTGAAATTCAGCGATTTCCACCGCGGTTGCCACCGCCACTATTCCCGCCACGGTTACCGCCGCCGGTATTTCCACCGCCACCACGACGCGGACCGCCTCCGCCCAATCCACCACCGTTACCATTGCCACCGCCACGGCGTTGCCCCTGGCCTTGCCTTTGTCGAGTGAAAGTGTCTGCGCCGATATAGCCAAACGACGTCTTCATGGGATCGGGCTGTGTACTGCCGGCGCTTTTGTTGGCGCTGCGATCCCCGCGATCATCACGCCGCCGTTGCCCCTGCACATTGCCGCTGCCTCCGGGCTGTCCGGACCCGGGATTGCTACCCTGCCCCCGCCCTTTTCCACCCCCACGCCGGTTGCCACCGGGCGCAGAATTCATCCGGTTCATCGGCGGCTGCGAGTCGTCCGGCTCCCGGTCCACAGCACCCTGCGGCAGCCCATCGGTACGGCCTGCCTCATTGACTGCAGGTTTTCCACGGCCACCCCGTGGGCGTTCGTCTCGGCGAGGACCTTGCCCCTGGCGACGCTCACTGCCGGGCTTGCCGGACCGACTTGCAGGCTCACCACGCGGATCGCTGCGTGATTCGGAACGCGTCACCGCACCCGTCAATGCCCAGATATCACTCTCGTCAAGTTCGACAAAAGCGCCCCGCTTGAGCCCGCGCGGCAAAACCACTGCGCCATAACGTATGCGAATCAGACGGCTGACCGCATGTCCCACCGCCTCAAACATGCGCCGGACTTCTCGGTTACGGCCCTCGGAAATAGTGACCCGGTACCAGCAATTGGCACCCTCACCACCACCCGCCTCGATCGAGCCAAACTGCGCCGGACCATCCTCCAGCGTGACACCCTCAAGCAAGCGCTTTTTTTCCTCGTTGTTCAATGCGCCCAAGACGCGGACGGCGTACTCGCGTTCGAGTCCGAACCGGGGATGCATCAGCTTGTTGGCCAGTTCGCCAGAGCTGGTGAGCAGCAGCAGGCCCTCGGTATTGAGGTCAAGGCGCCCGACAGACTGCCACTTGCCCTGAAACAGCTTGGGCAAACGCCGAAAAACTGTCGGCCGATTTTGCGGGTCGTCATGCGTCACTACCTCACCGCTGGGCTTGTGATAAGCAATGACCCGCGGCGGCGGTGGATCAATGCGCACACGAATCGGTTTGCCATTGACCTTGACGCTATCGCCAAACTGGATGCGCTGCCCGATATGCGCAGGCTCGGCATTCACCGAAATGCGTCCCTCAAGAATCAATTGCTCCATCTCCAGCCGCGAACCCAACCCGGCTTGCGCCAGCACCTTGTGCAGTTTGGGCGTTTCGGGCTGCGGCGACAGCACACGCTTGGGCAACTCAAGCGCCCCATCTTCCTCGTCTGCATCAAACTGGCCGGTAATCACGTCCTCGAAACGTATCGTTGTGGCAGGGACAGAGGAAGCACGGCGCGGCTGGGCAACCGCTTTCGGCTCGGGCGAATTCTCCGGGCCACCAGCAGTCACCAGGCCAGGCTCTGCCGCAACGGACAGCCCGGTTGCAGCCACAGGAGGGGTGTCTGCTGACAGGGTGGCAGGAATTTCGGAAGCCGGAATATCTTGTTGATTCATACTTTTACATTCATGCGTGCGAATCGATGCCACCCTGATGACGGGCATCGTGGTCAGAATCCGCACTGTTATCTGGCGCAGACGCTTCTCTGGTGTCTGGCGAACCCTCAATGGCTGCATCTGCAGCCTGGCCCGGAGCAGCCAATTCAAGCCGTTCTGCCGGCGATCCGGCGAGCGGCTGTGCCAGACCAAACTCTATTTGCTCCAGCATGGCCGCCTGTGCCGACGAACTGTCCATGGCAGGAAGCTGGTCCAGCGACTCAACGCCGAGATCATCCAGAAACTGCTTGGTGGTTGCGTAAAGCGCGGGCCGCCCAACGGTTTCCCTGTGTCCAATGACCTCAACCCAACCGCGGTCTTCGAGTTGCTTGAGCAACAGGCTGTTGATCGTGACACCACGGATATCTTCCATATCGCCACGCGTCACGGGCTGGCGGTAAGCAATGATGGCGAGAGTTTCCAGGGTAGCCCGGCTGTAGCGAGGTGGTTTTTCAGGATGCAGGCGCTCAAGGTACTCATGCATTTGCGGACGGCTTTGAAAGCGCCAGCCTGTCGCCACATGAACAAGTTCCACACCCCGCTCGGACCAGTCGTTTTGCAGGTCTTCCAGCAGCAGTTTGAGGCTGTCGGCAGTCAGCACCCCGTTAAACAGCACACCCATTTCGCGCAATGGCAGCGGCTGCTGCGCGCAAATAAGTGCTGTTTCGAGGACGCGCTTGGCATCCGTCGTATTCATGATCTTGGTCGTTCCGAAAAAAGGCGGAAAAAAGCGTGAGAGGCGCGGTACGCGCTTTGCAACCGTGCGCTGTCTCCTCGTCAGGGGCGCGATGGTGCGGGTAGCTGAAAACTACTACCTTTGATTGTATATCAGGCCAAAACCGTCCAGGGCAGCCTCCAAATCGGCGGGCGGCGACGATTTGAACTCCATCATCGCACCCGTCACTGGGTGCTCAAACGCCAGTCGGCACGCGTGCAGCGCCTGGCGCTGCAAGCCACCCGCCACCACCCCGCCATAAAGTTCATCGGATACCAGCGGGTGCCCCAACGATGCCATGTGCACCCGAATTTGATGGGTGCGTCCCGTGTGAAGCTTGCACTTTACAAGACAGTGCTGCTCGCCATTTTGCAACAACGAGACCACTGTCGAGGCCACCTTTCCGGCATTCCTCTCGAGGTCAACCACCGCCATGCGCAGCCGGTTGCGGGGGTCTCTGCCAATCGCCGCGTGAACCTCCTGGGTTCTTGCGCCACGCCATAAACCATGGGCCAGCGCGATGTATTCCCGGCTGACCGTGCGGGCGGCAATCATGTCGACCAGCTGGTCCATGGCCTTGCGCTGGCGGGCCACCACCATCAGGCCACTGGTGTCCTTGTCCAGGCGGTGGACGATACCAGCGCGTGGCAAAAAAGAAGCCTGCACGTCATGGGCCAGCAAGCCATTGAGCAACGTACCGCTCCAGTTGCCCGGCGCGGGGTGTACGACCAGCCCGGCCGGCTTGTTGATGACCAGCAGGTAAGGGTCTTCAAAAACAATGTCCAGCGCCATGGCTTCGGGCTTGAACGCGCGGCTTTGCGGTGTCGGACGCAGTTCAATGCTGAGCTCATCGCCTGCCCGCACTTTGGCCGATGACTTGGTCACCACCAGTGCATTGAGCCGCACCATCCCCTCCCCCATCAACTGCTGAAGATAGCTGCGGGAAAACTCCGGGACACTAGCCACCAGGGCCAGGTCAAGGCGGCTGCCATGGTTTTCGGGGGGAACCGTCACCCGCCGCAGCTCCATGTCGCCAGGGCTGTCGCCCTCGTCCTGAGCCTCGTCCTGCAGGCCAGCGCCAATGGCAGCGCCCGATATAATCAGATTGCTTTGTTCAGCATTAGTCATCAAGAAAGTCGATTGCAATGTTTTCCACCAAATTACGGGTTGTTCCCAACGCATTGACGCTTGGTCTGGCCGTTTGCGCCTTGTCTTTTGTCGTCGCAGGTTGTTCCACCACCCCAACGCCCGACCGCACTGCATCGTGGAGTCCTAACAAGATTTATGCGGAGGCCAAGGACGAGGCGAATTCAGGCGCCTATGACAAAGCCATTCCCCTTTACGAGAAGCTGGAAGGCCGGGCTGCCGGAACGCCGCTAGCGCAGCAGGCCCAACTCGAAAAAGCCTATGCACAGTATAAAGCTGGAGAACTGGCCCAGGCTATCGCCACACTGGACCGTTTCATGAAGCTGCACCCAGCCAGTCCCGCGTTTGACTACGCCCTTTACCTGAAAGGCCTGCTGAACTTCAATGACAACCTCGGGATTTTCGGATTTATCTCGCGCCAGGATTTGTCGGAGCGGGACCAGAAAGCGGCCAAGGAGTCGTTTGAGGCTTTCCGGGAACTGATCACCCGGTTTCCGGATTCGCGCTACACGCCAGACGCCAAGCTGCGCATGGGCTACATCGTGAATTCGCTTGCCCAGTCAGAGGTTCATGTCGCACGCTATTACTACTCCCGTGGGGCCTATATTGCGGCCATCAACCGGGCTCAAAGCGCGATTTCCGATTATCGGGACGTACCCGCACTTGAAGAGGCGGCTTACATCCTCTACAAATCGTACGATGCCCTGGGTATGGTTGAACTTCGGGACGACACCCGCCGGATCATGGAAAAAACATATCCCCAGAGCCAGTACATCAGCAAAGGCTTCAAGACGCTGGAGAACCCGTGGTACAAGTTCTGGTGAGACTCTCCAGCCGGTCCAGCAGCGCTTGCTCCGAGGCCAGTCGCTGCATCGGAGGCAGCGCCTTCATCAGCCGCCGGCCGTAGCTCATGGCCGCCAGCCGGCCGTCACACACGACCAGCACGCCCTGATCGGTTTCCCGGCGTATCAGGCGACCCGCTCCCTGCTTGAGTGCCACAGCGGCCTCTGGCAAAAAATAGTCGTTGAATGCACTGCGGCCCTGTGACTCCAGCAATTTCGACCTGGCCTCGGCCAGTGGATCGTTGGGCGGAGGAAATGGCAGCTTGTCAATAATCACCAGCTGAAGGGCGTCGCCGGGCACATCTATGCCCTCCCAGAACGATGCCGACGCCACCAGCACGCAAGGCTTGCCGCCCTGGGTGCTTCCTTCCCTGAAACGGTCTATCAACACCCGTTTGGGCATGGCCCCCTGAACGAGTACCTCCATGTCACCCGTCGATTCAAACGCGCTGTTGAGCGCATCGCCAATAACGCGCAAGGCGCGCAAGGTGGTGGTCAGCACCATGGTTCGTCCACCCAGCTGCCTTGACCAGACCGCAGCCGACTCTGCCACCCTGGACGTATGCGAGGGATCACCCGGCTTGGGGAAATTTTGCGGTATGTAGATGGCCGCCTGGCGCTCGTAGTCAAAAGGGCTTCCGACCCGCAATACAGCGGCTTCAGTCAGCCCACAGGGCTGGGTAAACCAGCTGAGTTTGTCGTCGTCACCGAGGGTTGCCGAGGTAAATATCCAGGACTTGGCTGACTCACCCGAAGCACCCAGCACCCTGGTTTTCACTGCCTTAGAAATATCCAGCGGGGATTCGACAAGCCTTAGCTGCGTGCCAACGTCCAGCCAGCGAACGCAGCCGGGCTCGCAAGCGTGTACAAAGCTTTCGGCGCGCGCTGCCAGTTCAACGCCGCGTTCATGCAGGCGCAAAAAATCAGGCGCTATCTCACTGACCGTGTCCAGTGCAGCGCAGGCTTGCAGGCAGGCTGCGTGAACGGCGTCCAGCGCCACGGCCCATTCGCTGCTGTTCAGGCCTTCCGGTGCTTCGCCAGTCCAGCGCAGCTTGGTACCGGGGTACTGCCTGCCAGCGCACAAGCGCAATTCGCGCGCAGCGTGCTCGGCGGCGCCCACAATCTGTTGCCAATCCACCAGCCCGCGCGCCAGCTGCAGCCCGGCCGCCAGCATGTCCCGGCAAAAGTCCAGCAACTGGCCCGTGGTCAGGTTACGCCCCAGGAACTGCACGCCGGTCTCATTGAGCTGATGAGCTTCGTCAAAAATTGCAATGCGAACCGAAGGCAACAGCTCGGCTACACCCGACTCCCGGACCGCCAGATCAGCAAAAAACAGGTGATGGTTGATGACCACAACGTCTGCCGCCATGGCCTCGCGGCGCGCAAGGTTGACATGGCAGGCCCGAAAGCGCGGGCATTGTGCGCCCAGACAATTTTCACGGGTAGACGTCACCCATGGAATCATGGGTGACCGTTCGTCAAGCCCCGCCAGCTCCGCCAGATCGCCGCTTCGGGTGACCTGGGACCATTGCTCGACCTTTGCCAGTGCGCGCAACGAAACCCCGTCGGGCAGGTGCGTCTGCTGGCGGGCCATTTCCATGCGGTGCAGGCACAAATAACTCGCCCGCCCCTTGAGCAGGGCTGTGCTCACGGGCAAACCCAGCGCCGCCACCAGACGCGGCAAATCGCGTCCGAACAGCTGGTCCTGCAAGGCTTTGGTCGCGGTAGACACCAGTACACGCTCACCGCTGAGCAAGGCTGGCACAAGGTAGGAAAAAGTTTTTCCTACCCCGGTACTCGCCTCAACGACCAGGGGGTATGCACCCTCGATCGCCCGGGCCACGGCCAGGGCCATGTCAGTCTGCCCGCTGCGGGGCACGAAATGCTCTTCAGCGCGCGACAACACGCCGCCAGGGGCGAAGGCCTCTTCCACTTCCAGTACGAGATTCATCAGGCAGGCTCGGGAGGGTCCAGGGACAGCTCAAGCTGCGAGATCTGGTCACGAAGCTGCAGGCGGCGTTTTTTAAGCCGCCTGAGCAGCAGCTCGTCGATCGGCAGTGCATGCGCGGTCATGTCTACCAGCGCATTCAGGTCTGCATGCTCGATCTTTAGTTCAATCAGTTGCCGCTCTGGTGAGCGTAAATTTAAGTTCAAGGTTTTTATCCGTACGCTCTTCTTCGTCTCATAATACGTCGATTGCCTCCATAAATCGAGCCCATGCGGCATCAACGATCACACAATGTCCAAGGGTTATCGAATCACAGCGTCTACCGGTATCCACAAGGGAGACCGGGACTACCAGCAGGACCAGGTCAACCTGCTCACCCATCCCCGTGTTTCCGGTTGCATGCTGGGCATCGTGGCAGATGGCATGGGAGGCCGAAGCGGCGGGCGCAAAGCCTCTGACCAGGTCATGTTGACGGCAAAGCAGCTGTTTGAACGCTACTCACCCGATACCGACGACGCACCGTCAATGCTCAAGCAGATCATTGAAGAAGCGCACATTGTCATCAGGCTGACAGCAATTTCTGCCGAGCAGGAGCCGCACAGCACCATGGCAGCATTTTTGATCAATCCGGGCGGAGACTGTCACTGGGTGCATACCGGCGACTCCCGCATTTACCACTACCACGGTGTCGAACTGGTTCACCGGACCATTGATCATTCGTATGTGCAAACTCTCGTCGACAAGGGAGAAATCACCGAAGACGAGGCCAATGTTCATCCGCAGTCCAATGTACTGATGGGATGTCTGGGTACTGACGAAGCACCGCCCGTCACGCGACATTTCATTCAGCAACTGCGCCCTGATGACTCCCTGATGGCCTGCAGCGACGGCGTCTGGCATTACTTCAGCGCCAGCGAAATGGGTTCAGCCATGTCGATGCTGTCGCCCCGTGAAGCCACCGAATTCCTGATTCAAAAAGCCCGATCGCGCGCACGCGGAGGCGGTGACAACCTGTCGCTGGTCGTCGTCAAGCTCGAACCCCTGGGCTGAACAAGCGCTATTGAGGCATCGGCAATGATTGGGCAGCGGGCTTGGTGCGTTTGAGCTGCTCCTGCTCATGCCGGGCTCGCCGCTCCTGGGCTTCCTTTTGCCGTTCATTGAATTTTCTGGCTTCTTCTGCCGCCTTGCCCTCCCTATCTGAGCGCGCAACCGCCTTTTCCTGATTGGCTTTCAGTCTATCGGCGCTGGCCTTGCTGCTGGCTTGCTCGCCCGATCTGACGGTTGCCTGATCCTGTTGTTTCTTTTGTTCCCGCTCGATGCGGGACTGGTAATCTTCAACCGCTTTGGCGCGACGGTCTGCCGCCTCCTGCTGCTTCTCGGGTGACGATTTTTCTTCGGTTCGCCTTATCTGGTCGGCCCCCTTGATCCGCCGCTCTTCATCGTTGAGCGAAATCTCCTGTCGCCGCAAATCAGCCATGGCCTCGCGCCGCCGGGCATCTACGTCGCCCAGACAACTATTGACCAGAAATTTTCTGTAACACACGGCATCTTCTGCAAGAAATCCAGCGTCCAGCTTCGATCGTTCAGCGCGAATTCTTGTCCGCTCTGTATCAATAATGCCTGTCCGGGCGGCAGAACTGGCGGTGGGTTCGGGGCTGGGTGCAAGCGTTTGTGCTCCCGCGAAGACCGCCAGCACAGCCATCAGGCCACCCATCACAAAATTTTTCATGTCAGTGTCGTGTCCACGTTTCTGCGTTCCAGAGTCAGGAATTCCACTGACTGCATTTCATTGAGCCGCGATACCGTGCGGGGGAACTCATGGACCAGCGGTCCCTCGGTGTACAACGCCTCTGGCGTTACCTCGGCCGACATAATCAGTTTGACACGCCGGTCGTACAGCACATCGACCAGCCAGGTAAACCGCCTGGCTTCAGAGGCCATCCTGACTGGCATGTGGGGCACATCGCTCAACAACACCGTGTGAAACTGGGTGGCGATCTCAAGGTAGTCGTTTTGTGAGCGGGGACCGCCGCACAGTGTCTTGAAATCAAACCACACCACGCCGCCCGCCCTGCGGCGCGCATGAATCTGCCTGGACTCAATCTGCAGCACCGGATTTTCATCATGCGCTTCGGCCAGCCGATTGAACGTCTCTGTCATCTCGGCGTCTGCCTGGGAGCCTAGCGGCGTGTGGTAAAGCCTCGCCTGCTCCAGTGTGCGCCGCCGGTAGTCGGTTCCGTTGTCAACGCTGATGACCTCAAGATGCGTCTTGAGCAAGGCCATGGCGGGGAAAATCCGGTCCCGGTGCAAGCCGTTCGGGTAGAGATCGTCAGGATGAAAATTGGAGGTGGTGACAAACCCTACGCCGTTGTCAAACAGGGCTGACAGCAAGCGGTGAAGAATCATCGCGTCAGTGATATCCGAGACATGAAACTCGTCAAAGCAAATCAAGCGGTAGCGTTTGGCGATGCGTCTGCCCAACTCGTCCAGTGGATTCACGGTGCCCTGCAAGTCCTGAAGCTCCCGGTGCACTTCACGCATGAACTCGTGAAAGTGAAGACGCGTTTTTCGCCGAAGCGGTACCGCATTGTAAAAACAGTCCATCAAGAAACTCTTGCCGCGCCCCACCCCACCGTGCATGTACACACCACGCGGAACCTCAGGGCGGTTGATCAGTTTCTTGAAGGCGTTTGAACGCTGCTCCTTGAATTGCGCCCATTCGGCAGCGCAGCGCTCAAGGGCGTCAACCGCACGCAGTTGCGCAGGGTCGGCGGTGTAGCCCCTGGCGCCCAACTCGGCATCATACGTTTGCTTGACGCTCAAGATCAGGCTTCCAGTTGCTATTAATTAAATAGCTGTCCGCGCCCGAATTAATTGGGCCAGATGGCATTTTCATTGATGAAAATCAGAAGTTGAGCGTGCGTTTGTCAACCGCAAGCGCCGCCTCTTTGGTCGCCTCGCTGAGTGAGGGGTGGGCGTGGCAGATACGGGCAATATCTTCACTGCTGGCCCGGAACTCCATGGCAACCACACATTCGGCGATCAACTCGCTGGCCATGGGGCCCACGATATGCACCCCCAGAATTTCATCGCTCACGGCATCTGCCAGCATTTTGACCATGCCGGTGGTATCACCCAAAGCGCGGGCCCTGCCATTGGCCAGAAACGGGAAGGTTCCCGCACGGTAGGCACGGCCAGCCGCCTTGAGCTGCTCTTCCGTCTGCCCCACCCATGCAATCTCGGGGTTGGTGTAGATCACCCACGGAATGGTGTTGAAGTTGACATGCCCATGCTGGCCGGCAATCCGCTCAGCCACCGCAACGCCCTCTTCTTCGGCCTTGTGCGCCAGCATCGGGCCGCGCACCACATCGCCAATGGCCCAGACATTGGGCAGATTGGTTTTACAGTCACCGTCAACCACAATCGCGCCGCGCTCATCGAGCGCCAGGCCCACGGCGTCAGGTGCCAGGCCAGTGGTGTTGGCCACCCGGCCAATCGAGATGATGAGCTTGTCAACATCGAGTGTTTGTGCAACGCCCTTGGCATCCACATAGGCGACAGAAACGCCCTTTTTACCCGATTTGATTTCACCGACTTTCACGCCCAGCTCAATCTTCAAACCCTGCTTGACGAAGGCCTTGTGCGCCTCTTTGGCGATCTGCTGATCAACCGCGCCCAGGAAAGTCGGCAGACCTTCCAGCACCGTGACTTCAGCGCCCAGACGCCGCCAGACCGAACCCATCTCAAGACCGATCACGCCAGAGCCAATCAATCCCAGTTTTTTGGGTACATCGACCATGCGCAGCGCACCGTCGTTGGACAGGATGGTTTCCTCGTCAAACGGCGTACCCGGCAAAACCCTGGCGTTGGAACCTGTCGCCACAATGATGTGCTTGCCACTGATGACTTCTTCAGTCGCGCCGGCCACCTTGATCTCATACAGGCCATCTTTGGCAGCCGCAAATGAGGCACGTCCATGAAAGAAAGTGACCTTATTCTTCTTGAACAGGTACAGCACACCGTCGTTGTTTTGTTTGACAACGGTGTCCTTGCGGCCAATCATTTTGGCCATGTCCAGGCCCAGGCCCTTGACCTCAATACCGTGGTCGGCAAAGTGGTGGCCCGCCTGCTCGTAGTGCTCGGACGATTGCAGCAATGCCTTGGACGGAATGCAGCCCACGTTGGTGCAAGTGCCGCCCAGGGCGGGTCCACCCTTGGCGTTTTTCCACTCGTCGACACAGGCGACGTTAAAACCCAGCTGGGCTGCGCGAATGGCGGCAATGTAGCCACCAGGACCGCCACCTATGACGATCACATCAAATTGTTTGGACATGAAAATTTCCTTTTAGATGTCAAACAACAAGCGGGCCGGATCTTCCAGCGCTTCCTTCATGGCCACCAGGCCCAACACGGCCTCACGGCCATCAATGATGCGGTGGTCGTAGCTCATGGCGAAGTAGTTCATGGGGCGAACCACCACCACGCCGTTTTCCACCATGGCACGGTCTTTGGTGGCGTGAACGCCCAGAATTGCGCTCTGTGGCGGGTTGATGATGGGCGTTGACATCATGGAGCCAAACGTGCCGCCATTGCTGATCGAGAAGGTGCCGCCGGTCATGTCTTCAATGCCCAGCTTGCCGTCTTTGGCTTTCTGGCCAAATTCTGCAATTTTCTTTTCCACATCGGCAAAGCTCATCTGGTCAGCGTTGCGCAAAATGGGCACAACCAGGCCGCGCGGTGAACCGACGGCAATGCCAATGTCAAAGTAGCCGTGGTAGACCACGTCGTTGCCGTCCACCGATGCATTGAGGACAGGGTATTTTTTCAGGGCGTGCACAGCCGCCTTGACAAAAAAGCTCATGAAACCGAGTTTGACGGCGTGCTCTTTTTCAAACTTCTCCTGGAAGCGCTTGCGCATTTCCATCACCGGGGCCATGTTGACTTCATTGAAGGTGGTCAGGATGGCGTTGGTGGATTGCGACTGCAGCAAACGCTCGGCAATCCGGGCGCGCAGGCGGCTCATGGGCACGCGCTGCTCGGGGCGATCGCCAAGACCCGATGCCTTGGCCGGCGTTGAAACCTGCGGCAACGACGTGGTGGGCGCGCCGGTAGGAATGGCACTGACAGCAAATGACTGGGTAACCGCTGGCGCGGCAGCGGCCACCAGCACATCACCCTTGGTCACTCGTCCGTCTTTGCCGGTGCCAGGAACCGAGCCGGCCGCCAGGTTGTTGTCGGCCATCAGTTTGGCCGCCGCAGGCATGGGCACGCCAGCCATGGAGCCACCGGCAGCAGGCGCGGGTGCAGCGCTGGCAGCCACTGCAGGCGCTGCAGCAGCGGGCGCCGAAGCCACCGCACCAGCCTTGCCCTCAGTGTCAATGCGGGCGATCAACTGCTCTGCAACCACAGTGCCGCCGTCTGCCACCAGTAACTCGGTCAGCACACCAGCCGACGGCGCAGGGACTTCGAGCACCACCTTGTCAGTTTCAATTTCAATCAGGATTTCATCGACAGCAACTGAATCGCCGACCTTCTTTTTCCACTGCAGCATGGTGGCTTCGGCCACGGACTCGGACAGCTGGGGGACTTTGACTTCTACGATAGCCATATTGATTCTCTTTAATGTGTTTTGTGTGGGGTGGGAAGTACCTGGACCTTACTTGGTCAGCACAAAACCCTTGAGCTTGGCAAACGCGCCGTCTACCAGCGCTTTTTGCTGTTCCTGGTGCAGATGCGAATAACCGACGGCTGGTGATGCCGAAGCGGCACGACCTGAATAGCCCAGCTTCTGGCCTTCGAGCATGTTCTCGTGAATGTAGTGCTGCACAAAGAACCACGCACCCTGGTTTTGTGGTTCGTCCTGGCACCACACGATGTCGGTGGCATTGGGGTACTTTTTCAGCTCGGCTGAAAACGCCTTGTGCGGGAACGGGTAGAGCTGCTCAACCCGCAGGATGACCGTGTCTTCAATGCCTTTTTCTTCACGCTTCTTGGCCAGGTCGTAGTAGACCTTGCCCGAGCAGGCAATGATGCGTTTGACCTTGTCCGCTTTCAGTTCCTTGCTCTCCTGAATCACCGTCTGGAAACTGCCCTTGGTGAACTCGGACAGCGGTGAGGCCGCATCCTTGTTACGCAGCAGCGACTTCGGCGTCATGATGATCAGCGGCTTGCGCAGGTTGCGCACCATCTGGCGACGCAGGATGTGGAAGATCTGGCTGGCCGTGGTGGGCTGCACCACCTGCATGTTGGTGTCTGCCGACAGCTGCATGAAGCGCTCAAGGCGCGCCGAGCTGTGCTCAGGCCCCTGACCTTCATAGCCGTGCGGCAGCATCAGCGTGATGCCGTTGACACGGCCCCACTTCACCTCACCTGACGCGATGAACTGGTCGATCACGACCTGCGCGCCGTTGACGAAATCGCCAAACTGGGCTTCCCAGATCACCAGTGTGTTCGGGTCGTTGGACGCATAGCCGTACTCAAAGGCCAGCACGGCCTCTTCGGACAATATGGAGTCGATCACCACAAACGGGGCCTGATTGTCGGCCACATTCTGCAGCGGCACGTAGGTGCCGGTGTCAAACTTTTCGCGGTTCTGGTCATGAATGACCGAGTGGCGGTGGGTAAACGTGCCGCGCCCGCAGTCTTCGCCTGACAAACGCACCGGGTAGCCACTGGCCACCAACGAGGCAAACGCCATGTGCTCGCCCATGCCCCAGTCCACCGGAATTTCTCCACGGCCCATGGCGGCGCGGTCGTCATAGACCTTCTTCACCAGGTTGTGCGGGGTTACCGTCGCAGGGATGGTGGTGATTCTTTCAGCCAGGCGTTTCCACTCGGCCAGGGGAATGGCAGTATCACCGGCATCGGTCCATTTTTTGCCGAGGTAAGGCACCCAGTCCACGGCATACTTGCTTTTGAAGTTGGTCAGTACCGGGTCAAAGGTGCTCTTGCCGGCGTCGAGTGCCGCGCGCGTCGCCTTGACCATGTCGTCACCCAGCGTTTCGCCCATGCCCTGCGCTGTCAGTTTGTCGGCGTACAGCTTGCGCGTACCGGGGTGCTGCGCGATCTTTTTGTACATCAGCGGCTGGGTCAGTGCAGGCGTGTCCTGCTCGTTATGGCCCAGTTTGCGGAAACAGATGATGTCAACCACCACGTCTTTCTGGAATTCCATGCGGAATTCCAGCGCCAGCTGGGTGGCCAGCACCACAGCTTCAGGGTCATCGCCGTTGACGTGCAGCACAGGCGCTTCGATCATCTTGACCACATCGGTGCAATACAGCGTGGAACGACTGTCGCGCGGATCGCTGGTGGTAAAGCCGATCTGGTTGTTGATGACCAGGTGCACCGTGCCACCCGTGAAATAGCCGCGGGTCTGGGCCAGCGCCAAGGTTTCCATGACCACGCCCTGCCCTGCAAAGGCGGCGTCGCCATGCACCAGCACGGGCAATACCTGCATGCCCTTGGGGTCGGCGCGGCGGTCCATGCGGGCACGCACCGAGCCTTCGACCACCGGGTTTACGATTTCCAGGTGCGAGGGGTTGAATGCCAGCGTCAGGTGCACCGGTCCACCGGGGGTGGTCACGTCTGAGCTGAAGCCCTGGTGGTATTTCACATCGCCGCTGGGCAGATCTTCTGGCGCGGTATGGTCAAACTCGGCAAACAGGTCAGCAGGCACTTTGCCCAGTGAATTGACCAGCACATTGAGGCGGCCACGGTGCGCCATGCCGATCACGATTTCCTGGACGCCCTTGATGCCGCCTTGCTGGATCAGCTCGTCCATGCTGGCAATAAAGCTTTCGCCGCCTTCCAGCGAAAACCGCTTCTGGCCAACGTACTTGGTGTGCAGAAAACGCTCCAGGCCTTCGGCGGCCGAGAGCCGGTCCAGCAGGTGCAGCTTCTTTTCCTTGCTGAGGTTGGGCTTGCTGCGGATGGATTCCAGTTTTTGCTGCCACCAGCGCTTCTGGTTCTGGTCGGTGGCGTACATGTACTCGGCGCCAATGGTGCCGCAGTAGGTTTCGCGCAGCGCATTCATCAGCTCGCGCAAACTCATGGTGTCTTTGCCGAAGAAGGTGTTGCTGGTGTTGAACACGGTCTCCTGGTCGGCGTCGGTGAAACCGTAAAACGACAGCTCCAGCTCGGGAATCTTGTCGCGTTCGGCCCGCTTGAGCGGGTCCAGGTCGGCCCAGCGGGCACCGACGTTGCGGTAAGCAGCAATCAGCTGCTGGACAGCCGTGCGCTTGCGCCCCATTTCGGCATCAGCGCTGGCCACCACAACGCGGGTCTGGCCTGATTTGGCGCGTTCGGCAAAGGCATTGACCACCGGCAGGTGCGGAACGTCCTTGGCATTGGTGCCGTCGGTGGCGGGAACGTGCTGGAGTGCGTCGAAATACTCGCGCCAGGTGTCTGGCACGCTGCCGGGGTTGGCAAGGTAGTTTTCGTACATCTCTTCGACATAAGGCGCGTTGCCGCCGAAGAGGTAGGTGTTGCCCTGGTAGGCTGTATAAACCGACGCAGCTGCAGATGCAGGCGACTGTATGCTGGAACTCATATCCGCTGACCTCCGTTTCCCTTGGGGAAACATAAGTTCGCTACAACGGGATGTAGCTGGTTAGATAACCTTCCGCAACACGGCTTGACCGATTAGCGGATGCGACTGTGGCAGGAAGGGCCTTCAGAATCAGATCGGATTGTGCCACCAATCGGGCGCCGCGCAAAGACCTGGCCCATGCTGTATCGGCATGGAGCGGCGGCGTTCCGGCCATGGCGGCGCGGCGAAACCCGCTAGGCAGCCGCCACTGCGCCCCGAATCTGCTCCAGCGCGGCGGGGTCGTCCATGGTGGTCAGGTCGCCCGCGTCGCGGCCCTCGCACACCGCCTGGATGGCGCGGCGCAGCAGCTTGCCGCTGCGGGTCTTGGGCAGGGCTGTCACAAAGCGCACACGGGCTGGCCGCGCCACTGCGCCCAGGTCGCCGTCCACACGCTTCATGATCTCGCCTTCGCGCTTCATCGCGGCCGCGCTGTCATGCAGCACTGCAGAATCCCTGGGCACCACAAAGGCCATGGCCACCTGCCCTTTCAGTGCATCGGCCACCCCCACCACTGCCACTTCGGCCACCTGCGCGTGACCCGAAATGCTTTCTTCAATCTCGCGTGTACCCAGGCGATGACCCGCGACATTGATCACGTCATCGGTGCGGCCCAAAATAAAGTAGTAACCGTCTTCGTCGCGCACCCCCCAGTCAAAGGTGCTGTAAACCAGCTTGCCCGGCACGCTCTTCCAGTAGGTGTTAACGAAACGGGCGTCGTCTTGCCAGATGGTTTGCATGAAGCCCGGCGGCGTCGGGCCTTCGAGCACGACCACGCCTTTCTCGTTGGCTCCGGTCAGCTCTTCGCCGGTGGACTCGTGCAGCAGCTTGACGCGGTAGCCGTACATCGGCACGCCGGGGCTGCCAAACTTGCTGGGCGTTTTTTCCACGCCGTTGGCCACTGTCAGCAGCGGCCAGCCGGTTTCGGTTTGCCAGTAGTTGTCAATGATGGGCACATTCAGGCCCTCGCTGATCCAGCGGGCGGTGGGCTCGTCAAGTGGCTCACCGGCCAGGAACAGCGCACGCAGGCTGCTCAGGTCATATTTTTTCAGCAGTGCCGGGTCTTGTTTTTTCAGTACCCGCACTGCCGTGGGGGCGCTGAACATGGCCGTGACCTTGTATTTTTCGACCAGGCTCCACCAGATGCCGCCGTCGGGCTGGCCGTCCATGCCTTGCGTTGGCAGGCCTTCGTACAGGATGGTGGCCATACCGGCAATCAGCGGGCCGTAAATGATGTAACTGTGTCCCACAACCCAGCCGATGTCGCTGGTGGAAAAGTAGGTTTCACCAGGCCGGCCATCAAAAATATGCGCCATGCTGGCCGCCAGTGCCACCGCATAGCCGCCGGTGTCGCGCTGCACGCCCTTTGGTTTGCCGGTGGTACCGCTGGTGTAGATGGTGTAGCTGATGGCGGTGGAGTCCAGCCATTCGCAGGGTACTTGCGCGTCGATGTTTGCGGCGCGCAAATCGGCCCACAGGTGATCTCGTCCGGCCACCAGGGCCATGGGCGCCAACCGGCGGTCCACCATCAGCACCGCGTCGGGTTGGTGGGACGAAAGACGCATGGCTTCATCAAGCAGCGGCTTGTACGCCACCACCTTGCCGCCGCGCGAACCGGCATCAGCGCTCACAATGACTTTGGGCGTGGCGTCGTCAATGCGCGAGGCCAGCGAGCCGCTGGCAAAGCCGCCAAACACCACGCAATGAATCGCCCCGATGCGCGCGCAGGCGAGCATGGCAAAAGCGGCTTCGGCCATCATGGGCATGTAAATCAGCACCCGATCGCCCTTTTGCACCCCCAGTGCTTTCAGGCTGGCGGCCATGCGCTGCACCTCAAGGTGCAGTTCGGCAAAGCTGTAGGTTTTTTCAATGCCGGTTTCACTGGACACATAAATCAGTGCGGCCTGGTCGCCCCGTGCGGCAAGGTGCCGGTCTACTGCGTTGTGGCACAAATTGGTTTGGCCGCCTTCAAACCAGTGCACAAAGGGAGGGTTGTCGTGGTTGCAAACACGTTCAAACGGCTTGAACCAGTCAATCAGCCTGGCCTGATCGCTCCAGAACGCGTCGGGCTGGTCGATGGATTGCTGGTAGAAGTCGGCATAGCGTGTCATGGGGTGTCTCCGGTTTTTGTTTTTGGCGGTTTGCGGGGGCTGCGGTTTAAATTTTGACCACCACACGGCCGCGGACCTTGCCGGCCATCAAGTCAGCGGCTTTCTCGCAGGCGCGGGCCAGGGGCACTTCTTCCACCATGGCTTCAAGCCTGGCCGGGTCCAGGTCAGTGGCCAGACGCTCCCAGGCCTGCTGACGGCGGGCCATAGGCGCCATCACGCTGTCGATACCCGCCAGGGTGATGCTGCGCAAAATAAAAGGCATCACGGTCGCCGGGAAATCAGCGCCCTGCGCCAGACCGCAAGCCGCCACCACGCCGCCGTAGCGGGTTTGTGCGCAGGCGTTGGCCAGGGTGTGCGAACCCACGGCGTCCACCACCGCAGCCCAGCGCTCTTTTTGCAGTGGTTTTCCGGGCGCAGACAGTTCGGCGCGGTCCATCACTGCCGTGGCGCCCAGTTGTTTCAAATACGGCGCTTCGCTGGCCTTGCCGGTGGCAGCCACCACGCTGTAGCCCAGCTTGCCCAGCAAGGCCACCGCCACGCTGCCCACGCCACCTGTGGCACCGGTGACCAGCACCTCGCCCGAAGCGGGTGTGACGCCATGGCGCTCCAGCGCCAGCACGCAGAGCATGGCGGTGTAGCCTGCGGTGCCAATCGCCATCGCCTGGCGGGTGCTAAAGGCGGCGGGCAACTTCACCAGCCAGTCGCCCTGCAGGCGCGCGCGTTCAGACATCAGCCCCCAGCGCGTTTCGCCCAGGCCCCAGCCGTTGTGAACAAACCTGTCGCCCGCTTTCCAGGCGGCGTGGGTAGATTCCAGCACCGTGCCGGCACCGTCAATGCCCGCCACCATGGGCCAGCTGCGCACCACCGGGCCCTTGTTGGTAATCGCCAGGCCATCCTTGTAGTTCAGGGTTGAGTAGTCCACCTGCACCAGCACATCGCCAGCAGGCAACTGGGATTCATCGGTATCAAGAATGGCGGCCGAAAAGCCGGCGTCGGATTTGTTGAGTTGAAGGGACTTGAACATGATTTGTCTCCGGTAGGCTTTGCGCTCAATGCGCTGTCGATCAACGCTAAAGCTGTTAAATTGAATTCTTAATTATGTATAACGGGCTTGCGGCAAGCTGACGGCTGAGCCACGGCGTGATCAGGGGACGCACAAACGCTATCAAATCAATAGCTGCTTGCACCCGTAGTGATTGGGCATAATCCATTATTTGCCCGCAAATTCAAGTACAAAGTGCAACAAAAGGAAGTCTCATCGGCTGCATGTTCAAGCCATCAAAGACCTCGTGCGGCGTGCGATAAAGCGCGAGTTCTGCTGACAGGCCAGCGTGTAGCCCGACTTGCGTTCGACCTGCGTGAGCAAAACGCCTTTGTGGTTCCATCGCGAGCATTCCAATCTATCCCTCGGAGCTTAGGCTCAGCAGAGTCAGAACAACGTCGCAAACGCGCTGATTCAACTCGACTTGAGTGAGATGCCGGATAGGTGACTGCAGGCGCTTCCCCTAAAACCAAACTATCGATCAACCACTTGCTGTTGAGGGGGAGTCCATATACGAAGTGTTAGGCGGTACTTTGCGCACGGAGCTCCTCCAGCCGACTCGCCACGCCTTGCATTTCTTCCTTGAGGGCCTCGAAGCATGACCAAGCCAGCTTCCCTGCACTCTCGATGCGGTCAAACTCGACCTGTAAGGAGACAGTCTGTCGCACTTCATTCAAGAAGCCGACTACAAGCGCACGATGGGCGCAGTGATTCCGTTCGGGCACAAGCGCGCGAAGGGATACTGCAATTGCTGGCGCAAAGAGCGCCTTCTCGTACTGCTTAATGAGCAGGCCCAACGGGAGTTCGTCAAGCTGTTCGTCCGTCTTGTGAACCAGCGCGTACTCAGTTGGAGTGATCGCATTCACTTCTCGCGCATACATCAGTATCGACTTCAGCGATTCCTCAACCATCTGACATGCGAACAGCGCGAACTGCGCTTCGTCTAGGTACTTCTCTCTGGTAACAGCGATTGGTGCAACCATGATGCCTGTGCCGCCTAACGAGGCTGTAAAAAAATACGTTTTCCACGCACACACCTATGGCTTGGGACGTTGTGAGGAACGATATTCTGAAGATGGGCGTTCATGTCAACAGTGAGTATTCGGGGTCAGTATTCGGGGTCAGTATTCGGGGGTCAGATTCCAATTAACTCCTACTTCACCAACCCCAGCACCTCTTTAAACACCGGATGCTCCGACGTCCGCAGCCATTCAAACGCCACCATCTCGG
>JANNXF010000183.1:0-2276 GCA_031409395.1 Polaromonas sp.
CCCTACCGTGGCCGCACGCTTGCTGCTGGGGATTTCAAAGAGCCTGTCGGAGCGTCTGCGCGAAACCAACGGCAAACTCAAGACGCTGGCACAGGTCAGCCGTAACCTGCAGCAGGAACTGGCGGCCACCCAGGCAGCCAATCTGCGCCTGCTGAGTTGAGGGCTGGCAGCGAGGCTTCAGGCTGATTTGACAAGGCCGCAGCTCTTCGTTCACAGCTGGCTCTCAGACAAACAACAGTGGGCTGTGTCTGTCAGTGCAAGCAGCGACAGACCAGCCCGCACAGCGCAAGCACCTTGCCTTGCGGCGGGCATGGTTTCCAACAGGTGCCGGTTGTGTCAGTGATTCTCAGGCTGTACCAGCCTTCACCTTCAGACGCCATGCGTGCAGCAAGGGCTCGGTATAGCCACTTGGCTGCGTCAGTCCCTTGAAGACCAGGTCGGTGGCCGCCCGGTAGGCCGCACTGGTCTTGAAGTGACCCGCCATGTTCTGGTACAGCGGATCAGCGGCGTTTTGCCTGTCCACCACCCCGGCCATACGCTCAAAGGTTTCTTCGACCTGTGCCTTCGGCACCACCCCATGGTGCAGCCAGTTGGCAATGTGCTGGCTGCTGATGCGCAGCGTGGCACGGTCTTCCATCAGGCCGATATTGTGGATGTCGGGCACCTTGCTGCAGCCCACGCCCTGGTCAATCCAGCGCACCACATAGCCCAAGATACCCTGGGCGTTGTTGTCCAGTTCTTGCTGCTTGTCAGCAGCGGACCAGTCGGGCGTGGCCGTCACCGGGATCTGCAGCAGCTGATTCAGGATGTTGTCACGCTCTTTGTCGGCATTGGTTTTTTCCAGTTCTTTCTGCACATCGCTGACCTTGACCTGGTGGTAATGCAGGGCGTGCAGGGTGGCGGCGGTGGGGCTGGGCACCCAGGCGGTGTTGGCGCCGGCTTTGGGGTGGCCGATTTTTTGTTTCAGCATTTCGGCCATCAGGTCGGGCATGGCCCACATGCCCTTGCCGATCTGCGCCTTGCCGCGCAGGCCACAGGCCAGACCAATCATGACGTTGTTCTTTTCGTAGGCGGCAATCCAGGCGCTGGTTTTCATGTCGCCTTTACGGATCATCGGGCCGGCCTGCATGGCGGTGTGCATCTCGTCGCCAGTGCGGTCCAGAAAGCCGGTGTTGATGAAGGCCACGCGGCTGGCTGCCGCGGCAATGCAGGCTTTCAAGTTGACGCTGGTGCGGCGTTCCTCGTCCATTATGCCCAGCTTGACGGTATTTTCTTTCAGGCCCAGCACCGCTTCGACGCGGGCAAACAGTGCGCTGGCAAAGGCGACTTCTGCCGGGCCGTGCATTTTGGGCTTGACGATGTAGACACTGCCCTTGCGCGAATTCTTGATGCCTGGCTTGCCTTTGCGCTGCAGGTCGTGCAGGGCGATGGTGGTGGTGATCACCGCGTCCATGATGCCTTCGGGAATCTCCTGTGTGCTGCCGTCCTTTGCGGTGTACATGATGGCCGGGTTGGTCATCAGGTGGCCCACATTGCGCAGAAACATCAGTGAACGGCCATGCAGCGTGACCTTTTTGCTGCCTTCTGGCGCGGTGTACACACGGTCAGGGTTCAGGCCGCGGGTAAAGGTTTTGCCGCCCTTTTCCACACTCTCGGTCAGCGTGCCTTTCAGGATGCCCAGCCAGTTGCTATAGGCCAGCACCTTGTCGTCGGCATCCACCACCGCCACCGAATCTTCCAGGTCCAGAATGGTGGATAGCGCGGCTTCCATCACCAGGTCGGCAACGCCGGCAGGGTCCTTGCTGCCAATCAGCGTGCTGCGGTCTACGCGAATGTCAATATGCAGACCGTTGTGCTGCAGCAGGACCGACGACGGCGCCTTGGCTTCGCCCTGGTAGCCCGTGAATTGCGTGGCATCCAGCAGGCCGGTGCTGCTGCCATCCTTGAGTTTGACGCTCAAGCGGCCAGCGCGAACGCTGTAGCCCGCGCTGTCAAGGTGGGAGCCCTTTTTGAGCGGTGCGGTACGGTCCAGCACATGGCGTGCATAGGCAATCACCTTGGCGCCGCGCTTGGGGTTGTAGGACTTGCCCTTGACGGTGACTTTTTCGCAGCCCTTGTCTTCCGAAATCACGTCGGTGCCGTAGAGCGCGTCGTACAGCGAGCCCCAGCGCGCATTGGCCGCGTTCAATGCATAGCGGGCGTTCAGGATCGGCACCACCAGCTGGGGGCCAGCCTGTGCAGCCAGTTCGGCGTCAACGTTGGTGGTGCTGGCTTTG
>JANNXF010000184.1:0-15383 GCA_031409395.1 Polaromonas sp.
GAAAAGGTCGCTGCCACGCGTGTAGCGCGAGGGTTGCAGCAAGGCCATCATGAACAGCACCACCACCGAGTAGCCCTGCAAAATGGCATAGGGAAGCACGTTGCCCACACCGTTTTGTTCGGTGATAAGCCAGTAAACCACCGAGGCGGCACCCACCAGCAGCATAGGCACCAGCAGCGCCAGCCCGGCACGCACGCTGATGCGGTCTGCAATCTGGCTCGAGATCAGCGCCATGAACGCGATGGTCATGGGCAAGCGGTCCCAGAACAGCCGGTCGTTGCTGGGAGCCAGGTGGTAGTAAATTGAACCAAACGCCGTTGCAAGCACGCCGAAGAAAAAAACGAGGTAGGGCCAACGTTCGCGCGGGAACTCAAAATGCGTACGGCGCGCCACAATCAGGACCATGCCCCACAGGCCAGCGACGAGAAATCCGATGTTCGAGACGACATTCAGGAAGTGATCAACCCCGAAGATGCAACGCTGGTCGGCAAACAGATGATAGTCGGCGGGCTGAGGGACGGCAGGCAAGAACACGGCAGCGGCAATGCACACCGCAGTGAAACCAGCAATGACTTTAGACTGTAAATTCATGAAAACCTGTTGATGAAGCGCAGCGGGTTGAAGGCAGTTGCCGCTCAGATAGATTGAATGGCGGGGGCGCCCCGGAGGTCTGGATTGCCCACATGGTCAACGCGGGACTGCGTTGGCGTTCAGGACCCGCTCTCCGTCGGCACGGTGCACGTCCAGCATGCCGCCACGGATATCCCACAGCTTGGCCGTTTCCAGCGCCGCCAGAAATTCCCGCTCCTGCTGCATCACCCCTTCGGCTGGACAGGCCTTGCGCGTGGTGACAGCCGGCCCAATGGCCAGACGATTGCCTTCGCTGGTGTACGCAGCGCGGTAGGTGTTGCAGCCGCTGCTGCCCTGAACCATGCCCTTGTCAAATACCATGGTCAAGGTGGTGTCCCGCACGGGGCTCACCACCGCCTGGCGACCATTGTTGAAACCTGTCACGCTCCATTTGACACCGGCCAGCTGGGGTGGGGGCTCTCGCTCGAACACCAGCGGGCTGCCCGAAGCGGGCGTCAGGGTCAGGCGGTCTCCGGTGATGGCATGGCGAAGCGTGCCGGTCAGCCCGCTACGGACTGTTTTCTCAAGCGCCATCTGGGCGTCAGGGCAGGCCATCATGGTTCCGGCCAGCGAACTGACCACCAGGCTGTCGCGCTCCAGGGTATATCCACCCACGAACTGGTTGCACCCTGAAAAGCCGCTGACACGGCCCGCTTCAAAGCGGGCCGTGACCGGTCGGGTCGCGGCGGCACCGGGGGTCTGCCCGGAGGGTTGCAGCAGCCGCCAGGTGGGCCCTTCCATCGAGACCTGCGAGGCCGGCGCCGTGGCCATGGCCGACGCCGCAGGGACACGGCAGCAGCCGGCAAAGAATCGGCCGCCAGGCAATGACACCCGCGCCGTCACCGGGTGTTGGGTCTCGGACATGCCGTCACTGCAGGCAGATTCACGCAGAAAGGCAACCGCCTCGCCACCCTTGCCGGTGCTGAGCTTGCCGCGCCATACCCGCTCTTTCAGGACATCGAGCCGCGTTTCCTTGCCACGGTATTCGGCCGGTTTCTGGTCAGGCAGCACCAGCCGTGCGTGGCCACGCTCGCTGAACTGAAGACTCCAGGACGGTTCGTTGCCAAAGCAGATCAGCTTCGGCTCTGCGGCAAACGCCGTCACCACAGGAAATACCGCCGCCGCAACGACGATGGCCCTCATGCACGCCTTGAACATCGTGATTCTCCTCTTCCCCGCAAATAGTCATGGGCTGCCGCACCGCATGGTGCAGCAAACCGGCCTGGCATCAAAGCGCCTGGCGGCTAGCTGCGCAGCAGCTCCAGGCTGTTGTTGCTGACGCGCACGCGGTCACCAATGCGCAAGCCGGGGGCCGATGTCTGCTGGATGGACGCAAAGGTTCCATCGTCATAGCGCACCCGGATGGTCCAGACCATCGAGGTATTCCGGGAGGCGGCCTGGTTGCCGAGGTGTGCGCCGCCCAGGGCGCCAACCACGGTCGCCGCAGTACGGCCCGAGCCACCGCCCACCTGGTTGCCCAGCAAGCCCCCCACCAGGCCGCCGCCAATGGCACCCGCCGCATTCGGCGTGTTCTGGACAGCCTGGGACTGAATGGATTCGACGGTACCGATACGCGTTACCGGCGCCTGGGTGACCTGAAACGCCGGCGGCGCGGCACAGCCCACCAGTGACAGGGCCAGTCCCACCACGAATACACTGGAAACAGCAGACGCAGAGACAAGACTGCGCAATTTAAGGATGTTCATCTTTAGGTTCTCCAATCAAGGGTTGGGCGTGTTCAGTCTGGAATGGCATTCAGGAAATACATGGCCACCAGCAGGTCCGTTGGACGGCCGATGACCCCCAGCCACTGACCAAAAATGGCATCGATTTCGCCGCTGAGGTAAATCTGGCTCAACGCCCGGTTCACTTCGAGCCGCAGCGCAGCGTCCCCTCTGGGCAGCGCCATGGCGTAGGGCTCGAACGAGAACTCTTCTGCCAGAAAGGCGAACTGGCCAGGCGCCTTGGCTTGTGCGGCCAGGCCCACCAGCCGGATCTTGTCGCCGGCAAAGGCATCGACACTGCCGGCCACCAGCATCGCCAGACCTTCATTGGCATCCGACACCGGAACCACCGTGGCGTTGATCACGCGCTGCTGCAGGCTGGCAGCCAGGCGGGCCTCGGTGGTGGTGCCTTTCAGGACGGCAATCTTGCGCCCCCCCAGATCGGCCATGCGATTGAACGACGAGTCCGCCTTGATGATGAAGGTGCCCGCATCGATGAAGGTGAGGCCCGAGAAGTCGACATTGGCCAGACGCCCCAGGGTCTGCGTGGTGTTGGCGCACTCGAGGTCGGCCTTGCCCGACGCGACCATCTGCAGGCGCTCAGGGGTGGAAGCAGCGACCCAGTTCACCTTGAGATTCGGCTCGCCAACAGCGCGGCCGATCTGGGCAATCACGCGTTTGCAGAGGTCAATGGAATAGCCGGCTGGTTCGCCGTTGGCCGCCGCAAAGGAAAACGGCAGCGCGTCCGCCGAGTACGCGACGTTGATGCTCTTGACCGCCTTGATCTTGCCCAGGGTGTTGGGTGCCTGCTGGGCTATGGCGCCCGTCGCGAACAGGCTGACCGCGACAAAGGCTCCGATAAGTATTCTTTTCATTGAATGTCCCTTTGAAAGCATGGTTGAAACGGATGCGATGACCCACCAACCTTGCAGGCGGGTTGGGTCATCATAGCGAATGGCGGTGAAAAATGAGCATTCCCGTGCCAATTTTCACCCTGCCACACGCCTCAGTCCACGGGCGGATTACCCGCCAGATGCCATGCACCCGCCCAAGAGCGGCCACCGGGTGGTTACAGACCCGAGGACATCGGGGACGGCCATACAGGCGGGCCAGGCCCACCGCATCAGCGGCACCCGCGCCGAGCCGCCGGGCGGAATCACGCCCTGAAAAATGACACCCCGCGTCGCCCGTGGCCAAGGGTATCGCCCCTGTTCGAAGCGAAGGCCGCCCTACTTCAGGCTGTTGGCCAAAAACGCCTTGAGGCGTTCCGATTCAGGCTGCAGCAGAACCCGGCGTGGATCACCCTGCTCTTCAATTTGCCCTTTGTGCAGAAAGACCACGTGGTTGCTCACTTCACGGGCAAAACTCATTTCATGGGTCACCACAATCATGGTCCGGCCCTCTTCTGCCACCGAGCGCATCACGCGCAGCACCTCGCCCACCAGCTCGGGGTCCAGCGCGGAGGTGGGCTCATCGAACAGCATCACCTTGGGCTCCATGGCCAAGGCCCGGGCAATGGCCACCCGCTGCTGCTCGCCGCCGGAAAGGTGTGCCGGAAAGGCATCCTTGCGATGGTAAACACCCACCTTGTGCAGGTACATTTCAGCCTTTTCAAGCGCTTGCGCCTTGCTCAAACCCAATACCTGCAAGGGGGCTTCCATGACGTTTTCAACAGCAGTCATGTGGGCCCACAAATTGAAGTGCTGGAACACCATGGCCACCCTTGAGCGCAACTTTTGCAGCTGGCGCGCATCCTTGGCCCGCAAGCCGCCAGACGCCTTGTCGCGCAGGTCTGGCGTCAGCAGCAACTCCTCGCCGTCCACCAGGATGCGGCCGCTGTTGGGCTGCTCCAGCAGGTTGAGGCAGCGCAGGAAGGTGCTTTTCCCCGACCCGCTGGAGCCGATCATGGAGATCACGTCGCCGGCGCAGGCCTCTATGCTCACGCCCTTGAGCACCTCGTTGGCGCCAAAGCGCTTGCGAATATCAAGCGCCTGTAAAATTTTTGCTTCAGCCACGGGCTTACTTCCTTTCCTTCAAATCAAAATCCACATAGCGAGCGGCAGTCTGCCGGTATTCGCCGCTTTCAATCGATTTCGCGATCGCGCGGTTGAACCGGCGGCGCAGCGAGTCGTCGCCTTTTTGAACCGCCACCCCCACGCCGTTGCCGAGCCAGACCGGGGAACCCACCACGCTGAAGCTGGCGCCCTCGGGCGAATTCAAAAACTTGGTTTTGGCCACCAGCAGGGACGTGAAGGCGAGGTCTGCCTTTTGTGCGACGAGTTCGCCATACGCATCGGTTTCCTTCGCGACCGGCATGCGTTTCATCTCGGGGTAGTCCTGGCCTATCCAGGTTTCGCGCGGAGAGCCTTTCAAAACAGCGGCGACCTTGCCAGCCATGACCCCTCCCGGCAGCACCGAACTGATGCTGCCGGTTCTGGCGATCCAGGCACTGGGCACGTTGTAATAGCTGTCAGAAAAATCGACGTCCTTCAGCCGCTTTTCGGTGATGGTCAGCGACGCAATGACCGCATCGACCTGGCCTGATTTGAGACTGGGAATCAGCTGGTCAAATTCGGTCTTGACCAGTTCGCAACGCGCCCACATCCGATCGCAAAACTGCCTGGCCAGGTCAATTTCCAGACCGGTGACGGTGCCGTCGGCTTCCGTTTTACTGAAAGGCGGGTAGTTGCCCTCAATGCCGATTCGCAGCGGGATCACATAGTTGCGAAAAGGCCAGGCGGTCATCAGCAGACCGACGAGCAGCAGCAAGGCAAGCAGGGGAAGGGTCAGGCGTTTCAACATGTTGTTTTCCATCTCAGGGGCTTAATAATTTTCCGGTGCGCATCAGCTCGGTTCCGGCAATTTTTCCGATCCGTTTTCCCGCAACGGCCCAGCGCACGCCGCTGCGTGCGTACAGCACACCCGACGAAACGCAGCGAACCTCCCGGATCTCACCGGTGTCCGGACTCACCAGGTCTGCAATCAGTTCGCCCGCCTCTACCCGTTCACCGGGCTCGCGGTGAAACACCACCACGCCCGCCGATGTGGCCGTCAGGGGCTCTGAGCCCGCCAGCGGCGTCGGCTGGCACAACAGCTGGGGCAGTTCGTCAGGCTCTCCGCGCACAATGCCGCTGAGCATCAGAAACTGCACGATGGCCCGCGCATCCTTTTCGGCCAGCATGTGGCTGGTGTTGGACTCACCCCTCAGCTCGACGGTGGCACTGAAGCACCCCAGGGGCAATGCGTGCGCAGGGAACTCGCGCTGCAGGGTGTACCAGGGCTTGCTGCAGGCTTCATCGAAAGGTGAATCGCCCGACTCGGTCGCCAGCAAAATGGCTTGCGCCCCGAGCAGGGCACCCAGTTCTGCGGCCTGTTTGGCCTGCGGGGTGAGCGCGTACAGATGCATCACCGCTTCGTGGTCGCAATGCAGGTCCAGCACGATATCGCTGTCGACGGCCAGTTGCAGCAGGCGGTTTTTGAGGTCTTGCACCGGATGGGCAGCGGGCAAGGCTTTGACCGCCTGCCGCAGCGCATCGCGCACCAGCCGCATGTTTCGCGCCGGGTCGTCGCCCAGGCAGTCTTTGAGCAGCGCCGTCGTCTGGGGCGTGATGTCGGCATAGTTGCGGTTGAAGTTGCCGCCATCACGCAGGTCAAAGCGCCCCTGGTGCGCACCCAGTAATTGCTGCGACAGGCCAATCGGGTTGGCAAAGGGAACCAGCACGATTTCACCGCGGATCAAGCCCTGCTGCTCCAGCACGAGAAGTTGCCGCTTGAGCGCATGGGCCACCAGAATGGCGGGAACCTCGTCGGCATGCAGGGCCGCCTGGATATAGGCCTTGGGACCCAGGCCCTGCGCGCCAAAGCGCAGCACTTTCAGGCTGTAGTGAACGCCCGGCACGCTGGCCATCAGGTCGATAGTGTGTGTTTGCATATCAGGCTGTGACGTTGACGGGGAGGGTCGGCTTCATCTGTTGGATGTCTTGTGGCCGCAGGTGGCGCAGAAAGCGTCTTTCCAGCAGTTTGAACACCCCCACCAGCGTGAAGGTAAGCGCGAAATAGATGACCGCCGCCACACCGAACGATTCAGTCACCAGCAAATGGTTGGCGTTGACGTCCCGGGCAACCCGGGTGATGTCCACCAGCGTGACCGTGCTTGCGATGGCAGTGGCATGCATGAGCCCGACCACTTCGTTGCTGTACTGGGGCAAGGCGCGGCGCAGCGCACTGGGCAAAAGAATGCGGCTGTAGAGCTTGAAGCCACTCAGCCCATAGCTGCGTGCGGCCTCTATTTCGCCCACGTTGGTCGCCTTGAGTGCACCGGCAAAGATCTCGGTGGTGTAGGCAGTGGAATTGAGGGTAAAAGCCAGCCAGGCGCAAAACCAGGCGTTTTTCAGCAACACCCAGGCCACGCTTTCACGCACCGCTTCAAACTGCGCGAGCCCGTGGTAAATGATGAACAGCTGCACCAGCAGCGGGGTTCCGCGCAGGACGTAGGTGAACAGCCACACCGGCCTGGAAATCCATGGCCGGGGTGACATGCGGGCAACGGCCAGCGGCACCGCCAGTACAAACGAGGAGGCCAGGCTGATCACCAGCAGCACCAGGGTGGTCCGGATCCCGCCGACGTAGAGGGGCAGGCTGTCAATGATGATTTTCCAGTCCATGTCAGAACTGCACTTTCTTGACGCCCAGGCTGTAGCGCGCTTCAAGGCGCGACAGCACAAAGATGGAAACACTGGTCAGCGTGAGGTATATCAGCGCGACCGCCATGTAAAAGGTAAAGGGCGCGCGCGTGGTGGCTGCAGCCAGACCAGCGCGATGAATCATGTCGTCCAGACCAATGATGGACACCAGCGCCGAAGCCTTGATCATGATCAGCCAGTTGTTGGCAAACCCGGGAATCGCGTGACGCACCATCTGCGGCAGCACGATGCGCCGCAGAACCGTCATGGGTGACATCGCAAAGGCCAGACCGGCTTCTGCCTGGCCCTTGGGCACCGCCAGGATGGCACCGCGAAACGTTTCGGTCAGGTACGCGCCAAAGATGAAGCCGATGGTCAGCACGCCCGCCAGAAATGGCGGAATGTCGACATAGCCCCAGCCCTGGGATTCAGCCAGCCGGTTGATGGCAATTTGCCCGCCATAAAAGATCAGCAGCATCAGCACCAGTTCGGGCATGCCCCGTATCAGGGTGGTGTAAACATCAGCCGACCAGCGCGCCGCGCGAGAGGCCGACAGTTTGGCGGCCGCACCCACCATGCCGAAGATGCAGGCAATCGCCAGCGAAAGCGCAGACACCTGAAGCGTCAGCACCAGACCTTCCAGAATGGCGGGCCAATAACCGTAGAGCAGCATGCAAATCATCCATTGACGCGCAGCGAAAATCGCTTGCTATAAATACTGTAGCAGTCTGCACACATCCGGTGCGGGCAGACTGCCTGAGGGGTGCAGGCTTACTCGCCGCGAATGTTCACGTCAAAGTACTTGTCGTTGATCGACTTGTAAACGCCGTTGGCGCTGATGTTTTTGAGCGATGCATTGACTTTGCTCTTCAGGGTGTCTTCGCCCTTGCGCATGGCAATGCCCACGCCACCGCCATCTTTGGCGCTGCCAATGGTGATGGGGCCGCCGACCTTGCTGAAGCCCTTGCCCTCGGGTGACTTCAAAAACGCAGCGGTGGCCGCCAGCGAGGAGCCGAAGCCGATGTCGCCGCGGCCTGCGGCGAGTTCCATGGTCACTTCCGCTTCTTTGGCGACCAGCAGCACTTCACTTTCCTTGAAGTTGGCCTGAATAAAAGCGGCGCGCGGGGTGTTGCGCGTCACGATGATTTTCTTGCCCTTGAGCGCCGCAGGCGTCACGGCCGTCACCGAGCCGGTTTTCGCCACGAAGGTCGATGGAATGTCGTAGTAGGAGTCGCTGAAATCCGCGTTCTTTTTACGCTCGTCGGTGATGGACATGGACGCCACAATCATGTCGAATTTTTTGGCATTGAGCGCGGGCATCATGCCGTCCCATTCCTGGGCAACCAGTGTGCAGTCGGCCTTCATGTCGGCACAGATGGCGTTGGCGATGTCAATGTCAAAACCCGAAAACTTGCCGTCCGGGCTCATCTGGGAAAACGGCGGGTAGTTGGCCTCGACACCGATGCGGACCTTGGCCCAGCCCGGGGCCTGGGCGTGAGCGGCCGTTTGCAGGGCCAAAGAGGCCAAGAGGATTGAAGCGACGGTCAGTTTGCGAATCATGGGAACTCCTGGGTGTTAACAAAAGGAAAAAAGAGGAAGGGGAAGAGGAAAGCAATCACAAATATGAACCGTTATTTTCATTTATAAATAAATAGAAAATATAAGTGCAAACCCTTAAGAACTGCGAAATTAGGGTTCGCCGCTTAATTCCAGCTTTAAAAATACGGCCTTTCATTGAGGGCAACCTCGACAGACCGGCCCCGGGCGTGCACCCGGCATGGCGACTGGTCAGGGTTTTTCATAAGAAATTTATATGAAATTAATGATACAAATACTTGTCGGCTGAAAAATTCTCGCCATTTACGCCGGAATTTCAACCGAAAAGTTTATTTCCAACCGCGCCGCCGGAGCGCTTCCAAACCCATCACCATCCTATGAAAAAAACACTCTTGACACTTGGCGCTCTGGGCGCTCTTGGCGCATTAGCCGGTTGCGGGGGCGGAGGCGGTTCCTCAAGCACCTCCGGCCCTGCCTCGCCCAGCCTGGTCGGCCAATTGATTGACAGCCCGGTGGCCAATGTCAGCTACCTGACCAGCTCGGGTCTGCGCGGCACCACCGACGCGAACGGGAACTACAGCTACAAGGCCGGCGACACGGTGAAGTTCAGCATTGGCAAAATTGTGCTGGGCGAAGGCGGCGCGGCGCCCATCGTCACGCCACTCGACCTGGTCAGCGGCGCCATCGCCCTGGACCATCCGGAGGTGGTGAAGATTCTGCAGGTGCTGCAGACGCTGGACGACGACGGCAACCCGGTCAACGGCATCCGGATTCCGGACGCCGTGGTCGCCCTGCTGGCGGCCCTGCCAGCTGAAAAAAACCTGAAGGACGTGACGGATCTGGCCGCAGACGTGATCAACCGCGCTTACGCCAGCGGCGCCCCCGGACTGAAACCCGCTGCCGCCGCGAAGCTGCATTTTGCAGAAACGCTGGCGCAGCTGCAGTCAAAACGCCAGATTGCCCAACTGCCCGGCGTGAGCAACTTCGTGGTGGGCGGGGGCGGCAAAAACTGCTCCAGCTTTAACGGGGACACCAAGAGCAGCAACTGCGCCGCCGACTGGACCACCATTTTGGCGGAAGACCCGGCATTCACCGGTCTGACCAAGGCCAACATCAGCTTTGACAGCAGCTATGTCAAACCCAGCTTCACCTACAGCCTCACCCAAACCAATATCGACAGGCTGGCGTCAAGCCCCGCCAGCTTGTTTGACGCCACCAGAAAGTCGGCGTTGCTGGCAACGCTGGCAAGCCGCCTGGCCAGCCCAGCCCCTAAAGCCAACCTGTCGTTTGCCGACTTTGATGGCAGCAAGCCGCTGTTTGCAGACGGCGCCGCCTTGTGGAACACCACACTTTCGCTAGCCGATTTCGACCTGATGGTGCTGACGCTGTGCGGCACCGCCACGCCTGTGAACGGCACCGATTGCAGCCTGTCCAACAGCAGCATTGCCAGCGTGCAAGCTGCCAGCTTCAGCACGGGCCTCAATGCACAGGTCGTGGTGATTCTTCAAAGCCTGCAGGCCGCTTACGGTAACGTCATCAAGTACCGCAGGGATTCAGCCGGTGTGACCGCCACCCCCAACCTGCGCACCGAGTTCCAGGCCCGCAAACTGGCGGCCGACGGCAGCGTCGTGTCGGCTGGCCTGACCGCCACCCTGACAGCCCCTGAAAAAGCAATTCTGCGCTCGGCGTTTGTCGATGCGAACCCGCAAACCAACCGCAAGGTGGAAGCCCGCAGCGTGAAGTTTCTGACCGATGTGCCGTCTTATGACATTTACACCCAGTTTGTCATGGCCGCCAAAGCTGCCAACGGGGGCCAGAAGCCGACCATTGGCGTGGTCACCGCGTCGGCCGGCAATACCTTTGCCGACCGCGACATCAACGTGTTTGCGCTGAAATCTGCGGGCGCAGAGGTGGTGTACCTGCCGATGGAAGGCGGCTTTCGCAGGGCGCTTGACGCCAACGATTGCACCAACACCGCGTACTACTACGACAGCTTCACCAACACCAACGCCTCGGGCGATTTCTACCACATGGACCAGGTGTTTCCCGATCTGGCCCAGCAGCAAAAAGACTTTTGCAGCAACGGCGGCGCCGCCCTCAATGCCGCGCTCGGCAGCCTGAACGGCATCTTTTTCAGCGGCGGAGACCAGGCGCGCCATCTGGAAAGCTTTATGACCAAAGACGGTGCGGGCAACTACACGGTGGTGAGCGAGCAGCTGCGTATCCTGAAGACGCGCTTCGATGCCGGCCAGCTGGTCGTGGCCGGCACCAGTGCGGGCAACCACATTCAGGGCGGCGGGTTGTGGAAAGGCAAGCCGGTTCCCATGATTGGGGGTGGCGACTCGTACCCGGCGCTTAAAAAAGGCTTTGCGGTGGGGGTCGGTCCGGTGCTGGATGCGCCGTCCAATACCCTCAGCTACGCCAATGGCGGCCTGGGCTTTTTCAAGTTCGGCGTGCTGGACTCCCACTTCACCCGGCGCACGCGTGAGGGCCGTCTGGTCCGCGAAACCAAGGAAACCGGCATGGACTACGGTTTTGGCGTCGACGAAAACACCTCACTGGTGGTGGGCAGAGCCGACACCAGCGGCAAAACCACGCTGACCGTGCTGGGGGCGGGTGGCGTTTTTGTGGTGGATGTCAGAAGCGCCACGGCAAGCGGCAGCACCACCGGCAACTACAGCATCGACGGTGTCAAGGCACACTTTTTAACGGCGGGCGATACCGCCGACATTGACGCCGCCGGCAACCTGACGGTCACCCTTGCCGTGACCAAGCCCCTGCTGCCAGTGGCCGCCACGCCAGCGGTGGTCACGCAGGACAAGGTACAGGATTACGGTTCCTCGAACTTCCTGAACCTGGCCAAAGCCATGGGCACCGGCGGCGCGACGCTGGGCTATGGCACCACCGCCAACAGCAACGATGGCGGTGGCGATCTGCAAAACGGCCCCCTGTACAGTGCAACGCTGTCACGCAGCAGCAACACCGTCTTTCGCGGCTTGCCGGGCGGAAAGGTTTCATACGCCCACGTTGTGTTGAAGTTTGAACCCTGTGCGGGCGGCGCCTGCACGGCACCCACGCCCTGACGCCCGCCGGCCGTCTGTTCCAGCCTCCCCCGGGTTTGCCCGGTCACTGCGATTGCGGTGGCCGGGCATTTTTGAACAGGCCGGTACACGATAATCCAAAACACACCATGAACACCACTGCCGCACCTTCCGCCTTTCCCAACCCTGCGGTCGACACCGCTTTTGGTCAGTCGCCACTGGGGTTGAAGCTGCGTGAGGTGCTGGCTGACGGACGGGGCTCGAATGTCGCGATCGCCGACTTTCTGCTTCGCAACCCGGTTCGCGCCACCGCCTGGGGCATCGAAGAGCTGGCCTCGCACACCAAGACGTCCACTGCAACGCTCAGCCGCTTTGCGCGCACGCTCGGATTTACGGGCTATGCCGCCCTGCGCAGCGGCATCGCCGATACGCTGCAAAATGTCTTGCAGCCCATTTTTCAGCCGGTGGACAAACTGCGCTACGCCTTGCAGCGAAGCGACGAAAACGCCGGCGGCAACAACCCCATCATTGCGGAAAGCCTGGACGCCAGCCTGAACAACCTGCGGGCGGCAGCGTCTGCGCTGAATCCCTCGCTGCTGACGTCGACCGCCCACAAAATCCTGGCGGCTGAAACGGTTTACACACTCGGCTTTGGCATCAGCGCGCACTTGTCGGCCATTTTGGCGCTGGCCTTGCAACCTTTTTGCCGGCAGGCCATCAACGTGGTGGAGTTTGGCGGTACCGAGGTGGCCGCAGGCCGGCTGATGAACATCGGGCCCAAAGACCTGCTGATTGCCATTTCGTTTCCGCGCTACGCCAACGATGCCATCATGCTGACCCGCCATGCGCGCGACCGCTGCGCCCATGTGATTGCCCTGACCGATTCAATGGCATCGCCCATGGCAACCTGGTCACACGATGTGCTGATTGCCCCCGCGTCCCACCCGGTGCTGTCGAGCAGCTACACCGCAGCCCTGCTGGTGATAGAAGCCCTGGTTACCAGCCTGATGGTCAGCAACGACCGCCATGTGCAACAGGCCGGCCGGTTGACCGAAGCCATTTCCGACTACCTGTACAGCGCCAAGAAAACCTCGCCATAACCAAGGCGGCTTGCCGAGGTTTGCCGAAGCTCAGATTTCCGTCACGGCCGCCAGACGGCGCATGATTTGCTGCACGATGTCGCTCTGCATGTCGCGGAACAGCAGGGCTTCTTCGGCCTCTTTGGCCAGCACCGCCGACTCGTTGAAGCTGATGTCGCGCTGCTGCACGATTTCTGTCGGGCCAATCAGCTCCTTGCCCGCCAGGGTGCGCAGCTTGAAGCGAAAGCGCAGGCGCAGCTGAAACTCGCGCACCTGGCCCGACGCATTCAGGCTGACCACGACTTTTTCACGCTGGTCGCTCAGCACGTCCAGAATGACCTGCGCTTCGCCGATCTGGCGGCTGTCGGTGATCACCCGGACGCGGCCGGTCGCCTCCAGTGAGCGGCGCAGCTCGACCCCCAGGGGCGATGTTTCCGCCAGGCCGCTGTAGAGGGTGGAAAACGCGAAGTTCGGTGCCTTGCGCAGGGCAAAGCCGCAGCCGCTCAGCGCCAGGGCACTGGCCGACAGAATGAGGAGGTGACGACGCTGCATGGTGACTTTCTGTGGCGACTGCGCTCAAACAACAATATTGACCAGCCGCCCGGGCACCACTATGACTTTTTTGGCGGTGGCGCCTGCCGCCTGCCGGATAAAAGCCTCAGAGGCCAGCGCTGCCGCTTCAATCGCGGCCTTGTCGGCGCCTGCCGGCACGGTGACCGAGCCGCGCAGTTTGCCGTTGATCTGCAGCATCAGCTCGATCTCGTCCTGCTGCAGGGCGCGGCTGTCGACTTCAGGCCAGGGCGCGTCAAGCAGGTCGCCGTCTCTGGCCGCGTAGCCCAGATCAGACCACAAGGCGTTCGCCAGGTGCGGCGTGGCCGGGTACAGGCAGCGCAGCAGGATGCCCATGCCTTCGCGCAGGGCAAACGCCAGACCGGCAACTTCACCAGCCGGGGCCGCGGAACCGGCTTCGCCGGGCCGCAGGCGCAGCGCCCCCTCGGGGGGCAGCGAGGACACAGCAGTGCCGAGCGTGGGGGCCGCATCTTCCAGCGCGTTGAGCAGCTTCATGCTGCCCGACACCACGGTGTTGTACTGCATGCGCTGGTAGTCGTAGTCGATTTGCTTGAGGACAGTGTGCACTTCCAGCCTGAGCGCCTTTACTTCTTTGTCAAAAGTGGCTGTAGCCCAATCAATTCGGGCGCAACCAGCTCCTGAATTCATAGCGTTCAGCTTGACGCCGAAATTCCAGACGCGGCGCAAGAAGCGGTAGCTGCCCTCCACGCCGGCATCGTTCCACTCCAGCGTGGCCTCGGGCGGCGCGGTGAACATGGTGTACAGGCGGGCGGTGTCGGCGCCGTATTTCTCAATCAGGTCCTGCGGGTCCACGCCGTTGTTTTTGCTCTTGCTCATGGTGCCTACGCCTTCGTAGTTCACCACCAGCCCGTCAGACTTGCGTCTGGCCTGGGTGACCTTGCTGGCGCCGTCGTGGATGTCTTCGACCTCTTTGGGCCAAAAATACTCCATGCCGCCTTTTTCGTTCTTGCGCGAATAAATGTGGTTGAGCACCATGCCCTGCGTAAGCAGTTTGGTAAACGGTTCGTCGACCTTGATCAAATCGAGGTCGCGCATGACCTTGGTCCAGAAACGCGCATACAGCAGGTGCAAGATGGCATGCTCGATGCCGCCGATGTACTGGTCCATGGGCATCCAGTAGTTGGCGCCTTCGCCCACCATGGCCTGTCCGTTCTTTGGGTCGCAGTAGCGCATGTAGTACCACGAGCTGTCGACAAAGGTGTCCATGGTGTCGGTTTCGCGCCGCGCCGCCTTGCCGCAGATGGGGCAGGCGACACGCTTGTCGCTTCCAGGACTCGCCGCGTGAAACCCTTCGTGCTTGTGCAGCGGGTTGCCGGAGCCATCGGGCACGCAGTCCAGCGGCAGCACCACCGGCAGGTCTTTTTCAGGCACCGGCACCGCGCCGTGTTCTTCGCAGTGGATGATGGGAATCGGCGTGCCCCAGTAGCGCTGGCGGCTGACGCCCCAGTCGCGCAGACGCCAGGTGGTTTTTTTCTCGCCCAGGCCTTTGGCTCCGAGGTCGGCGGCAACGGCGTCGACGCAAGCCTTGAAGCCCAAGCCGTCGTACTTGCCGGAGTTGATCGCCACACCCTGCTGCTTGTCGCCATACCAGTCGGCCCAGACCGCCGTGCTGTAGGCCTGGCCTTTCACGTCAGTGACCTGCCTGATGGGCAGGCCGTACTTGTTCGCAAACTCGAAATCCCGCTCATCATGCGCGGGCACGCCCATCACCGCGCCGTCGCCGTAGCTCATCAGCACATAGTTGCCGACCCAGACCTCCACCTGCTCGCCCGTCAGCGGGTGCGACACCAACAGGCCGGTGCGCTGGCCTTTTTTCTCTTGCGTCGCCAGTTCGGCCTCGGTGGTGCCGCCAGCCTTGCACTCCTCACTTAAGGCGGCGAGCTTGGGGTTTGTGGCAGCGGCATGCTGCGCCAGTGCTTGCTCTGGCGCCACGGCGCAAAAGGTCACGCCCATGATGGTATCGGCGCGCGTGGTGAAGACATACATCTTGCCATCACCGATCAGCGCACCCGCCCTGTCCTTGATGTCATGCGTGAACGCAAAGCGCACGCCTTCGCTTTTACCGATCCAGTTTTCCTG
>JANNXF010000185.1:0-6235 GCA_031409395.1 Polaromonas sp.
CAGTTCCGTGTCGACAAGGCCGGTATTGTGCACGGCACCATTGGCCGTCGTTCGTTCGATACCGCCAAGCTGCAAGGCAACCTGGCTGCATTGATCGACGCATTGCAGAAAGCCAAGCCGGCTTCGAGCAAAGGCGTGTACTTGAGAAAAGTCGCCGTTTCGTCAACCATGGGTGTGGGCGTGCGCGTCGACACGCAAACCATCGCGGCCTAAGGCTGCGATTTGGCAAAAATTTGAACTGTCCGAAAGGATGGTTCGATGTGGTGGGCTGCTGGCGTTAGCGTCGGCAGGTCATCCAGGACCGTTGGTGAGCCACCTCTTCGCGCAAGCGGGAGACCCGGCCCTTAATCGAAAGACAGCCAACGCAGATGGCGGTCCCGCTGCAGACAAGGTTTTGAAAAGAATCTGAAAACAGTTGGTCGCTGAATATGAGCGTGCTGAAGGGGATAAATGGGAGCGAAAGCTCTCTGGAACCTGACAGCACATTTTTAAGGAGTAGACCTTGAGTCTCAATCGCAGTGAGAAACAAGCCGTCATTGATGAAGTGACAGGCCTCGCCGCTAAAGCTCAAACGCTCGTGATGGCGGAATACCGTGGTATCACGGTCGCTGACATGACCAAGCTGCGCAGCCAAGCCCGCGACAAAGGCGTGACCCTGAGTGTTCTGAAGAACACCCTGGCTCGCCGTGCCGTGGCTGGTAGCGCATTTGAAGTCGTGTCCGACCAGATGACCGGTCCGCTGATCTACGGCTTTTCCATCGACGCTGTAGCTGCTGCAAAAGTGGTGGCTGACTTCGCGAAAACCAACGACAAACTGGTGATTCGCGGTGGTGCATTCGGTGGCAAGACCCTGGACGTGAACGGCGTGAAGCAACTGGCCAACATTCCTTCCAAGGAAGTGTTGCTGGCCCAGGTGTGTGGCTTGCTGATGTCACCTATGTCGCGTACGGCCGTTGTGCTGGGCGCGCTGGCGGCAAAAAAGGGTGGCGGCGATGTTGCCCCCGAAGCAGAAGCAGCACCCGAAGCCGTAGCGGCGTAAACGATAGACCTTGCGGGACAACCAGCCGTGCGCTGCACTGGCCCAGTCCCCAACTGTTAATAGATACTTTTTAGGAAATCAAAATGGCATTCGATAAAGACGCATTTTTGACCGCGCTGGATAGCATGACGGTCCTCGAACTCAACGACCTGGTAAAAGCCATCGAAGAGAAGTTTGGTGTGAGCGCAGCCGCCATGGCCGCACCTGCTGCCGGCGGTGCTGGTGCTGGTGCTGCAGCAGCTGAAGAGAAGACCGACTTCAATGTCGTGCTGCTCGAAGCTGGCGCCAACAAGGTCCAGGTTATCAAGGCAGTTCGCGAACTGACCGGTCTGGGCCTCAAAGAAGCCAAGGACCTGGTTGACGGCGCTCCAAAGAACGTCAAAGAAGGCGCTTCCAAGGCCGACGCTGACGCTGCCAAGAAAAAGCTCGAAGAAGCTGGCGCGAAAGTCGAACTCAAGTAATTCTTGCGTTTGCAAAGGCTGGAAGACCCGACCGGGGCTTCCAGCCTTTCGTGTTTCAAGGCACGCACCGCAAGGCCTGTTGTGTAACCGGTTTTGCAGCGTTTCATGAGTACGAAAGCAGGTGAAAACCTGCTGGTTGCTGAGTGGAGATACCGGAAAAGAGATTGCAGCAGTCTTTTTTCCAGTGTTTTCTGACCTCGACTTCAGAAATCGCCTTGGTTCGGGTGACGTGCAATGCGTTACCGTCCGCCATGGTTGGTAGTGGCCAACCACCAAGCTGCCCGAATACGCGGTGTATTCGGGCACGAGAGTCGCCAGAGCCCATCAACGCGGAGAACTCATGGCCTATTCCTTCACCGAACGCAAACGCATCCGCAAAAGTTTCGGCAACCGCGAAAGCGTGTTGGCCGTTCCTTACTTGCTGCAAATGCAGAAGGACGCGTACACCGCGTTCCTGCAAGCTGACCGTGCCCCCCAGAAGCGCACCATAGAAGGTCTGCAGGCAGCATTTGACAACGCCTTCCCCATCGTCTCGCACAACGGTTTTGTCGAGATGAAATTCATCGAGTACAACCTGGCCAAGCCCGCATTTGATGTGCGTGAATGCCAGACCCGTGGCCTGACATTCGCCTCGGCGGTGCGCGCCAAGGTGCAATTGATCATTTATGACCGCGAGTCATCGACCTCGCAGTCCAAGGTGGTCAAGGAAGTCAAGGAACAGGAAGTCTATATGGGCGAAGTTCCGCTCATGACCGACAAGGGCTCGTTCGTCATCAACGGTACCGAGCGCGTGATCGTTTCGCAGCTGCACCGTTCGCCAGGCGTATTTTTTGAACACGACAAGGGCAAGACCCACAGTTCCGGCAAGCTGCTGTTTTCAGCCCGGATCATTCCCTACCGTGGTTCATGGCTCGACTTCGAGTTCGACCCCAAAGACATTCTGTACTTCCGTGTTGACCGCCGCCGCAAGATGCCGGTCACGATTCTGCTCAAGGCCATTGGCCTGAACCACGAATCCATCCTGGCCAACTTCTTCGTGTTCGACAACTTCCGCTTGATGGACAGTGGCGCCCAGATGGAGTTTGTGGCCGAGCGCATGCGCGGTGAAGTCGCCCGTTTCGACATCACCGATAAGGCCGGCAAAGTGGTTGTGGCCAAGGACAAACGCATCACGGTGCGCCATACCCGCGAGTTGGAGACCAGTGGCACCACCAGCATTAGCGTGCCAGAAGACTTCCTGGTGGGCCGTGTGGTCGCCAAGAACATCGTTGACGCCGAGACCGGTGAGATCATCGCCAAGGCCAACGACGAGCTGACCGAAGTGCTGCTGAAAAAGCTGCGCACGGCAGGCGTGCATGACCTGCAGGTGCTGTACACCAACGAGCTGGATCAGGGCTCTTACATCTCGCAGACCTTGCGTGCCGACGAAACGGCTGACGAGTTTGCCGCGCGCGTGGCCATCTACCGCATGATGCGCCCCGGCGAGCCGCCGACAGAAGATGCTGTGCAGGCCCTGTTCCAGCGCTTGTTCTACAACCCGGACACCTACGACCTGTCACGCGTCGGCCGCATGAAGTTCAACGCCCGTGTCGGCCGCGATTCATCTACCGGCCCCATGGTCATGACCAATGAGGACATCCTCGCCGTGGTCAAGATCCTGGTGGACTTGCGCAACGGCAATGGCGAAGTCGATGACATTGACCACCTCGGCAACCGCCGTGTGCGCTGTGTCGGCGAATTGGCCGAAAACCAGTACCGCACCGGTCTGGCACGCATCGAAAAAGCCGTGAAAGAGCGTCTGGGCCAGGCCGAGCAAGAGCCGCTGATGCCGCACGACCTGATCAACAGCAAGCCGATTTCTGCCGCCCTCAAAGAATTCTTTGGTGCCTCGCAGTTGTCGCAGTTCATGGACCAGACCAACCCGCTGGCCGAGATCACCCACAAGCGCCGTGTTTCGGCCCTTGGCCCTGGTGGCTTGACCCGCGAACGTGCAGGCTTTGAAGTGCGTGACGTGCATGTGACCCACTACGGTCGCGTCTGCCCGATTGAAACGCCTGAAGGTCCAAACATTGGCCTGATCAATTCGCTGGCACTGTATGCCCGCCTCAACGAATACGGCTTTATTGAAACGCCGTACCGCCGTGTGGTGGACAGCAAGATCACGACCCAGATCGACTACCTGTCAGCCATTGAAGAAGGCAAGTACGTCATCGCGCAGGCCAACGCCTCGCTCGACGACGCTGGCACGCTGACGGGCGACCTGGTGTCTGCGCGTGAAAACGGCGAGTCCGTGCTGGTGGGCGCCGAGCGCGTGCAGTACATGGATGTGTCGCCGGCGCAGATCGTCTCTGTGGCTGCATCGCTGGTGCCTTTCCTGGAACACGACGATGCCAACCGTGCGCTGATGGGTGCCAACATGTCGCGCCAGGCTGTGCCTGTGCTGCGTCCTGAAAAGCCATTGGTCGGCACCGGTATCGAGCGCGTTGCTGCGGTCGACTCTGGCACCGTGGTGACCGCCAACCGCGGTGGCGTGGTGGATTATGTTGACGCCACCCGCATCGTGGTGCGTGTGAACGACGCCGAAGCACTGGCTGGCGAAGTCGGCGTGGACATCTACAACCTGATCAAGTACCAGCGTTCCAACCAGAACACCAATATCCACCAGCGCCCCATCGTCAAGATTGGCGACAAACTGGCCAAAGGTGACGTGATTGCTGACGGCGCATCGACTGACCTCGGCGAGATCGCCATCGGCCAGAACATGCTGATCGCCTTCATGCCCTGGAACGGCTACAACTTCGAGGATTCGATCCTGATTTCCGAGCGTGTGGTGGCAGAAGACCGCTACACCTCGATTCATATCGAAGAACTCGTGGTGATGGCGCGTGACACCAAGCTGGGCTCCGAAGAGATCACCCGCGACATCCCGAACCTGTCCGAGCAGCAACTCAACCGCCTTGACGAATCCGGCATTATTTATGTCGGTGCTGAAGTCCAGCCGGGCGACACGCTGGTCGGCAAGGTCACGCCAAAAGGCGAGACCACGCTGACACCGGAAGAAAAGTTGCTGCGCGCCATCTTCGGCGAAAAAGCCAGCGATGTAAAAGATACCTCGCTGCGTGTGAGCCAGGGCTCGCAAGGCACCGTGATTGACGTGCAGGTCTTCACCCGTGAAGGCATTGTGCGCGACAAGCGTGCCCAGCAGATCATTGACGACGAACTCAAGCGTTTCCGCCTGGACCTGAACGACCAGCTGCGCATTGTCGAAGCCGATGCGTTTGACCGTATCGAAAAGCTCCTCAATGGCAAGGTCGCCAACGGCGGCCCGAAAAAGCTGGCCAAGGGAACCAAGATCGACAAGGCTTACCTGGCTGACGTCGAGAAGTACCACTGGTTTGACATTCGCCCGGCCGACGACGAAGTGGCTGCCCAATTGGAGAGCATCAAGAACTCGATGGAGCAGACGCGTCACAGCTTTGACCTGTCATTCGAGGAAAAGCGCAAAAAGCTTACACAGGGCGACGAGCTGCCATCGGGCGTGCTCAAGATGGTCAAGGTTTACCTGGCGGTCAAGCGCCGCTTGCAGCCAGGTGACAAGATGGCCGGCCGTCACGGCAACAAGGGTGTGGTGTCCAAGATCGTTCCGGTCGAAGACATGCCCTACATGGCTGACGGTACGCCGTGCGACATCGTGCTGAACCCGCTGGGCGTGCCTTCGCGCATGAACGTCGGTCAGGTGCTTGAAGTCCACCTCGGCTGGGCCGCCAAAGGCCTGGGCCAGCGGATTGGTGACATGCTGCAGGCCGAGACCAAAGTGGTTGAGCTGCGCAAGTTCATGGACACCCTCTACAACAAGTCGGGTCGCACTGAAGACCTGGCCAAGTTGTCCGACACCGACATCGTCGAGATGGCCGGTAACCTGACGACCGGCGTGCCTTTTGCCACGCCCGTGTTTGACGGTGCCTCGGAAGCCGAGATCATGGCCATGCTGCAACTCGCCTACCCTGACGATGTGGCTCAGGCCAAAGGCCTGAGCGCAACGCGCACCCAGGCGCAGCTGTACGACGGCCGCACCGGTGACCAGTTCGAACGCACCACGACCGTGGGTTATATGCACTTCCTGAAGCTTCACCACCTGGTGGACGACAAGATGCATGCCCGTTCGACCGGACCTTACAGCCTGGTGACGCAGCAGCCTCTGGGCGGCAAGGCGCAGTTCGGTGGACAGCGTTTCGGCGAGATGGAGGTCTGGGCGCTGGAAGCCTATGGCGCCTCCTACACGCTGCAGGAAATGCTCACTGTCAAGTCCGACGACGTGCAGGGCCGTACCAAGGTGTACGAAAGCATCGTCAAGGGCGAGCACGCGATCACGGCGGGCATGCCCGAGTCGTTCAACGTGCTGGTCAAAGAGATTCGTTCGCTCGGTATCGATATCGAACTCGAACGCAGCTAATCAACAGGAAAGAAAAGGATTTAACTCATGAAATCATTACTCGACCTGTTCAAGCAATTCACGCCGGATGAGCATTTTGATGCCATCAAGATCGGCATGGCTTCGCCCGAAAAGATCCGTTCGTGGTCTTTCGGCGAAGTAAAAAAGCCGGAAACCATCAACTACCGTACCTTCAAGCCTGAGCGTGACGGCTTGTTCTGCGCCAAGATTTTTGGCCCTATCAAGGACTATGAGTGCCTGTGCGGCAAGTACAAGCGCCTGAAACACCGCGGCGTGATTTGC
>JANNXF010000186.1:0-9329 GCA_031409395.1 Polaromonas sp.
GCCACGCCGCCCGCATCGGTGGTGGCCGCCCTGGCCGCTGCCAACACGGCCGCCGCACCGGTCGCAACCAAGGTGGCTGCGGGTGCCGGTGAGGCGCTGTACAAACAGGCCTGCCTGGCTTGCCATGCCGCAGGAGTAGCCGGCGCCCCCAAATTTGGCGACAAGGCAGCCTGGGCGCCCCGCATCAAGACCGGCCTGGACATGATGACGGCCAACGTCATCAAGGGAAAGGGCGCAATGCCGCCCAAGGGCGGTTCGGCCGGCTCTGATGCCGAGATCCGGGCGGCCGTTGAGTTCATGGTCAGCGCTGCCAAATAAATCGCAGCGCCCACAAAAAAACCGGTCACTGACCGGTTTTTTTACGTCTCTACACCATGAAAAAGGCCACTAGCCCAATCATCACGGGCGCGAGCTGCTATTGTTTAGAGAGCAACTCCGGGCTGGGCACATAGCCGAACCGGACTGGCAGATCAGCCGACAACAACTCTTCCGGCACCCACAGCCCCTGGACCACGGCGTCGGCCGCATGCATCATGTCCAGCGTGTGCACCAGGCCAAAGCCCAGGTCGGTTTCCAGGTAGAGACGGCCAAGCTCATCGACAAAGCAGCGCTGAACCCTCGCCGCCACACCGGTGTGCGCCGTCACGGCATGGGCGGGCGCCGCCTCCACGCGCCAGACCAGTGGCGTCGCTTCCAGCTCGACATACACCCGCTGCGGCCCGTTCTGAAAAAACCACTGGCCACTGGCGTCGCTCTCGTAGTTGCGCTGGATGAAGTCCACCAGCTTTTCATGCTTGAGCAGCGAACCCTTGCTGAGCGCACGCACGCCCGCGTCTGCCGAGGCAAAAGGCCCGGCCGCCTGCGCGGCGTCGTCGCGCATATACCAGTTGCCGCGCGCGTCCAGCCCCAGCCAGCCGTAGCAGTCGGGGACGTTGGGCCATTTCGCGATGGCCTGCCTGACGATGTCATCCATGGCGCTATTTTGCGCCGATCGCGCGGCCCTGTGCCCGGCACGGTGATAGCAGCAGGGTCATAGCTGCGCCGACAAAAAAGTGGCTACGGCCTCGGGCATGGCCCGCACATGGCCCGGAAACGGCGCGGACGGAAAACCCACATGGCCCCCCTCGCGGGGTTGCCACAGGGTCACGCTGGCGCTGACATCCTGGGCCGTCGGCAAGCTCCAGACCGGAATAAACGGGTCGTTGCGGGCATTCAGGGCCAGCGCGGGCACCGCGATCTTGTGCAGGTGCGGCTTGGCCGATGCGCGTGACCAGTAGTCCTCGGTGTTTTTAAAACCGTGCAGCGGCGCAGTCACCACATTGTCAAACTGGTAGAGGTCGCGCGCGGCCAGCAGGGCGTCGCGGCTGAACAGGCCGGGGTGCTGGTCGAGTTTTTGCAGCGCCTTGGGCACCATGCTGCTTAAAAACATGCGGGTGTACACCAGCCGGTTAAAACCGCGCCCTATGGCCCAGCCGCTGGCCGCCAGATCCAGCGGTGAGCACACCGAGACGACGCCCGAGACGACCGCCCTGGCCACGCTGCCCATTTCACCGGCCCAGCGCATCAGCGCGTTGCCGCCCAGCGAGATGCCGACCGCCAGGACCGGACCGCCATGCTGCGCTTTGAAGCGCCGCAGCAGCCAGTCTATTTCTTCAAAGTCGCCCGAATGGTAAGCCCGGGGCGCGTGGTTCAGCTCGCCAGAGCAGCCCCTGAAATGTGGCACGGCAAAGGCCCAGCCGCGTTGCCGCGCGGCGTCGGCCAGCGCCTCGGCGTAGTGGCTGGCAGAAGACCCTTCCAGGCCATGAAACACCACCAGCAGGGGCTGGTTTGACCCGGCCGTGGGCCGCGTAGCGGCATCCGGCAGCGCGAAATCGACATCAACAAAATCATGGTCTGGCGTGGCCCAGCGCTCGCGCTTGAACACGGGGGACGCGCCCACATAGCGCTCGGCGCGCAAGGCCGCCCAGATGGTTTGCAGGTTGCCGCCGGGCAGCCACCAGGGCGCTGCGTAATGCATGGTGTCTAAAACAGTGGGCGCGGTCGCGTCCATCAATGGGGCACCTGCTTTCAATGCAGCACCTGCCTTCAATGCAGCACCTGCGGTGCGTCCATCACCTCATGCATTTCGCGCGGCGTGCCCGGGCTGGCATGGTGGGCCACCATGCGCCAGCCCTGCACGGTCTTGTGGTAAACGTTGGTGACGATGACATAGGCGTGGCGCGGGCCTTCGTCGGTCAGCACGTCAATGCGCTCGAGCACGCTGTGCACGCTGGCGCTCATGGCTTCGACTTTTCGCACTTTTTCAGCATGGGCCTGGATGGTGCCGTTGGAAAACATGGCGTCGAAGGTGGCGCGTATGGTCGCCGCGCCCACCATGCGTCCGCCGCCGGGGTGCACGCAGACAATGTCGTCCTCGTCGGCCCAGCAGGCCATGAGCTTTTCAATATCGCCTTTTCGCAGGGCTTCGTAAAAAGCCGCCTCAATCTCGTCGGCATTGCCGGGATTCAGGGGCGGGACTTTGGGTTTGGACATGGGATCAACCGGTTGGGCTTCGCAATATTGCCGCTGCACGCTGTGTGCAGCTCGACATTTGACTATGTTAGTGTTGCAGCTTGTATTTTGGAGGCTTCGCCATGAAAACCCGTTTTTTAAGTTGGCCCCTGGTGGCCCTGCTCGGCCTGCTGCTGACCGGCTGCGGCTACAACGATTTTCAGCGCCTGGACGAGCAGACCAAATCAGCCTGGTCCGAAGTGCTCAACCAGTACCAGCGGCGCGCCGACCTGGTGCCCAATATTGTGGCCACCGTCAAGGGCGAAGCGGCTTTTGAGCAGGACACGCTGACCAAGGTGATTGAAGCCCGGGCCAGAGCCACCTCAATTCAGGTCACGCCCGAAACCCTCAACGACCCGGCGGCATTCAGCAAGTTTCAGGCCGCCCAAGGCGAACTGGGCAGCGCCCTGAGCCGCCTGATGGTGGTGAGCGAGCGCTACCCGGACCTGAAAGCCAACAAGGGTTTCAGCGATTTGCGGGTGCAGCTCGAAGGCACCGAAAACCGCATCACGGTGGCGCGCAACCGCTACATCGAGGCGGTGCAGCAGTACAACGTGCTGGCGCGCAGTTTCCCCAGCAACCTGACGGCCATGGTGTTCAGCTACAGCGTCAAGCCCACTTTTGCAGTGCAAAACGAGGCGCAAATTTCAGCCCCGCCGGTGGTGGATTTCAGCAAAAAATAAGTCCCTGCCAAGGTCAAAAAGCGGGATCGTTCTTCCGGACGCAGAAGGCGCAGAGTTTCCGCGAAAAGCGCAAAAGGAAACCCGAAAAATAAAGGTTTTTTACCCACTTTTGCGCCTTCTGCGAAACCTTTGCGCCTTCTGCGTCCGTACATCCGTTTTCTCTCATCATGGCTTTTAAGCCCCGAAAATAAAGGTAAAAAATGCCTCAGGCCCCATCAATTCGGGTGCGAGCAGCTATTATTTTTATAGCAAGTCTCCTCGGACTGGCGCTCCTCTGGCCGCCTGCCCGCGCGCAAAGCGTGCAGGCCGTACCGGCGCTGACGGCCCATGTGATGGACAGCACCGGCACGCTGAACGCGGCGCAGCGCCAGGCCCTCGAAGCCAAACTGACGGCGTTTGAGCAGGCCAGTGGCGCGCAGGTGGTGATGCTGCTGCTGCCCAGCACCCAGCCCGAAGACATTGCCGCCTACGCCCAGCGCGTCGGCGACAGCTGGAAGATTGGCCGCAAGGACGTGGGCGACGGCCTGCTGCTGGTGGTCGCCAAGAACGACCGCACCGTGCGGATTGAAACCACCAAGACCCTGGAAGGCGCGATTCCCGACCTGGCGGCGCGCCAGATCATCGACAGCGCCATCACCCCGCGTTTTCGGCAGGGCGACTTTGCCGGCGGGCTGGATGCCGCCGCCGACCAGATCATGGCGCGCATCCGGGGTGAAAACCTGCCCGCACCCGAAGCTCCCCGTTCAACACCGCGCGGCAGCCAGGGCTTTGACTGGACCAGTCTGGCCGTGTTTCTGTTTTTTGCCGTGCCGATAGGCGGGCGCCTGCTCTCAAGCCTGCTGGGCCGCAAGCTCGGGTCGCTGGCCACCGGCGGCGCGGTGGGTGTGCTGGCCTGGCTGTTCACCAGCAGCCTGGTCGTCGACGGTGTGGCCACGCTGGCGGGCGCGGTGCTGGCACTGGTCACCAGCCTGGGCGGGCTTGCCCGCAGCGGCGGCCTCGGTGGCCTGGGCGGCATGGGAAGCCCGCACGGACGCGGCAGCTGGGGCGGTGGGGGCGGCGGCTTTGGCGGGGGTGGGGGCGGGGGCGGGGGCAGTTTTGGCAGCGGCGGGGGCGGCAACTTTGGCGGCGGCGGCGCGTCGGGGGGTTGGTAGCCATGTTCAGCAAACTCAAAACCCTCCTCCGGCACCTGTGGCTGGACGCGTCAGACACCCGCCGCGCCATTGCGCCCGAGCTGCTGCAGCGCCTGGCCCAACGGGTGGCAGCCAGTGAGCAACGGCACAGTGGCCAAATCCGCATGTGCATCGAGGCCTCGCTGCCCGCCAGCTATGTCTGGCGGCTTGGCCCCGAAACCCCCCTCCGCGCCCTGGTCCGCCAGCGCGCCGTCATGATGTTTGGCAAGCTGCGGGTGTGGGACACCGCGCACAACAACGGCGTGCTGATTTACGTCTTGCTGGCCGAACACGCGATTGAAATTGTGGCCGACCGCGGCTTGCTGCAGCATGTCAGCGCCGACCAGTGGCAGGCCATGGTGGCGCGCATGGCCAGCGCGTTCAAGGACAAACGCTACGAGGACGGACTGACGCACGCGCTGGAAGAAACCTCGGCCGTCCTGATGGCGCATTTTGCGCTGCCAGGCACGCCCGAGGCCCGGCCCGGCCATCCCAACGAATTGCCCGACACGCCCTTGCTGCAGTGAGGGGCGTGGCGATGTGGCGTCAACCCCACCCTTTACACCGCCTTCACACGGGCTTGGTCAGGAAGCGCTCACTGCGTGTTTTGGCTATGCGCAGCCAGTTAGCACGCCAAGATGCGTACCATGTCAGTGCCGTGCCTGTGTAGAGTCGAAACCAATTGAAACACTTTGCAAGCGGGTTCATCCAGTGACCTCAAGCCTTTGCGCTAAGCTGTGGTTTTGACGTCAGCCACACGACGTTTCCGCACTTTTACCCTGTCATTTTTGCCCCAGATGGCCTCGCAATCCAACGTTCTCCAATCTTGTCTTCAGGAAGCGTCCCGCGCGGCCCAGCCCGCGCTGGAGCGCTCTATTGACGACGCCGTTGCCGCGCTCCAGGTGGCCGAAACCCAGAGCATGAAGGCGGTCGAACGCGATGCCCTGGGCACCGCCTGGCGCGAGTTGCTGAGAAACAAATCGATGTGGAGCGCCCAGTACCCGGCCGATCTGCGGGCGCTGTTTGAGGCCAGCCTGGAGGCCACGGCGAACTCGGCCCACGCGCCCCTTTCATCGCGTTCAGCGCTGTCGCCCTCGTCATCGTTTTCATCGCTGGAGCCGGTCGAGGCCAGCCTCTACTCGCCCTCGCAGGCGGCCGCGCTCAGCGCCGCACCCCCCAGCGGCTTTCAGTCGCACAGCGCTTTTTCGCTGGTCAATGATGCCGATGTGTCGCAGGCCATTGAATCCTCGCGCCTGCTCCAGCAGATCCTGCCGACGGTCGAGCAAACGCTGGCCGAGCTGAACAAGCTGATGAGCTCGGTGCAAGGCCTGTCCAATGTCCGGCCAGAGCTCAACCCGCTGCGCCCGGAGACCTTTGCCCAGGCGCTGCGTGAACTGATTTCGGCCACACCGGCCGAGCCCGCCGTCACCTCGCTGTGGCTCAAGTACCTGGCCGACCCGCTGGGGCGTGAACTCAAACGGGTCTATGAACGCCTGGTAAGCCAGCTCGAGATGGCCAATGTGCAGGGCGCCAGCTACCGCGTGCTGCCGACCCCGGCCAGCAGCGGCCGCGGCCGTGGCGCCGGCCGTCCCGGCGAGGGGCCGGGCGCTGATTCCAGCACCGGCACAGGCAACGGCCAGCGCGCTGGCGGCAGCCGCGGCCACTCCGGCTACGGCACTGAGGGCAGCGGCTTCGGTGAGGCTGCAGCGCGCGCGCCCTCCCAGTACGCCGACCTGTCCAACTACGAAATCCGCGACGAGCTGTTTCAGGACTTTCTGTTTCATGGCGGCAGCAATGCTAATCACGGCCTGGCGCCGTCCTACTACGCCACCATCGACGAGGAACTGGCGGCGCTGCAGGCTTCACCAGATTCCGCCCCGGCGGGGCTGGGCGAATCCCGCCGCGCGCCGCTGTCAGAGTACCAGCGCCTGCCGGCCGTTGACCGGCCCCCGCGCTTCGTCAACGAGCTGAGCCAGCTCAACCCGCAGGTCTGGGGCGCTTATGGCCGGCCCAAAGAGCGCGCCATTGTGCGCACCCAGCTGAAAAAAGAAGCCCAGCGCGTCGGCCAGGTGCTGGGCCTGGAGGTGGTGCGCAAGCTGGTCAACCAGGTGGCGCAAGACCCGCGCCTGCTGGTGCCAGTGCGCGAAGCCATCGTGGCGCTGGAACCGTCTTTGCTGCGCCTGGCCATGGTCGACCCGCGCTTTTTCAGCGACGAAGGCCATGCCGGCCGGCGCCTGATGGAGCGCGTGGCGCAGCGCAGCTTCAAGTACAACGACGAGTTCAGCCCCGAGTTTCTGGCCTTTTTTGAGCCGGTCACGCAGGCCTTCAACGCACTCAATGGCCAGGCCATTGACGGCACCGAACCCTTTGCCCTGGCTCTGGCCGCGCTCGAACTCGACTGGGACACGCAGGACCAGCAAGAAACCGACAGCCGCCAGAACGTGGTGCAGGCGCTGCGCTTTGCCGAAGAGCGGCAAACCCAGGCCGACCAGATTTCCTTTGACCTGAGCAGCCGCTCCGACCTGGACAACGTGCCCGGCATGGTGCTTGATTTTCTGTTTGGCCCCTGGGCGCTGGCCATGGCCCACGCCAGGCTGGCCGACACCCGCAACCAGATCGACCCCGAAGGCTTTGGCTCGGTCGTGCCCGACCTGCTCTGGAGCGTCAAGCGCGAGGTGACCCTCAAGCAGCCGGCCAAGCTGATCGACATGATCCCGCCGCTGCTGGGCAAGCTGCACGCAGGCCTGGAGCTGCTGGGCCAGGACCCGCGCGAAAGCGAGGCGTTTTTTGAAGGCCTGATGAACCTGCACCAGCCGGTGCTGAAACTGCGCCGCCTGAAAAGCCAGCGCGACGCCGAAGAATCAGGCGCCGCGCCGCTCGGCCCCGAAGACCTGCCGGCCACCCCCGAGCAGCGCCGGGCCAGGGTGGCGGCGCACCCCTGGCTGGGCCGCGAAGACCTGGACGCCGCCGGCTTTGAGGACACCCTGCCCAGCGCCCCGGGCGATCTTTCCCCCCTGGACGACGCCGAGGCCGACGCCTCTGACGCGGCAGCGCTGCAGGCGCAAGGCCTTGACAGCCCCACCACCGCCATCATCACCGCCAGCCCTGCCGCTACCCGCCCCGCCGCTGAAGCGCCGTCCGCCGCCCTGCCCCAACCGGTCCCTGCCGCAGCGCCCAAACCGGCCATGGACGAGGCCGAAGCCGAGCAACTGCTGCTCAGCCTGCGCGCGGGCGGCTGGGTTGACCTGTACTCGAAACGCCGCTGGCTGCGCGCCCAGCTGATCTGGGCCAGCACCAAGGGCACGCTCTTCATGTTTGTAAGCCACGGCGGCCAGCCGCACTCGATGACCAAACGCAGCTGCGAACGGCTGCTGCGCGAGCGCCTGCTCAGGCCGGTAGACACCCACGGCGTGGTGGCGCAGGCGCTGGATACCGTGGCCTTGCAGGCCGGCAGAGCCGCGCAGCCCGAGCCCCAGACGGCCTGAATTTGCTATCAAAAATATAGCTGTCTGCGCCCGATTTGATTGGGCTTCAGCTATTTTTCGCCAACTTTTCGGCCAGAGACACGGTGCCGCCTGGGCCGGGAACCTTTGCCTCCGCCCATAATGAACAGCGCCAAGCCATGCGCCTGGCAGGGCTTTCATGTTCCTCAATTTCTTGCTTCAACTCACCGCCAGGGACCGCACGCGCCGTAGCAACCGGCAGCTCGGTGGCCTGCTCGCGTTTGTTGCAGGGGCCATCAACGCTGGCGGCTTTCTGGCGGTGCAGCGCTACACCTCGCACATGACCGGCATTGTCTCGGCCGTGGCAGACGACCTGGTGGCAGGCAGCGTCGCGCTGGCATTGGCGGGCCTGGTCAGCCTGGCGGCTTTCATGGGCGGGGCGATCACCACCACGCTGCTTATCAGCTGGGCACGGCGCCACGCCTTGCACAGCAAGTATGCGCTGGCACTGCTGCTGGAAGCCGCCCTGCTGCTGGTGTTTGGTCTGGTCGGGGCCAACCTGGCCTCGCTGGCCAACCTGCTGGTGCCCACGGCGGTGTTGCTGCTGTGCTTCATCATGGGCCTGCAAAACGCCATCGTCACCAAGGTCTCGCTCGCCGAGATTCGCACCACGCACATGACGGGTGTGATCACCGACCTTGGCATTGAGCTGGGCCGGCTGATTTACTGGAACCATTCCGAAAAAGGCAACGGGATTGCGCAGGTTCGGGCCAACACCGACAAGTTGCTGATGCTGGCGAGCCTGCTGAGCCTGTTTCTCGGCGGCGGTATTGTCGGGGCACTGGCGTTCAAGGCCATGGGCTTTAGCGCCACCTTGCCGATTGCCGCCTTGCTGATCGCCATCGCCCTGCCCCCCGTGGTACTGGACCTGCGCGGCCGGCTGGGCTGGCCAGGACCCCCATGACGCAGGCGCTGAAAAAAATAGCAACGGCCGGGTGTTGGCATCTTCAGGGCGCGCGATTGCACCACGCCACATGCCCCGGCCACCCGCCTTTCGGGGCTGGACAAGCCCGCCCGCCTGCCGCTAAAGTCAGTACTGGACCGAAAGAACTGGCCGTTGAAAACCCCGATGCCGGGGCACCAACCCGCCCCCTGACGCATTGTTGAACCGCTCATACCCCTGAAAGCCGCCCATGAAGCTGAAAACCAATTTTTCATTCGAACTGCAGTTTTCTGCCACGTCCAACGCCAGCCAGCCCCAGCGCCAGGCCGTGATGGACTCGCTGCAAACGTCACTGCAAACCGCGTTTGCAGCGGGCGACCCGGCGGCCACCGTGCTGGTCACCCGAAGCCGCAAGGGCGGCTACAACCGGATTGCCGAGCTGGTGACCACCCTGCAAGATGCGGGCATTGCCAAAATCCTGGAAGCGTTTTCGGCACAACACGGCCTGACCATCACCGCGCTCGAATAAGCGCCCGCCCAG
>JANNXF010000187.1:0-4105 GCA_031409395.1 Polaromonas sp.
GCTTGATGTAGGAGAGGCCGACGTCGAGCAGGGTGTGCAGCTTGCGCGCAATGGTGGGCACGGCCTTGAAGAACTCGGCGGCGGCCTCGACCGTGAGGTCCAGCACCTGGGCGATGTTCTTGCCCTTGTACTGCACTTCCAGGGTTTCGCGGTTGTAGCGCTGGCCCTTGCAGACATCGCAGGGCACATACACATCGGGCAAAAAGTGCATTTCGACCTTCACCATGCCGTCGCCCTGGCAGGCCTCGCAACGGCCACCGGCGACGTTGAAGCTGAACCTGCCCGCACCATAACCACGCTCTCGCGCCGTGTTCATCTCGGCCATCAACTCGCGGATCGGCGTGAACAGGCCGGTGTAGGTGGCCGGGTTGCTGCGAGGTGTGCGGCCAATCGGTGACTGGTCGACGTTGATGACCTTGTCGAAGTGCTCGATGCCCTCGATGCTCTCGTGCGCAGCGGGCTCCTCGTGGGCGCGGTACAGCGTGCGCGCCACAGCGGTGTAGAGCGTGTCGTTCACCAGGGTCGATTTGCCCGAACCGGAGACGCCTGTCACGCAGGTGAGCAGGCCGACCGGGAACTCGACACTGACATTCTTGAGGTTGTGACCGGTGGCACCTAGAACGCGCAGTGCCTGCATGTCGCCCTGGGTGGCCAGGTGGGTGGCTTCGCGTGCGGCGCGGCGTTCGGCGGCCGGGCTGGGCGGAAAGCGTGATTTGCTTTTGTCATAAACCGGCGCGTTTTTCACGGTCGGCAACCACGGCGTGCGGCGCGCCGGGACGGCAATTTTCAGGGTTTGCGCCAGGTACTTGCCGGTCAGCGAGTCGGGGTTGGCCTGCACTTGCTCAAACGTGCCCTGCGCCATCACGCGGCCACCATGAATGCCGGCGCCCGGGCCCATGTCAATCACATGGTCGGCGGCGCGGATCATGTCTTCGTCGTGCTCGACCACCAGCACGCTGTTGCCGATGTCGCGCAGGTGCTTGAGTGTGCCGATCAGGCGGTCGTTGTCGCGCTGGTGCAGGCCGATGCTGGGCTCGTCGAGCACATACATCACACCGGTCAGGCCCGAACCGATTTGCGAGGCCAACCGGATGCGTTGGGATTCGCCACCCGACAGGGTTTCGGCGCTGCGGTCCAGGCTCAGGTAGTTCAGGCCCACGTCGTTCAGGAACTTCAGGCGCAGGCCAATTTCCCGCACCACCTTGTCGGCAATCTCGGCCTTGGCACCCTGCATTTTCAGGGCGGTGAAATAGGCAAAGCTGTCGCGCAGCGTCAGATGGCTGATTTCATAAATCGCCTTGCGCTGGCTGACCCCTTCGCTGTCGGCATTGCCGACCAGGTAGACATGGCGCGCCTCTTGGCGCAAGCGGGTGCCCGCGCAGTCGGGGCAGGCCTGCAGGCTGCGGTAGCGGGAGAGGTCTTCGCGCACCACCGCCGAGTCGGTTTCCCGGTAACGGCGTTCAAAGTTGGTAATCACCCCTTCAAACGGGTGTTTTTTGCTGACTTTCTTGCCCGCAGCGCTGCCTGAATCCGTGATGTAGCTGAACTTGATGTCCTCGTCGCCCGAGCCATGCAGCACCACCTGCCGGACATGGGGCGGCAGGTCTTCAAAGGCGCTGTCGATGTCAAACTTGTAGTGGCTGGCCAGGCTTTCGAGCATGGAAAAGTAATAGCTGTTGCGCCGGTCCCAGCCCTTGACAGCGCCGCTGGCCAGGCTCAAGGTGGGAAACGCCACCACCCGGGCCGGGTCAAAAAACTCCTTGTGGCCCAGGCCGTCACAGCTGGGGCAGGCGCCCACCGGGGAGTTGAACGAAAACAACCGCGGCTCCATTTCGCTCAGGGAGTAGCTGCAGACCGGGCAGGAGAATTTGGCACTGAAGAGGTGTTCTTTGCCGCTGTCCATTTCCAGGGCAATTGCCTTGCCGTCGGCCAGCCGCAGCGCGGCTTCAAAGCTTTCGGCCAGGCGCTGGCGCAATGCCGGCGGCGGGCTGGCCGGCAGCGTGTCGGGGGCATCGGGCACGGCGTCTGCCGCCGCTTTGTCCTTGTCAGCGCGCACCTTGATGCGGTCAATCACCACGTCGATATTGTGTTTTTCGGCTTTTTTGAGTTTCGGCAGCGCGTCAAACTCGTAAGCGGCGCCGTCGACACGAAAGCGCACATAGCCCTGCGCCTGCATTTCGGCAAAAACGCCCTCGAACTCGCCCTTTCGTTCGCGCGCCACCGGCGCCAGAATCATCAGCCGGGTGTCTTCAGGCAGGGCCAGCACGGTGTCGACCATTTCGCTGACGCTTTGCGCCTGCAGCGGCAAATCATGTTCCGGGCAATAGGGCGTGCCGGCGCGGGCAAACAGCAGACGCAGGTAGTCGTGGATTTCGGTCACGGTGCCCACGGTGGAGCGTGGGTTGTGGCTGGTGGCTTTCTGCTCGATGGAAATGGCCGGCGACAGGCCCTCGATCATGTCCACGTCGGGCTTGTCCATCAGCTGCAGAAACTGCCGGGCGTAGGTGGAGAGACTTTCCACATAACGGCGCTGGCCTTCGGCATACAGCGTGTCAAAGGCCAGGCTCGACTTGCCCGAACCGCTCAGGCCGGTGATGACCACCAGCTGGTTGCGCGGGATGTCGAGGTCGATGTTCTTGAGGTTGTGGGTGCGCGCCCCGCGGATACTGATGCGCTGGAGGATGGCCCCCACGCTCCCCACTGCGTGTGGTTCGCTGCCCCCCGGGGGGGCTGGCCTTGCTTGGGGCGGCCCGTCGCTACGGCCGCTGGCCCCCACGCTCCCCACTGCGCCTGGTTCGCTGCCCCCTGCACTGGAGACAGGGGCTGAACTGGCTTGGGGCGGCCCGTCGCCGTGTTCGTTGGCAAGGTACTTGCTGTCGGTAGGGGAGTTCAAGATTTTTGGCCGCCGCAAAACTCTCCATCATAGTCCGATGCGTGCTTTAAACCGAGATGGTTCATCAGGACGCCAGTCACTGCGCAGGTACGATGTGCCGCCTAATGGACAATCCTGGGTAAAGCACAATACACGGCAGTGCACTGACCGGTGCGGCTGCTTTTGCTGAATTTCTCCATTTACAGGCCTTCTGACCGTGTCTTCTGCGCCTCTTTCGTTTCCGATGACCGCGACCGAGCGGCGCGCCAGTGTCTCGCTGGCGTCGATTTTTGCCTTGCGCATGCTGGGCCTGTTTCTGGTGTTGCCCGTGTTCGCCCTGGAAGCGGCCAAATACCCTGGCGGCGATGACCCGGCCCGTGTCGGCCTGGCGATGGGCATTTACGGGCTCACCCAGGGCCTGTTGCAAATCCCGTTTGGCCTGGCCTCGGACTGGTGGGGCCGCAAGCGCGTCATCGTGGTCGGGCTGCTGGTCTTTGCACTGGGCAGTTTTCTGGCGGCCTGGGCGCCCGACCTGGGCTGGCTGATTGCCGGGCGCTCGCTCCAGGGCGCGGGCGCCATTTCTGCTGCCGTCACGGCGCTGCTGGCCGATTCCACCCGCGACGAGGTGCGCACCAAGGCCATGGCGCTGGTGGGCGGCAGCATCGCGCTCATGTTTGCGTTGTCGCTGGTGGCGGCGCCGCTGCTGGGCAGCGCCATCGGCCTGCATGGCTTGCTGGCCCTGACCGGCCTGCTGGCGCTGGGCGGCATCGCGGTGGTGCTCTGGTGGGTGCCGCCAGAGCCGCTGAAGCACGCCGACCGTCCGCGCGGCGGCATCGCCGAGGTGCTGCAAGACGCCGCGCTGCTGCGGCTGGATTTTGGCGTGTTCGTGCTGCACGCCGTGCAACTGGCCATGTGGGTGGCTGTTCCGGCCCTGCTGGTCGCTGCCGGGCTGGACAAAAGCCGCCACTGGCAGGTGTATTTGCCGGCCGTGCTGGCGTCTTTTGCCGTGATGGGCGCGACGCTGTTCCCGCTGGAGAAGCGTGGCTACCTGCGCGCGGTGTTTCTGGCCGCGGTCGGCCTGATCGCGCTGGTGCAGCTGGGGTTGTGGTGGGTCTCGTCTGCCACAGGCCTGGTGGCACCCAGCCTGGGCCTGCTGGCGGCCTTGCTGATGCTGTTTTTTTGCGGTTTCAATGTGCTGGAGGCCAGCCAGCCCAGCCTGGCATCGCGTGTGGC
>JANNXF010000188.1:0-9031 GCA_031409395.1 Polaromonas sp.
AAACGGGCAGACCTCACCGGCCGCGTTGTCGCACACCGTGATCACCAGATCCATGTGCGGTGCGTCTGGGGTGGCAAATTCGTCCCAGTTTTTGCTGCGCAGCCCCTCGGTACTGATGCCCGCCGTCGCCAGAACTTGCAGTCCCTGCGGGTTGGGTTGCTGGTTGTCGCGCGGGCTGCTACCGGCTGAAAAAGCCTTGAAGCGGGCCCCATTCAGTCTGGCGATATGGTTCAGGGTGGCTTCGGCCAGAATGCTGCGGGCCGAGTTGTGGGTGCATAAAAACAGCACGTTGATGGTTTTGTTTGGCATGGGTGTGGGTTTCAAAAAGGTTGGGAGAACTTGGGGAAATGGGCTAAACGCTACTAAAAAAGGAGCTGCTTACGCCCGAATCCATTGGGCTTGAGGGCTAAATCACCATGGCTATTTGGCCGCTGTACTCAGCAATCCGTGCAGAGCGCGACGCTGCTGGCTTCACAGCCCTGGCCCTCGCAGCAGTACGCGGTCAGGTAGCCGAGCAAGGCCGTCATGCGGTCAAAGTTGGCGCGGTAAATCAGGTTGCGGCCGCGCGGCTCGCTGCTGACCAGGCCCGAATAGGCCAGTTCCTTGAGATGAAACGACAGCGCGCTGGGGGCCACGCCCAGCTTTTCGGCCATCACCCCGGGCGTCAGGCCTTCTGCGCCAGCCACCACGAGCGCGCGAAAAGCGCGCAGCCGTTGAGGCTGGGCCAGTGCCGCCAATGCCTTGACGGCGGCGCTTTCGTCCAGCAGTGACAGCGTTGAGGTGGCCGATAATGTTTCCATGTTTCAAATATAATTGAATCTTGGAAATGATTCAAGCGCCCAAGCAAAGCAAGGTGCAAATTGGTACGCAACCGTTGCACAATCTTTCGGCATCCCCGCAGCATCATTTCAAGCCACCCTGGCCTTTCAGGAGTCCCTAGCCACCATGTCCAGCACCACGATTTACCACAACCCGCAATGCGGCACCTCACGCAACGTACTGGCGCTGATTCGCAATACGGGCGTTGAGCCGGAAGTCATCGAATACCTTAAAACCCCGCCCAGCCGAGACAAGCTGATGGCGCTGATAGCCCAAATGGGCACCGGCGTGCGCGCGCTGCTGCGGCAAAAAGGCACGCCGTATGACGAGCTGGGTTTGGGCGATGCGTCCTTGAGCGACGATGCCTTGCTGGACGCCATCGTGGCCCACCCGATTCTGATGAACCGGCCCATCGTCGTCACGCCGCTGGGCACGCGGCTTTGCCGCCCGTCCGAGGCCGTGCTTGACATCCTGCCGCTGCCGCAACGGGCCGCATTTGTAAAAGAAGACGGTGAACAGGTCGTCAACGACAAGGGTGAACGTGTTGCCTGAGATAAAAGCCGCTGCCGCCAGCGCACTGCCCAATATAGATACAGCGCTGTTCAACACACCGACACTGCCAAAGACTGGTGCAGCCAGCCACCCCTTGCGCATTTTGCTGCTCTACGGTTCGGTGCGCGAGCGCTCCTACAGCCGCCTCGCCAGCGAAGAAGCCGCCCGGCTTTTGCAGGCCATGGGCGCAGAAGTCCGCACCTTCAATCCCAGCGGGCTGCCGCTGCCCGACGACGCGCCTGAATCGCACCCCAAGGTGCAAGAGCTGCGCGAACTGGCCAACTGGTCTGAGGGCATGGTCTGGACATCGCCCGAGCGCCATGGCGCCATGACTGGCATCATGAAGTCGCAAATCGACTGGATTCCCTTGACCAGCGGTGCCGTTCGGCCCACGCAGGGCAAAACACTGGCGGTGATGCAGGTTTCAGGCGGTTCGCAGTCGTTTAACGCCGTCAACCAGATGCGCGTTCTGGGCCGCTGGATGCGCATGCTGACCATTCCCAACCAGTCGTCGGTGGCCAAGGCCTTTCTGGAGTTTGACGAGGCCGGACGCATGAAGCCCTCGGCCTATTACGACCGCATCGTGGATGTGATGGAAGAACTGCTCAAGTTCACGCTGCTCACGCGCGATGTGTCGCCCTGGCTGACCGACCGTTACAGCGAACGCAAAGAGAGTGCCGAAGCGCTGTCGAAGCGCGTGAACCAGAAAAATATCTGAGCTGCGCTGACCGCGACGCAGGCTGCAGGCTGAAGTAGTCAACCAGGCCAGGCGCCTGGGCCTGGCTGGTTTGCGCTGCAGGTTTTGCGCAAAAAGAAGCAAGCTGAACTCAAGGCAACACAGCATGACACACCCTGAGGTCATCATCGTAGGGGGAGGCCAGGCAGCCCTGTCGGTAGCGTATTTTTTGCGCCGCACCAAACGCTCTTTTTTGATTCTGGATGCAGAAGAAACCGCCGGCGGGGCATGGTGCCACGCCTGGGAGTCACTGCAATTGTTTTCACCCGCATCCTGGAGCTCCCTCGCGGGCTGGCCCATGCCTCCTGTCGGTGAGCGCTACCCGACACGCAGTGATGTGACCGACTACCTGACCCGTTACGAAGCGCGCTATGAACTGCCGGTTCAACGCCCGGTATGGGTGTCAGGCACTGAGAAAACAGCGACCGGTTTTCGGGTGCGCTCAAGCGGCAAGGCCTGGTCATGCAAAGCGCTTGTCAGCGCCACCGGTACCTGGCGAAACCCGTACACGCCGACATTTCCGGGGCAGCCAGATTTTGCCGGGCTACAACTGCATTCCGCCAACTATGTTGATGCGGCAAGCTTCGCAGGAAAACGGGTTCTTGTGGTCGGTGGCGGCAACTCGGGGGCGCAAATCCTGGCTGAAATCTCTCAGCTTGCCGACACGGTTTGGGTGACCCAGCAGCCTCCGCAGTTTTTGCCTGACGATGTTGACGGGCGTGTGCTTTTTGAGCGCGCCACCGAGCGCTGGAAAGCGCAGCAGGAAGGCCGGGTTCCAGACCCAGGGCCGGGTGGACTGGGCGATATCGTCATGATCCCGTCGGTGAAGAATGCGAGGGCGCGTGGTGTCCTGCTGTCCCGGCGACCCATGGCGCGCTTCACGGCAAAGGGTGTGGTCTGGCCAGACGGCACGGCATCCAGCTTCGATGCCGTCATTTGGTGCACAGGCTTTAGTCCGGTGCTGGGCCACCTGGCAGGACTTGATGTGGTCGGTACAGAGGGGCGCGTGGCGGTAAACGGCACCCATTCAGCCAAAGTGCCAGGCCTGTGGCTGGTCGGTTATGGCGACTGGACAGGCATGGCCTCTGCCACCCTGATTGGCGTGATGCGAACGGCACGCAGTACCGCGCAAGAAATAGACGCCTTCCTGGGGTGACCCGACCCGTCATTGATCCGCCGATGACGAGGCGATTGGGGTCACGTTATCTGGGTCAAACGCCCATCAATTTCCCGCGTTTTCCCTGAAAGCCGCAGTGGGGCGTGCTGCCGGACTGAGTTTGACGGCTGCAGACGGCAGGCTCAATGATAAAAAATGCCTTAAGCCCAATCAATACGGGCGCAAGCTGCTCCTGATTCAATAGCAAGACGAGCCAGCCCGGCTGAACCATCCGTGAGGTGACGCGTGCCGGCAACGTCTGGGTTCGGTGCCCGGCCGTGTCACGCAACTGCCATTGAACTGACACAGACACGTCACTGCCGGCCCGCACAATTTGCGCATGACAACAAAGCAAGGCCAGCTTGTGAGGCTGAACACGAACCCCATGACTGAAGGCGACAAGCCGCGAGCCCAGGCTGCGATGGCAGTCCTGCATGACTTTAACCAGCAGTGCCTGCGCGTTTTGCGCTGCACTGCCAAGGCAATGGCCAGCACGCCGGGCGGCCTGCGCTTTAAGCCGGGCACCCGTCCCTGGCTGGAGGGTCTGCCAGGCAGGCCCGCCGCCCAATCGCCGGGATCTTCCGGCGTGGTCAGCCGCCGCCAGCCAGCGGTTTTGCAGACCGTCAGTGATTAATTGCCGAAGCCCCTTTCCAGGGGCTTTTTTACAGCAAAGCAAGCCCATGGGGCACGTGAATTCAATGAAGCGTCAACCCGATTTTCAGGTCATCCAGCAACCAAGGAGTTAGCCATGAAAGAATTGCCCAATCCCACTTTTGCACTGTCGCCCGTTGCATTGCCAGGTTTTTCACGGGGGTCACTTTGTCAAAGCTCTCATGCTGTCGGTGCAGCCCCTGTCACCCCTGTTCAAGGGGCTTCAGTGGGGAAAATCTCGGTCAGCTGGGCCCGGCACCAGGACGAGGTCAGGCAGGCACAGCGACTGAGGTACCAGGTATTCGCCGTCGAAATGGGCGCCACCTTGCCCAAAACAGTCGCGGGCCACGACATCGACCTGTTTGACGATTACTGCGAACACCTGCTGGTGCGCGACACCGACAGCCAGGAAGTCATAGGCACCTACCGGGTATTGACCCCCACCCAGGCCCGGCGTGTGGGCAGCACCTACAGCGATACCGAGTTTGACCTGACCCGCTTGCGCAGCCTGCGCACCCGCATGGTGGAGCTGGGCCGCAGCTGCGTGCATGCGGACCACCGCCACGGTGGCGTGATTCTGGCGCTGTGGGGCGCGCTGGCCGAGTTCATGGCGCGCAACCAGCTCGACACCATGATTGGCTGCGCCAGCATTCCCATGCAGCACAACGGCGTGTCAAGCGGCCATGCAGCGGCCAGTATCTGGCGGCAGGTCAGGCAAACCCATCTAGCCGCCATCGAGTACCGCGTCACGCCGCGCCTGGCCTTGCCAATCGAGCAGCTGGACGATTCGCTGGCCGTCGAGCCGCCGGCGCTGATCAAGGGCTATTTGCGTCTGGGTGCGAAAGTGCTGGGCCCGCCTGCCTGGGACCCGGAGTTCAATTCGGCCGACCTGCCCATGATGATGCGCATTGCCGACCTGCCGCCGCGCTACCTGAAGCATTTTTCGGTGAAACCACCGCCTGTCCATCCGCTGCCCGCCAGCCCCTCGCTGGTCAACCGTTCGGAGGCCTGATGCGAAACATGTTTGACGCCCTCGGTTCCCTGGGCCACGGGTTCGCGCCAAACGACGACTCGCAGGACGACGATGAGTCCCTGCGCAAGCGCTACCGCACGATTTTCATTTCTGACCTGCACCTGGGCACACCCGGTTGCCAGGCGGCGGCCCTGCTCGATTTTCTGAAGGCGCACCCCAGCGACACCCTGTACCTGGTGGGCGATATTGTTGATGGCTGGCAGCTGCGCCGCAAATGGTACTGGCCGCAGTCGCACAACGACGTGGTGCAAAAGCTGCTGCGCCGCGCCCGCAAGGGTTGCCGCATCATCTTTGTGCCCGGCAACCATGATGAGTTTGCGCGTGAATTTATAGGTAACCAGTTTGGCGGCATTGAAGTGGTCGAAGACGCTGTTCACACCACGGCCGACGGCCGCCAGATGTGGGTGATTCATGGCGACTACTTTGATGCCGTGGTGCAGTGCGCCAAGTGGCTCGCCTATGTGGGCGACAACCTGTATGAATTCACGCTCAAACTGAATCGCCACCTGAACCGCCTGCGCGCCCGCCTGGGTTTGCCGTACTGGTCTTTGTCCGCCTATTTGAAGCAAAAAGTGAAAAGTGCGCTCAATTACGTCACCGACTTTGAAGTGGCCGTGGCCAATGAAGCACGCCGCCGTGGCCACCAGGGCGTGGTCTGCGGCCATATTCACCGCGCTGAAATGCGCGACATCAACGGCGTGCTGTACTGCAACGACGGCGACTGGGTGGAAAGCCGGACCGCGCTGGTGGAGCACTTCGATGGCACGCTGGAGTTGCTGCACTGGGCGCCCGCCCATGAAACGCAGGGGCGCGGCCACACCGTGCGGGCGGTGACCGCATGAATGCCATCGGGCCCCTCAAAATTGCCCTGGTGACCGATGCCTGGCAGCCGCAGGTCAACGGCGTGGTGACCACGCTGGTGGAACTGGTGCGGGAGATGACGCAACTGGGGCACCAGGTTGAAGTGATTCATCCCGGCCTGTTCAAAACCCGTCCGTGCCCCGGCTATGCGGGCATTGATCTGGCAGTGCGGCCCGGGCGCGGTCTGACAGACCGGCTCAATGCCTTCCAGCCGGACGCCATTCACATTGCCACCGAAGGCCCGCTGGGCTGGGCGGCGCGCCGTTATTGCCTCAAGAATGGCTTGCGTTTCACCACCGCCTTTCACACCAAGTTTCCTGAAATATTGAACGCCGCACTGAAAATACCGCTGAGCTGGGGCTACGCCTTGTTCCGGTATTTTCACAAACCGTCGGCGGGTGTGATGGTGCCGACCGAAGGGGTGCTGAACATGCTGGCAGCGCGCGGTTTTGGCAAGCTGCGCAGCTGGACGCATGGGGTGGACACTGCGCTGTTTGAGTTTCATGCCGAGCCTTGTCATTGGGATTCAATCCAGTCGCCGGTGTGTCCTCCTGCCGGGCCGCTGCTGCGTCCGGTGTCGCTGTTTGTCGGCCGGGTGTCGTATGAGAAAAACATCGCTGCCTTCCTGGACCTCGACATTCCTGGCACCAAAGTGGTGTGCGGCGTCGGGCCACTGGAGGCGTCGCTCAAGGCGCGCTACCCGCAAGTGCGCTGGATGGGCGTTTTGCCCAGAGAAGAGCTGGCCAGGGTGTATGCCGCCGCCGATGTCTTTGTTTTTCCCAGCAGGTCGGAAACCTTTGGGCTGGTGATGCTGGAATCCATGGCCTGCGGAACACCTGTGGCCGCCTATCCGGTCGATGGGCCGCTGGAAGTGCTGGGTAAAGCTGACACAAACGGGGGTAAAAGCTGTCACGGCGGTGTCATGAATGAGGATTTGCAGCGCGCCTGCTACCAGGCGCTGGCTGTCCCGCGTCATGAGGCACGCCTGAGGGCACTTGAATTCAGCTGGGCCAAATCGGCGCAATTGTTCGAGAGCTACCTGGTGGATCGGCATCACACCAGCGAGACAGGCAGTGCTTGCCAGCCGGGCGGCACAGGTGCAACATCTGTCACACGCGTTGTCACACGTTTGTCATCAAACCGGTAAACACTCAAGGTAGTTATAGTTACAAAAATTTCATTCTGTTGATGCCGACTTCACCCGTTTCGCCGACCGCCAAGGCGCCTACGGTCCAGTTTCTGGACCGTGACCACAGCATTCTTGCGTTCAATGAGCGCGTGCTTGACTGGGCGCGACGCCCCGAGGTGCCTATTCTGGAGCGGCTGCGGTTTTTGTGCATCGTGTCGTCCAATCTGGATGAATTCTTTGAGGTTCGCGCAGCACCCCACCTCACGGCTGCGCAGGCCGGTGACCGCAAGGGGCCCTATACCGTCGAATCGTTTGAAGCGCTGTCGAAAGCCGCGCATGACATGGTGGCTCGCCAGTACGCGCTTTACAACGACGAGCTCATGCCTGTTTTTGCGCAGCACGGCATACGCATTGTTTCGCATGGCGACCGCAACGTGGCCCAGCGGCGCTGGGTCAAGTCCTACTTTGAAAGGGAAGTGCGGCCGCTGCTGGTGCCCGTCGGACTCGACCCTTCACACCCGTTTCCGCAGGTGGCCAACAAGTCCCTGAATTTCATTGTGCGTCTGGGGGGCCACGACGCATTTGGTCGCCAGAACGAGATTGCCATCGTCAAGGTGCCCCGGGTTTTGCCGCGTCTGATCCACATGCCCGGGCCCCACAAAGGCGGCAAGGACAAGGGCATGCTGTTTGTTTCGCTGTCCAGCGTGATCCGCGCGCACCTGCCCGACCTGTTTGCAGGACGCGTCGTTGGGCAGTTTTCCCAGTTCCGTGTCACCCGCCACTCTGACCTGGCGGTCGATGAGGACGATGTCAAAAATTTGCGCACCGCCTTGCGTCAGGGCCTGGAACAGCGCCACTACGGCCAGGCGGTTCGCCTCGAAGTGTCGGCGGGCTGCTCTGATCACCTCTCGGGCTTTTTGCTCAGGCAGTTCAATCTGCCGGCGCTGGCCCTGTTTCATGTGCACGGCCCCGTCAACCTGGTCAGGCTGACCCAGCTGGTAGACCTTGTCAATGACCCCGAACTGCTGTTTCCGCGCTACGACGCCAGTTACCCCTTGCAGCTGCAGCCGGGTCAGTCATTTTTTGAGCGGCTCAAGCAGGGCGATGTGTCGATTCACCAACCGTTTGAAAGCTTCGACGGCGTGCTGGATTTTTTGCGCGAGGCTGTCAACGACCCGCAAGTGCTGGCGATCAAGCAGACGATTTACCGTACCGGCGCAGATTCGGAGCTGATGGTGCTGCTGCGCGAGGCAGTGCGGCGGGGCAAGGAAGTCACGGTGGTGGTGGAACTCAAGGCGCGCTTTGACGAAGAAGCCAATATCAACTGGGCGGAAATGCTCGAGTCGATTGGCGCGCAGGTGGTTTACGGTGTGGTCGGCCTGAAGACCCATGCCAAGATGCTGCTGATCACCCGGCGCGAGGGCCGGCACCTGGTGCGCTACGCCCACCTTTCCACCGGCAACTACAACCCGCGCACGGCACGTCTTTACACCGACATCAGCCACCTCACGGCAGACCGCCTGATGACGGCCGATATAGACAACGTGTTTGTGCACCTGGCCAGCCAGAGCCGGCTGCCCAAGCTGCACCATTTGCTGTTGGCGCCGTTTCAACTGCACCGCAAGCTGCTGGAAAAAATCGCGGCCCTGGGCGATGCTGCCCGGCAGGGAAAAGACACACGCATCGTTGCCAAGATGAACGCGCTGACCGACGAAGACCTGATCCTGGCGCTGGTCAGGGCTGGCCAGCAGGGCGTGAAAATCGACCTGATTGTGCGTGGCGCCTGCATGCTGCCCGCCCTGGTTCCGGGGGTCACCGACAACATCCGGGTGCGGTCCATCATTGGGCGGTTTCTGGAGCATTCGCGGGTGTTTTACTTTAGAGGCGATGGGCAAGAGGCCTTGTACCTCTCCAGCGCCGACTGGATGAACCGCAACATGCTGCGTCGTGTTGAGCTGGCGTGGCCGGTCAACGACCCCAAGCTGCGCCAGCGCATTATTGATGAATGCTTGGTCGCCTATCTGCACGACACCTTGGACGCATGGGACTTGATGCCCGATGGCAGCTACCAGCGCGTGGGCACACCCGCCACTG
>JANNXF010000189.1:0-2897 GCA_031409395.1 Polaromonas sp.
CGGCATTGTCATGCCCTTCAAACCCACCGATTTCACGCAGGTCAACCCGCACATCAACCAGGTGCTGGTGTCGCGTGCGCTGCGCCTGCTGGCCGTGCAGGCGCATGAGCGGGTGATTGACTGGTTTTGTGGTCTGGGCAATTTCACGCTGCCGCTGGCCACGCGCGCGCGCGAGGTGCTGGGCATTGAGGGCAGCGAGGTGCTGGTGGCCCGTTCACGCCAGAACTTTGAGCGAAACAAGGCTGCATCCCAAACAAGACGGGCGCTGGCAGCTACTAAATTCGTAGCAAGAAACCTGTTTGAAATGACACCGGCCATGCTGGTCAAAGACGGCGCGGCCGACAAATGGCTGGTCGACCCGCCGCGCGAAGGGGCTTTTGAGCTGTTCAAGTCGCTGGCAGCGCTTCACCAGCAGATCGTGACGGGCGTGCCCTGCGACGACGGCGTGCACCAGCAAAGCCTGGTGCTGGGTGACTGGACGCTGCCCAGTCGGATTGTCTATGTCAGCTGCAACCCGGCCACGCTGGCGCGTGATGCCGGTGTGCTGGCCGAAAGCGGTGCCTACCGCTGCACCGCGGCCGGTGTGGTCAACATGTTTCCGCACACGGCGCATGTGGAGTCAATTGCGGTGTTCGAGCGCCTTTGAACCTGAGCGCCCAGTAAAAAAGGGCCGTGAGGCCCTTTTTTTATGGTGAGGCTAAAACCTCAGTCGCGTTCGCCGCCAAAGATGCCCAGCAGCGCCAGCAAGGCCTGGAACACATTGAAAATGTCCAGGTACAGCGCCAGCGTGGCGCTGATGTAGTTGGTCTCGCCGCCATCAATGATCTGCTTCAGGTCATACAGCATGTAGGCGCTGAAAATCGCGATCACCGCCACTGAAATCGCCATCATTCCGGCGGTAGAGCCGACAAACACATTGATGATGCCGCCAACCATGACCACCACAGCACCGACAAACAGCCATTTGCCCATGCCTGACAGGTCGCGCTTGATGACACTGGCCAGAGTGGCCATGACAAAAAACACACCGGCTGTGCCGCCCATGGCCAGCATGATGAGTTCTGAGCCGTTCTTGAAACCCAGAATCATGCCAATCATGCGCGACAGCATGAGCCCCATGAAGAAGGTGAAGCCCAGCAGCACAGGCACGCCTGCCGCCGAGTTTTTGGTTTTTTCGATGGCGTACATGAAGCCAAACGCGCCCGCAAAGAACACGATCAGGCCGACGCCGCCCGTCAATGCCATGGTGATCCCGGTGGTAACGCCAATCCAGGCACCCAATACCGTGGGCAGCAGGCTCAGGGCCAGAAGCCAGTAGGTGTTGCGCATGACCTTGTTGCGCTGTTCGGCCGAGGCAACCAGGCCGTAGTCGAGGGTTTGAACGTTTTCAGTCATTGACATCGTCTCCGTAGCGCCAGCACATGCCGGCAGCATTATTTTAGGGGGCATCAGGGCTTTTTCAATACCCAGCCGCTGGGCACCTCCTACTATTTGTAAGGGTTCTATCCGCTAATTTGGGGGTAATCGGTGCGCGGGCCTGGCCGAATCTGCGTATGCTCTCAGTTTCATTCTTTCCAACAACCGAAATCCAGCCAAGCCATGAAAACAAAAGCAGTTCTCGAATCCGCCGACGTCAAAGCCATCGCCGCAGCCGCCGAGGCTGAGGCCCTCCAGAACAACTGGGCCGTCACCATTGCCATTGTTGACGACGGCGGCCATTTGCTGCATTTGCAGCGGCTGGACGGCGCCCCCCCGATTTCGGCCCACATTGCACCGGCCAAGGCCAATACCGCCGCCATGGGCCGGCGTGAAAGCAAAATTTACGAAGACATCATCAACGGCGGCCGCGTCTCGTTTTTGTCGGCACCGCATATTCAGGGCATGCTCGAAGGCGGCGTGCCTGTCATCAAGGACGGGCAGTGCATTGGCGCTGTGGGTGTGAGCGGTGTGAAGTCCACCGAAGACGCGCAAATTGCGCGGGCCGGCATGGCCGCTATCGGGCTGTGAGTCGCCCCGGGTGAGCCCCACAAAAAAAGCCGACCTGTAGGTCGGCTTTTTTGCGTTTGGCCCGTAATGGATCTGGCGACAGCTTGCAGTGGTTCATCGAAAAAAAGCCTGGCTAAACGACCGGTGAGGGTCCGTGGCTGGCAAAAACGACCTTGGAGGCTCTGAGAGAGCCCCGGATCGCCCCACGATGAAACGGTTGCCTTGAGGGGTTGCGGCGGCTGCCGGAACGGCCGGCTTACTTGGTCAGAATCAATTTGCCCAGGCGGGTGGCCTGCAGGCGGTAGGTTGAGCCGTTGTGGCTGATCTCGACGGCTTTTTGTCCGCGCAGTATGTCGGTGCTGTTGACGCAGCCCGGTGCCACACCCGCCGCGTAGCCGCTTGCATGAGCCGGGGTGGCGGTAGCGGTGGCGGAGGGCGAGCTGGCGCGGGAAGGCAGGCTCAGGGTGCGGGACAGTGGCAGAGCGAGGGACATGGTGCTGAGAACCTTATCGGTTGGTCTGGGGTTTTTCTGGCGTCGGTATCATTTTTGTAATGATAACTATTCTCATTTAAAAGTCAAGCGAATGAGGGCTGTAACGGCTCTTTTTTTGCAGAACGGGAATGTGCTCTGCAGCACGCTGGCTGCGCAGGGCCGTGCTTTTCTTCAGATTTTGGGTTCGGTGATGAAACCGATTTTTCTCAGGCCGGCCTGTTGCGCGGCCGCCATGGCCTGCGCCACTCGCTCGTAGCGTACGGCCTTGTCGCCGCGGATGTGCAGGTCGGGCTGCGGGTTTTGCGCCGCTGCGGCTTTCAGTTGCGGTGCCAGCTGGTCGTCGGCAACCAGGCTGTCGTTGAGAAAGTAGCGGCCTTCGGCATCGACACTCAGGCGCAGGGTTTCCGGCTTGATGACT
>JANNXF010000190.1:0-7539 GCA_031409395.1 Polaromonas sp.
GGCGGGCCAGCGCGTCCATCAGGGCCTCCAGCACCGGGCCAATATTGCCGTGCGCGGTGCTGTCAAAGGTCGAGCAGTACTTGAAGTAGATTTGCGCGCTGCCCTGCGCCTGCAGCCAGGCCAGCGCCGCCAGCGACTGGCTCACCGCGTCTGCCGGCGCAACAGTGCGCGATTTGAGGGCCACCACCACCGCATCCACCTCGAGGCCAAGCGGGCCGGTGGGCACGCCAATGGTTTGCACCACGCGCATACCGGCACGCACCAGGTTGTTGGCGAGGTCGGTCGCGCCAGTAAAGTCATCGGCAATACACCCCAGCATCAAGCGTGTGGCGGTCATGGCGTTGAAGGGGCTGGGGTGGAAGGCTTGGCGGGCAGTTCAATGCCAGGAAATATCTTGATCACCGCGCTGTCGTCCTCACGCGCAAAGCCTGCCGTGCTGGCCTGCATGAACATCTGGTGCGCGGTGCTTGACAGTGGCAGCGGGAACTTGCTGGCGCGGGCCAGGTCCAGCACCAGGCCCAGGTCCTTGACAAAAATATCCACACTGGACAGCGGTGTGTAGTCGGCCGCCAGCACATGGGCCATGCGGTTTTCAAACATCCAGCTGTTGCCCGCGCTGTGGGTAATCACCTCGTACAGCGCGGCCGGGTCAACGCCTTCGCGCAGGCCCAGCGCCATGGCTTCTGCCGCAGCGGCAATGTGCACCCCCGCCAGCAGCTGGTTGATGATCTTGACCTTGCTGCCCGCGCCCGCCTTGTCGCCCAGCTTGTAGACATTGGTGGCCATGGCTGGCAGCACGGCGTCGGCCCTGGCATAGGCCTCGGGCGTGCCCGATGTCATCATGGTCATCTGGCCGCTGGCCGCCTTGGCCGCACCGCCGGAAATGGGGGCGTCGAGGTAAAGAATGCCCAGCTTCGCCAGCCGCGCTTCCAGCGCCATCGACCAGTTGGGGTCAACGGTGGAACACATCACGAACACGCTGCCCGGCTGCATGGCCGCCGCGCAACCGGCGCCACCGGAAGCATCGCCAAACAGCACACTTTCGGTTTGCGCCGCATTGACCACTACCGACACCACCACCGCACACTGCGCGGCCAGTTCCCCCAGCGTAGCGCAGGCCACCCCGCCGTCGTTGGCGAACGCCTGCGCCACGCCTGGCCGCACGTCGAACACATGCACGGTATGGCCGGCACGGCGCAGGGAATGGGCCATGCCGCTGCCCATGGCCCCCAGGCCAATCAGGCCGACATTCATGCCCACACGGGTTTGCTTTGCCTCAGTCATCTTCACTCCTGGTCGTCAGTCCAGACCGGCGGAAACCGCGGCGTGGTCCATTATTCATCTTGTTATCATACAACTTTGACCAAAGAAGCAACGAGGGCATACCCGGGTGCCGGGCCTGGCAAAGCGCGGGAATGCACGCAGGCCGGGCGCCCGCAATCGGCGGTATCCTCACAGGCCGTTCTTTGGTTTTTATATGACAACCCAGTTTTTACCCGTCTCCAGTGGCGCCCGCCTGTCCGATCAGGTGGCGCAGCAACTGAGCGCCGAGATCCGCTCGGGCCGCCTGGCGCCTTCGTCAAGACTGCCTGCCGAGGCGCGGCTGGTCGAGCAGTTTCAGGTCAGCCGCACGGTGGTGCGCGAAGCGGTGTCGCGGCTCAAATCGCTGGGGCTGGTCGACTCGCGCCAGGGCAGCGGCGTGTTTGTGGTGGCCAGCGTGCCGTTCACCCCCCTCAACTTCGACGCGCGCCATGCCGGCAGCAAGGAAGCCGTGGTGCAGATGGTCGAGGTGCGCCGGGCACTGGAGGCCGAAGTGGCAGCGCTGGCGGCCCAGCGGCGCACGCCCGCTGATGTCAAACGCATCCAGCAGGCGGTGCTGGCCCTGGGCCAGGCGGTCAGCGCGGGCGGCGACGGCGTGGAGGAAGACGTGCAGTTTCACCGCGCCATTGCCGATGCGGCGCGCAATCCGTTTTTAATCAGCACCCTGCAGTACCTGTCGCAATTTCTGCGCGGCGCCACCCGCGTGACGCGCGCCAACGAAGCCAGGCGCGCCGACTTTGCCGCCCAGGTGCAGGCCGAACACGCGGCCATCGTGGCGGCCATCGAAGCAGGTGACGCCACCCGGGCGCGGGCCACCGCGGCACGCCACATGAACAACGCCATCCGGCGCATCGAAAAGGCCGACGCTTCGTTCTGGGACCAGGAAGGCGACCGGCTGGCCGCACCGCTGGTGACCGCGCTGCCCCAGCCGCCAGCGGCGTCCCTGCTGGCAGATTCTTAAGCAAAATAGGCATCTGGCCCAATCAATACGGGCGCTGGCAGCTATTCTATTGATAGCGCTTTAAAAGTGGCAAGCCCTGGCAATACGACGCCCCGGCGCTTTACCCCAGGTTTACCTACGCCTTTCTGTCGGCACATCAGCGGCCGGGAGCTTGCAGTGATAATTCTCGCGAGTGGCGCCGCAAACAGCTGCGCCTGCCGCTTGCAAGCGGCAGGCGGGTGGCAAACTGCGTCAACCCAGAAAGCCAGAACCGGTCTGCCGCGGCAGGTCATCAGAACAGGTGAGAAGGACAGCCGATGGACCCGAAATTTGACACGCCGCCCTCAGGCGCAGACACAGGCGCACGCAGGCGCCTGAGCCGCCGCGCCATCTGGCTGGGCAGCGGGGTGGCGGTGCTGGCGCTGGTGCTGACCGGCTGGCTGGCCTGGCGACTGACCCATCCGTCTGAGCAAACCAGTGCTGCTGGCGCAACGGCCGGACGGCGCAGCACACCGGCCACCACGGTGGGGGTGGCCACTGCCACGCAAACCCGCATGCCGATCGTTCTGGAAGCCCTGGGCACCGTCACGCCGCAAGCCACCGTGCGGGTGCGGCCCCAGGTCTCTGGCGTGCTTGAAAAAGTGCTGTTCCGGGAAGGCCAGACGGTGCGCGCCGGCGAATTGCTGGCCACCATTGATGCCCGCCAGTTTGAACTGGCGCTGATGCAGGCCATCGGCCAGCGGCAGCGCGATGAAGCCCAACTCGACAGCGCCCGGGTCACCCTGGAACGCTTCAAGACGCTGCTGGCGCAAGACTCGATTGCCCGCCAGGAGGTGGACTCCCAGGCGGCGCTGGTCAAGCAGCTGGAAGGCGCGGTGGTGATTGACAAGGCCAACGAAGGCACGGCCCGTCTTAACCTGGGCTACACGCGTGTGGTGGCACCGGTGGGGGGGCGTGTCGGCCTGCGTGCGGTGGATGTGGGCAATGTGGTGAACCCCAGCGACGCCAACGGCATTGTGCTGATCACCCAGACCGCGCCGATTGACGTGGTTTTTTCAGTGCCGCAAGACCAGGCCGGTGCGCTGCAGCAGTCCGCCGGCACAGGCGCGGTCATGAAGGTCACCGCGCTCGACAGAACCCGCGCCACCACGCTGGACACTGGCGTGTTCTCGTCGCTGGACAACCAGGTGGACACCACCACGGGCACCGTCAGGGCCAAGGCGCGCTTTGCCAACAGCCAGCTGGCGCTGTTTCCCAACCAGTTTGTCAATGTGCAGCTGCTGGTCAAAACCCTTGAGAACGCGGTGGTGGTGCCGGTGACGGCGCTGCGCCATGGCGGCAGCGGCGACTATGTGTATGTGCTCAACAGCGCCGAGCGCACCGTCAGCCTGCGGCCGGTACAGCGCGGGCCGGCCACCGCCGAACAGATGGTGATTGCCCAGGGCCTGAAGGCCGGCGAGCGCGTGATTACCGAAGGCGCAGACCGGCTCAGCGATGGTGCCAAAGTGGTGCTGCCCGGCGATGCGCCGGGGGGCCCGAACGGTGCCGGTGGCCAGGGCGGCAAACGCAAGGGGCCGCGGCCTGACGGCACGCCCCGCAGCGATGCCGCGCCCGGTGCAGCAGCCCCTGCGTCCGAGGCACCGGCCTCCAGCGCCTCGCCACGCCGCCGCGCGTCGCAAGCCGCCGGATCATGAACGCGTTCAAGCGCCCGGCGCGCGGGCTCAGGCCGACGCAAGCCCCCGGTATTTTGAGTTCCCGCAAGCGATGAGCCCCTCACGCCCTTTCATACTCCGGCCCGTCGCCACGTCGCTGCTGATGGTTGCCATCGTGCTGGCGGGCGTGGTGGGTTTCAGGTTTTTGCCGCTGGCCGCCCTGCCGCAGGTGGACTACCCGACCATTCAGGTGCAAACGCTGTACCCCGGCGCCAGCCCCGAGGTGATGGCGCAAACGGTCACCGCCCCGCTGGAGCGCCAGTTTGGCCAGATGGCCGGGCTGCAGCGCATGGGTTCGACCAGCGCGGCGGGCGTGTCGGTGCTGACCCTGCAGTTTGACCTGGGCCTGAGCCTGGACGTGGCCGAGCAGCAGGTGCAGGCCGCCATCAATGCCGGCGGTGCGCTGCTGCCCGCCGACCTGCCCGCCCCGCCGGTCTATGCCAAGGTCAACCCGGCCGATGCGCCCATCCTGAGCCTGGCCATCACCTCTGACACCCTGCCCCTGACCGAAGTGCAAAACCTCGTCAACACCCGGCTGGCCCTGAAAATCAGCCAGGTCAGCGGCGTCGGCCTGGTGTCGCTCAGTGGCGGGCAGCGTCCCGCCGTACGCATTCAGGCCGACACCCGGGCATTGGCCGCCAACGGGCTGGGGCTCGACGCGCTGCGCAGCGCCATTGCCGCGGCCAATGCCAACGGCGCCAAAGGCAGCATTGACGGCCCCAAGCGCGCTTTCGCCATCAATGCCAACGACCAGTTGCTGGCCGCAGCCGATTACCAGAAGCTGGTGATTGCCTGGCGCAACGGCGCGGCGGTGCGCGTGTCCGATGTGGCGCAGGTGGTGGACAGCGCAGAAAACATCAAGCTGGGGGCCTTGAGCGGCCTGAAACCCGCCATTATTCTGAATGTGCAGCGCCAGCCCGGCGCCAATGTGGTGGCCACGGTCGATGCCATCAAGGCGCGCCTGCCCGAGCTGCGCCAGGGCTTGCCCGAGGCCATCAGGGTCGAAGTGCTGAGCGACCGCACCACCGGTATCCGCGCCTCGGTGCGGCATGTGCAGATTGAGCTGATGCTGGCGGTGGTGCTGGTCATATTGGTGATTTTTGCGTTTTTGCGCAATCTGCGCGCCACCGTGATCGCCAGCCTGGCCGTGCCGATTTCGCTGATTGGTACCTGCGGCGCGATGTATCTGCTGGGCTACAGCCTGAACAACCTGAGCCTGATGGCCCTGACGATTGCCACCGGCTTTGTGGTCGACGACGCGATTGTGATGATAGAGAACATTGCGCGCTACCTCGAAGAAGGCGAAGAGCCCATGGCCGCCGCCATCAGGGGCGCGACGCAAATCGGCTTCACCATCATTTCGCTGACGGTGTCGCTGATTGCGGTGCTGATTCCGCTGCTCTTCATGGGCGATGTGGTGGGCCGGCTGTTTCGCGAATTTGCCGTCACGCTGGCCATCACCATCCTGATCTCGGCGGTGGTGTCACTCACGCTGGTACCCATGATGTCGGCGCGCTGGCTGAAACCCACGCCACCGGACACGAGCGGTCAAGCCCCAGGTCGGCTGCAGCAGTTTTTTGACAGCGTGATGACCGGCTACGACAGCGCACTGACCTGGGTGCTCAAACGCCAGGGCCTCACGCTGCTGGTGGCCCTGGGCACGCTGGTGCTGACGGTGCTGCTGTATGTGCTGATTCCCAAGGGCCTGTTTCCCACCCAGGACACCGGCCAGTTGCAGGCCCGCCTGGAGGCTGCCCAGTCGGTGTCTTACCCGCGCATGGCGGCGCTGCAACTGGCCGCCAGCAAGGCGGTTCTGGAAGACCCGGATGTGCAAAGCCTGAGCGCTTTTATTGGCGTGGACGCCGCCAACAACACCATGCTGCACACCAGTCGCATGCTGATCAACCTCAAGCCCACGCGCACCGGCAGCCAGCAGGCCACCATGGACCGGCTGCGCGAGCGCGTCGCCGCCGTGGCCGGCGTCACGCTGTATTTGCAGCCCACGCAAGACCTGACGATTGACGCCGAAACCGGCCCGACCCAGTTTCGCGTGTCGCTGGAAGGCGCCGACAACGCCACCGTGGTGAAGTGGGCCGCCGCCCTGACTGCGCGCATGCAGCAGCTGCCCAGCCTGCGCCAGGTGGCGTCGGATGCGCAGGCCCAGGGAACGGCAGCCTACATCACGGTCGACCGCGACAGCGCGGCGCGCGTGGCGATCACCACCTCGTCGATTGACGACGCCCTGTACAGCGCCTTTGGCCAGCGCATTGTTTCCACCATCTTTACCGAAACCAACCAGTACCGCGTGATTCTCGAAGCCCTGCCCGACCCCGGCATGACCGCGGCGTCGCTGGGCGAGCTGCCGCTGAAAACCGGCGCTGGCGGCACCACGCCGCTGGCCAGCATTGCCAGCATCACCGAGCGCCCGGCCCCGCTGCAGATCACCCGCGTGGCCCAGTTCCCGGCCACTACGCTGGGCTTTGACACCGCGCCCGGGGTGTCGCTGGGCCGGGCAGTGGACGACATCAAGCAAGCCGCCAAAGACATCGCCCTGCCCGCGAGCGTGACCCTGACCTTTCTGGGGGCCGCCGGCGCTTACCAGGCCTCACTGTCCAGCCAGCTCTGGCTGATTCTGGCGGCGGTGGTGTGCGTCTACATCGTGCTGGGGGTGCTGTACGAAAGCTATATTCACCCGCTGACGATTTTGTCCACCCTGCCTTCGGCTGGCGTGGGCGCGCTGCTGGCCCTGATGGTCAGCGGCTCTGACCTGGGCGTGATTGGCATCATCGGCATTATTTTGCTGATAGGCATCGTGAAAAAGAACGCCATCATGATGATTGACTTTGCCATCGACGCCGAACGCAACGAAGGCAAGTCGGCGCAAGAAGCGATTCACCAGGCCGCCCTGTTAAGGTTTCGGCCGATTTTGATGACGACGCTGGCAGCGCTGTTTGCGGCGGTGCCGCTGATGCTGGGCTGGGGTGAAGGGGCCGAGTTGCGGCGGCCGCTGGGGCTGGCCATCTTTGGCGGCCTGATTGTCAGCCAGGTGTTGACGCTGTTTACGACGCCGGTGATTTATCTGGCGTTTGACCGCTTGGGGCGGAGGTTTGGGAGTGGACACAAGCGGGAGGTTTCTCTATGAAGCTTCTTTTCAGTTTTTATCGCAGCTCCCTCTGCCACCCTGCCGGGGGTAGCCCGGCGGCTACTCACTTTTCTTTGCTTCGCCAAAGAAAAGTAAGCAAAAGAAAGGCGACCCTGGTGTCTGCGTCCCTTCGCTGCGCTACGGGCAACCTGCGGTGCTCGGTCCAGCCGGGGTCTCGTACAAACTCGCCTGCGGCTCAAACAAGCACGAGCCCTCATCCGTCTGGCCCTGTGCTCCTCGGCGCATACACAAGGGATAGAGAGAAAAAACAATACCAGCAGCCAAATTCAGCACAACGCGCCAGGCGCGTTCTGCCCCCCGGTTCCGATTCTGATCCCGATTTCTTTTCCCCCCACCCCGTCCTGGCTGGGCTGAGCAGCGCAGGAGGGGACGGATTAAAAATTTTAGATGTCCGACGGCGGCGC
>JANNXF010000191.1:0-2266 GCA_031409395.1 Polaromonas sp.
CCCGCAAGACGCCAGCCTGGTCATTGGCGGCAACGAGCGCGTGGTGCGTCCGCGTCTGGCAGATGCCAAGTTTTTCTTTGACCAGGACCGCAAGAAAACGCTGGAGTCCCGCGTTGAAGGCCTGGGCAAGGTGGTTTACCACAACAAGCTGGGCTCACAGGGCGAGCGTGTTGAGCGGGTGCGTGCCATTGCAAAAGCGATTGGCCAGCAGCTGGGCGGCGATGCGCTGGCAGCAAAAGCCGACCAGGCGGCCCAGCTCGCCAAGACCGACTTGGTGACCGACATGGTGGGCGAGTTTCCTGAGTTGCAGGGCATCATGGGGCGCTATTACGCGCTCAATGACGGGCTTGATGCAGAAGTGGCTGATGCGATAGAAGACCATTACAAGCCTCGTTTTGCCGGTGACGATTTGCCGCGCAACCCGGTGGGTGTGGTGGTGGCGCTGGCCGACAAGCTGGAAACACTGGTCGGCATGTTTGGCATTGGCAACCTGCCGACCGGTGACAAGGATCCGTTTGCCTTGCGTCGCCATGCGTTGGGCGTGATTCGCATGCTGGTGGACAAATCTTTGCCGGTAAATATGCGGCAACTCATTCGGTTTGCGCATGCAGAATTTGATAAGTCAGTGATTGAACCACTTGAGGTAGTTTCACCAAAACTGGAGCTATTTTTCCAGGATCGGTTGGTTGGATTGCTAGAAGGAGAGGGGCACCCTTTTAATCACGTTTTTGCCGTTTTATGGCTACCTTTCCCGAGCTTGGATGATGTTCGCTTGCGCCTTGGAGCCGTCCAGATTTTCGCCAGTTTGCCCGAAGCCCCAGCCCTGGCTGCAGCCAACAAACGCATCAGCAACATCCTCAAGAAAACCGAAGCGGTAGACGCCCATGTCAGCGAAGTGCTGCTGACTGAACCCGCCGAAATCGCCTTGTACGCCGCCGTCAAGGACGTGGTTCCCAAGGCCGATGCCCAGTTTGAAGCCGGTGACTACACCGCCTCACTGCAAACCCTGGCGGCGCTGCGCGCACCGGTCGATGACTTTTTTAATGGCGTGATGGTCAATGCCGAGCAAATGGACCTGCGCCTGAACCGTCTGGGTTTGTTGGCTAAGCTGCACGCCGCCATGAACCGCGTGGCTGATTTGTCCAGGTTGGCCGCTTAAGTATTCACCTTGATAATCAAGGTATGCCGTCGCAACAGCAAATACACGCATTTACCCAGGCATTTCATCGAACCGCTATCGAGCGACTCGCTGCCCAGCCTGCCCTGGTAGAGCGCGCCTTGCAGACGATAGCGCGCTGGCAAACCCAGCGTGGTCCAGACGCTTCTGACCCTTACATGTGGGAATGGCAGGTATTGCTTCAAGGCGATTTGAGCCAGCTGCAAATTCGTGTGTGTGCTGATGATGACCATGCGGCCACGCTGCGCAACACCTCGCCCCTGGGCTTTGTGTTGACGCCCGCAGAGCGTCATGCATTGCGCGGCGAAAGCATGGGGATTGCTGCATGAAGCGCGATGAATTGGCACATGTGCTCCGGGCAAGCGCCGCCATATCGAATGAAACCAGCTTCGTGTTGATTGGCAGCCAAGCCGTTTTGTTGTTGCTTGAGCAGCCCCCTGCTGACTTGCTGGTGTCCACTGAGATCGATTTATACCCGGCGCTGCACCCTGAGAAAGCCGATTTGATTGATGGTGCCATCGGCGCGCATTCCACGTTTCATGACACTTTCGGCTACCACGTCGACGGCGTTGGCCCGGAGACCGCCAGCTTGCCACATGACTGGATGAGCCGGGCCGTATTCACTTATTTTGGAGACATCACGGCCATCTGTCCCGATCTGCATGACCTTGCGGCGTCCAAGTGTGCGGCGGGCAGGCCTCAGGATGCAGACTTCATTCGCGCCCTTTTTCGGCACGCAATGATTGAATTGCCCGTCTTGCTGGAGCGGATTGCCCTGCTTGATCCCCACAAACACGATTTGACGCATACCGCGCAATGGACGCAGCGCCGCGCGCAGGAAGCTACCCCATGAAACTCGTCATCCTCGACCGCGACGGCACCATCAACTCTGACAGTGACGATTTCGTCAAAACGCCTGAAGAGTGGATGCCGCTGCCCGGCGCGCTGGAAGCCATTGCGCGGCTCAACCATGCCGGCTGGCATGTGGTGATCGCATCCAACCAGTCGGGTCTGGGCCGCGGCCTGTTTGATGTGGCCTCGCTCAACGCCATGCACGCCAAGATGCACAAGATGCTGGCGGCGGTAGGG
>JANNXF010000192.1:0-4122 GCA_031409395.1 Polaromonas sp.
GCGCCGCAAACAAGACCTGGTCAATCACCGCCTGCACGTTTTTGCGATGCGCGTCGCTGACCAGTCGGCCTTCGGCATCAAAAGCGTCGCTGGCGCGGCCCAGGGCAAAGGCCTTGGGCGCCACCCAGCACTGCAGATTGACCAGCAGCGGCACCAGGTGGCTTTGTGAGCGCAGGCCGCCCAGTGCGCCGGGCGAGGCGCTGAGCAGGCCCACCACCTTGCCGGTAAATGACCGGAAACCGTCTTGCCACACCGGGTCGCTCTTGACGGGGCTGGAGGCCCAGTCGATGGTGTTTTTCAGCAGGGCGGTGTAGCTGCCGTTGTACTCGGGCGAGCAGATGATCCAGGCCGGGTGCTCGTGCAGAATTTGTTTGAGCTTCATCACATCGGGCGGTGTGCCCTGCGCTTCCAGGTCGGCGTTGTACATCGGCACCTCAAAGTCGGCCAGCTCGATGTGGGTGACCTCCGCGCCACTGGCCCGCGCCATGGCGGCGGTGGCCTGGGCCAGTTGGCGGTTGAAAGACGCCTGGCGGGTGCTGCCGGCAAAAATCAGGAGTTTGGTGGGTGGCGAGGGGGGTGGGGTGGTCATGCTTTTGATTTCACCACAGGGCGGGCAAGCCCGGGGGGCTGGGTCTGGTATTCGAAAGCCGGTAAAATGTACGAAATCATTTATTTTGTACAAAATGCACACCATTCCCCTGAGTGAGTTTCGCGCCCATGCGTCGGCCATGATTGACCTGGTCGAGCAGGGCGAAACCGTGCGCATCTTGCGGCATGGCAAGCCGGTGGCCGAGCTGGTGCCCATGCGGCCGCAGACGCCTGCGAAAGTGCCGAGCTGGAAGCAGCCTTTTGAGCCCGTGGTGCTTAGCCCGGGTGTTTCCTTGTCGCAGGCTGTGCTGGACGAGCGCAACGAAGCGCCGTGGTGAAACGCACTGTGGCCGCTGACCCTTCGCTGTACCCGGCAGCCTCATTGCCCAAGGCGGTGATGGCCCGTGATGGCGAGGCGCGGCTGATGTTTGATGCCTCGGCACTGACCAAGCGCTACGCCAGTGAGGCCGGGCGCAACCGCGTGCTGGCCCTGTTTGCCTCTGCCAGTGAACTGCTGGTGGCCGCCCACTGCAAGACGGAAGTGGCGTCAGCCCTGCTGCGCCGCCGCCGCGAGGGCAGCCTGCCCACAGCAGAGTTTGACCGCGCCTGGGATGCCGCGCAAAGTGATGTGGCCGACATGACATTGGTGCCGCTGGATGCGCGCGTTGAGCGCTTTGCCTTTGCCGCGATGGTGCAGGGCCCCCTGCGCGCCATGGACGCGCTGCATGTCGGCAGCGCCATTGCCGCCCGGGTGGATTTGTTTGTGACGGCGGACAAACGCCAGGCACAGGTGGCGCGTGCGATGGGTGTGCCGACTGAACTGATAGACAACGGACAAGCGGATAAAGGTTAGCCATGTTTTACCCAACTGAATTTGACGTGATCGTCGTCGGCGGCGGCCATGCCGGCACCGAGGCCGCGCTGGCCAGCGCCCGCATGGGCTGCAAGACGTTGCTCTTGACGCACAACATCGAAACCCTGGGCCAGATGAGCTGCAACCCGTCGATAGGCGGCATTGGCAAGGGCCACCTGGTCAAAGAGGTGGACGCCATGGGCGGCGCAATGGCGCTGGCGACCGACGAGGGCGGCATCCAGTTCCGCATTCTCAACAGCTCCAAAGGCCCGGCGGTGCGCGCCACCCGGGCCCAGGCCGACCGCATCTTGTACAAGGCGGCGATTCGCCGCAAGCTGGAGAACCAGCCTAACCTGTGGCTGTTTCAGCAGGCGGTGGATGACCTGATGGTGGAGGGCGAGCGCGTGGTGGGCGCGGTGACCCAGGTTGGCATCAAGTTTCGCAGCCGCACCGTGGTGCTGACGGCGGGCACGTTTCTGGACGGAAAAATCCATGTGGGCCTGCAGAACTACGCTGCCGGCCGGGCGGGTGACCCGCCGGCAGTGTCTTTGAGCGCACGCCTGAAAGAGCTCAAGCTGCCGCAGGGCCGGCTGAAAACCGGCACGCCGCCGCGCATTGATGGCCGCAGCATCGACTTCAGCCAATGCACGGTGCAGCCTGGTGACGGCATGCCGGGCGGCATCGGCGACACGGTACCGGTGTTTAGCTTCATGGGCGGCGGCATCGCCCACCCGCAGCAAATGCCGTGCTGGATCACCCACACCAACGCCCGTACGCACGACATCATTCGCAGCGGCTTTGACCGCAGCCCGATGTTCACCGGCAAGATTGACGGTGTCGGCCCGCGCTATTGCCCGAGCGTGGAAGACAAGATCAACCGCTTTGCCGACAAGGACGCGCACCAGATTTTTCTGGAGCCCGAGGGGCTGACCACCCACGAGATTTACCCCAACGGCATTTCGACCAGCCTGCCGTTTGACATCCAGTACGCGCTGGTGCGCTCTATGGCGGGCATGGAAAACGCCCACATTTTGCGGCCCGGCTACGCGATTGAGTACGACTACTTCGACCCGCGCTCGCTGAAAACCACCTTTGAGACCCGGGCCATTGGCGGCCTGTTTTTCGCCGGGCAGATCAACGGCACCACCGGTTACGAAGAGGCGGCGGCGCAGGGCATGTTTGCCGGTATCAATGCTGCGCTGCAGTGCCAGGGCAAAGAGGCTTGGTTGCCCAAGCGTGACGAAGCCTACCTGGGCGTGCTGGTCGACGACCTCATCACCAAGGGCGTGACCGAGCCCTACCGCATGTTCACCAGCCGGGCCGAGTTTCGCCTGATGCTGCGTGAAGACAACGCCGACATGCGGCTGACCGAAAAGGGCAGGGAGCTGGGCCTGGTGGATGATGTTCGCTGGAACGCCTTTAACCGCAAGCGCGACGCTGTTTCACGTGAAACAGAGCGGCTGCGCAGCATCTGGATCAACCCCCACAACCTGCCGGTGGCAGAGGCCGAGCGGGTGCTGGGCAAGGCCATTGAGCGCGAGTACAACCTGGCGGATTTGCTGCGCAGGCCCGATGTCAACTATGCCGGGCTGATGTCGCTGAGCGACGGCAAGTACGCCAACCCTGCACTGACAGGCGGCCTGGCCGGAGTGGATGTGGTTTCACGTGAAACACCGGAGGGCGAAGCGCCGCTGTCCGCAGACCTGGTGAAGAGCGTGATTGAACAGATCGAGATTGCGGCCAAATACTCGGGCTACATCGACCTGCAAAAGGTGGAGGTGCAGCGGGCCGCCCAGTATGAAAACCTCAAGCTGCCGGCTGAACTGGATTACCTGCAGGTGCAGGCCCTGAGCTTTGAGGCGCGCCAGACCCTGGCCAAACATCGCCCGGAAACGCTGGGCATGGCGTCAAGGATTCAGGGTGTGACACCGGCCACGGTGTCGCTGCTGCTGGTGCATCTGAAGAAGGGTGGTTTTCGCGGCTTTGGCACTGCAGGTGGCAGCCAGACCGCGGCATCGCTGGTGCCCGAGGCAGAAGCCTGAGCATGGGGACAGGCGGGGGCGGCAAGCAGGCTACAGTGTGGTCAATCTTCACGCGGGCCACACCTTGACAGTCATGATCTTCAAACAACGCGGCGTCTTTTTGATGACGAGGGCCTTGCTCATTGTCGGCATACTGCTGGCCATGCTGGTGGTGCCGGCGTGGCTTAAACGGGGCGAAACCCAGAACGAGCAGGCGCTGCTGAAAGTCGAAGAAGCTAAAAATGCCAGACCGGTTGTGGCGGTGGCCCCGACAAGCCAGGCACAAGAGTCAGTACCCGTGCCCGTGCTTATCGGCCACGGCCTGACCTTTGGCCTGATGGCGCCAGCCGCCACGGCGGCGTCTGATGTGGTGCACCTGGGCTGCCAGGGCGAACCGAAGCCACTGGACCAGGCGCATGAAAATGCCTGCAACCCCTACCAGGGCGACACCTCTTGCCGGACGGTCTTGCCCGTCTTGTGCATTCGCCCAAGCGGTGCCGTCCCGCCGTCCAGCCTGGAGGCTGATTTTTACAAAGGCTGGACGGGCGGCATGCTGTCTGCCACCCAGCCCGTGATGGGCGCCATCCTGGAGTCTGAAGCCATTGCGACAGCACGCTGTGAAAAAGAGCTGGGTGAGGGGTGGCGCATGGCCGAGTTTCA
>JANNXF010000193.1:0-4318 GCA_031409395.1 Polaromonas sp.
CCCGGCGATTGTGCTGTTTTGCGCGATTGGTGTTTACTCCACCAACAACAATACGTTTGACATCTGGATGGTCGGTATTTTTGGCGTGATTGGTTATCTGTTTGTCAAACTGGGCTGCGAGCCGGCGCCCCTGCTGCTGGGTTTCATTCTCGGCCCCATGATGGAAGAAAATCTGCGCCGCGCCCTGCTGTTGTCGCGGGGTGACTGGAGCGTGTTTGTCACGCGTCCCCTGTCTGCCAGTCTGCTGGCGGTGGCTGCGTTGATGCTGGTGATTGTTTTGCTGCCGGCAGTCAAGAGCAAGCGGCAAGAGGCTTTTGTCGAAGACTGATCGCCGGATAGTGGGCCTGCTGCCCTGAACAGGAAAGGCACCTCCGGGTGCCTTTTTTATTGGGGTTTGCCCGTTTTTTTACAGCAACGCCTGCCTGATTTCACGGTGCCGGCCAAATCGTTGCACAATGGAAAAATGAAACGTCAACTTATCATTTATGTGGCGGTGCTGTCAGCGGTGGCTGCCTTCGGATTCACCCCTTCTGCCGGGGCCCAGACCCCCGCTGCAGGCGCAGCTCCCGCCTATCCGTCCCGGTCCATCCGCATGATTGTGCCGTTTCCGGCCGGCGGCGCCACCGACATTCTGGCGCGCGCCCTGTCGCAGAAACTGGGCGAAAAAATCGGCCAGACGGTGGTGGTTGACAACCGTCCTGGCGCAGGCGGAACGATTGGCGCCGACGCTGCTTCCAAATCACCGGCAGACGGTTACACCCTGCTGCTGGCCACCTCTAGCACCCACAGCATCGGGCCGGCCATCAACCCCAGGATTCCCTACAACGCCGAGACCGACTTCACACCGATCATTTATGTGGCGAGTTCGCCCAATGTGGTGCTGGTGCCCAATTCATCGCCGGCCAAAACCATGCGCGAGTTCATTGACCATGCGCGCAAAAACCCGGGGCGCCTGAACTATGCGTCCAGCGGCAACGGCACCATCGTGCACTTGACCACCGAGTATTTCAAGGCCCAGTCGGATACCTTTATCCTGCACATTCCCTACCGGGGAACCGCGCTGGCCATGCCCGACCTGATCAGCGGCAAGATCGACGTGCTGTTTGACTCTTTTGTCACTGGCATGCCGCATGTCAAGGACGGCAAGCTCCGTGCGCTGGCGGTCACCAGCCTCAAACGCACGTCGCTGGCACCTGAACTGCCCGCCGTGTCTGAAACCCTGCCGGGGTTTGATTCGGTGACCTGGTTCGGTATTTATGGCCCCAAAGGCCTGAGCGCAGACCTGACCACCAAAATCAACCAGGCCGTCAATGCCGCACTGACCGATGCCGACGTGAAAGAACGCTTCGCACGGCTGGGGGCAGAGCCCACGGGCGGCACACCACAGGCGTTTGCCACCATGGTCAAGACCGATACCGCACGCTGGAAACAAATCATCGCCGAGCGGAAAATCACGGTCGAGTGATGCGCCAGACAGCCTGCACCTGTCTGTTCGCATTTTCCGGTTAATTACCTTCAACGCCTTGTCCCATCCTGACAACTCAGCCATGAACTTCAATTACAGCAACCCCTACACCTCGACCCGGCTGCCCCTGTTTGCCCGCAATGTGGTGTCTACCTCGCATCCTTTGGGGGCGCAGGCCGGTCTGCGCATGCTGCACAAGGGTGGCAACGCGGTGGACGCAGCCATTGCCGCCGCAGCGGCCATGACCCTGGTGGAGCCGGTCAGCAACGGCCTGGGCAGCGATGCGTTTTGCATCTTGTGGGACGGCAAGGAGCTGCATGGCCTAAACGCCTCGGGCGGCGCGCCGCAGAGCTGGACGCCCGAGTATTTCAGGCGCAAGTATGGCGACGGCGCGAGTAACCCGCCCAAGCGCGGCATGGACTCGGTCACCGTGCCCGGTGCGGTGGCCAGCTGGGTGGCCTTGAGTGAGCGCTTTGGCAGATTGCCTTTTGCCGACCTGATGGAGCCCGCGATTGACATCGCCGAGCGCGGCTACCTGGTGCCTCCCGTGGTGCAGCAAAAGTGGGCTGCTGCAACCGATGAGCTGCGCGTGCAGCCAGGCTTTGCCCAGGCTTTTTTGCCCTGGGGCCGGGCTCCGAATGTGGGGGAGCTGTTTCAGTTCAAGGCCGCAGCCCGGGCCTTGCGGGCGATTGCCGAGAGCAAGGGGGCGGCCTACTACAGCGGTGCCATTGCGCAGGCAGTGGAAAAATTTTCAGCCCAAAACGGAGGCAGCATCACCGCCCGGGATTTTGAAAACTACCAGCCCGAGTGGGTCAAACCGATTGCCAAAGACTATCGGGGCTACACCCTGCATGAGATTCCGCCGAACGGGCAGGGTATTGCCGCGCTGATGGCGCTGGGCATGCTTGACAAGCTGGACGTGGCTGGCTTGCCGGTCGACGGTGTGGCGTCCCAGCATTTGCAGATTGAGGCCATGAAGCTGGCGTTTGCCGATGTTTACCGCTATGTGTCCGATTCGTCGTCCATGGAGGTGAGCGTCGAGCAGATGCTCGATGACGCCTATCTGGCCAGCCGTGCCAAACTCATTGACCTGAAAAAAGCCCAGGACTTTGGCGCGGGCAACCCCGTCAAGGGCGGCACGATTTACCTCACGGCGGCAGACGAAGACGGCATGATGGTGAGCTTTATTCAAAGCAACTACATGGGTTTTGGTTCTGGCTGCGTCGAGCCTGAGTACGGTATCAGCCTGCAAAACCGCGGCTTCGGCTTCAGCCTGCAAGCGGGCTGCAACCAGGTGGCGCCGGGCAAGCGGCCGTTTCACACCATTATTCCGGCGTTTTTGACGCAAGGCGGCCAGCCCGTGATGAGCTTCGGCGTCATGGGCGGCAACATGCAGCCGCAGGGCCACCTGCAAACGCTGGTGCGCATGCTGGACTACCGGCAGAGCCCGCAGGTCGCGTGCGACGCGCCGCGCTGGCGCTTCAATGCCGGGCTGGAGATCAATGTGGAAGCGGCCATGAACCCGCAGACGGTGCAAGGCCTGTCGGCGCTGGGTCACCGCATGGAGGTCATCAACGACTCTTACCAGGACTTTGGCGCCGGCCAGTTCATCTGGCGCGCTGGCAACCCAAAAACAGAAGGCTATGTCGCGGCCAGTGACGCACGGCGCGACGGCCAGGCTGTTGGTTTTTAACCCCACCTTGACCAAGACTTCAGCATCAAATACGCCTTTGACCCAAGAGGAACGGGCGCAAGCAGCTACAAAAAACATAGCAACCGGCTTGCTGCTGGCGACCCTGGGGGCCATCGCATTCAGCGGCAAGGCCATCATTGTCAAGCTGGCCTACCGCCACGGGGTCGATGCGGTCACGCTGATCATGTACCGCATGCTGTTTGCGTTGCCTATTTTTGCGGCCATGGCCTGGTGGGCCAGCCGGGGCAAGGCGGCCCTGACGCGCAAAGACTGGCTGGGCGTGCTCTGGCTGGGGTTTACCGGCTACTACTTGGCCAGCTTTCTGGATTTTGCCGGGCTGGCCTATATCAGCGCCTCGCTGGAGCGGCTGATTTTGTACCTCAACCCGACGCTGGTGCTGCTGCTGGGCTGGCTGCTGTACCAGCGGCGGGTCAAGGCCAGGCAGGCTATCGGCATGGCCATCAGCTACTGCGGCGTGGTGCTGGTGTTTGGCCACGAGCTTGCAGCGCAAAGCGCCGATGCGTCTTCAACGGCCTGGGGCGCGCTGCTGGTGTTTCTGAGCGCCATCAGTTACGCGGTGTACCTGGTGTACAGCGGCGAACTGGTCAAGCGCCTGGGTTCGCTGCGGCTGGTCGGGCTGGCCACCAGTGTGGCCTGCGTGCTGTGCCTGCTGCAGTTTGTGCTGCTCAGGCCGCTGAGCGCGGCTGTGGTGGTGCCCGCCGTGATCTGGCTGTCGGTGTTGAACGCCACGCTCTGCACGGCGGTGCCCGTGTTGATGGTGATGATGGCGATTGAACGCATTGGTGCCAGCCTGGCGGCGCAGACCGGCATGGTCGGCCCGCTGTCGACCATCCTGATGGGGGTGGTGATTCTGGGTGAACCTTTCACCGCCTGGGTCGCCGCCGGCACCGTGCTGGTGATTGCCGGGATTTTTGTCGTGACCCGAAAGGGCCGTTAACGTTTTTCAGGCGCGCAGCGTCAACAAAGGAGTTGTCATGGATATGGGAATTGCCGGTAAACAGGCCCTGGTGTGCGGTGCCAGCAAGGGTCTGGGCCTGGGTTGTGCGCAGGCGCTGCTGCGCGAAGGTGTTCATGTGCTCATCGTGGCGCGCCATGCCGATGTTTTGCAGGCGTCTGCTGCCCAGTTAATGGCTGACAGC
>JANNXF010000194.1:0-1822 GCA_031409395.1 Polaromonas sp.
ACCGCCTGAATGCTTTTTTTGCCCTGGGGGCCGCCTTCGTGGCGAATCGCCACGACCGAGGGTTCGTCCAGCACAATGCCGCGGTCACGTACAAAAATCAGGGTGTTGGCGGTTCCGAGGTCGATCGCCAGGTCGGTAGAAAAGTACCGACGGTATGCTTCAAACATATACAGAAGTCCAGTTGGGCAGGAGCAAACTTCGCGGCTCCATCGCCTTTTGATGATTGGCCAAAAATGGGGAGTCCGGGGGAAAATCCTGGTGGGCGACGGTCGCAACAGTTTCCAGCGCCTAAAAAGCGCCTAAAGTGTGCAACCCGCCCGGATTTAACACCAAAGGCGGGATAATAACGCATCGCCTGTGAATCAAGGGTCCTGTGAAAGCGGTTTGGTCGGCTTTACACCTGGTTTCAGCTGCTTTTTTCAACGGCTTTTAGGCCCCTCTTCCCGCTACGGATTTGTGTGCCTTTTTCACCTGTAGTTCCCCTGTAATCCTTTCGCCGTATTTTCTCACCACCCCATGGCACTGACACCCCAAGACATTGCACGCGTCGCCAACCTGGCCCGGCTCAACCTGCGGCCGGACGAAACCGAACAAACCCTGGCCCAGCTCAACGGCTTTTTTGCCCTGGTCGCGCAAATGGACGCGGTAAACACCGACGGCGTGGAGCCGCTGGCCCACCCTGCCGCCGTGCTGGGCGAAGTCGCCCTGCGCCTGCGCGACGACATCGCCAGCGAGCCCAACCAGCGCGACGCCAGCCAGCAAAGTGCCCCTGCCGTGGAGCGCGGCCTGTTTCTCGTGCCCAAGGTGATTGAATGAGTGATAAAGATTTACACGACCTGGGCGTGGCCCAGCTGGCCGCCAAACTGGCCGCCAAAGAAGTTTCCAGCGTTGAGCTGACCCAGCATTTTCTGGCCCGTATGGCGCAGCAAGAAGCGCTGGGAGCCTTTTTGGCGACCAACGCCGAAGCCTCGCTGGCACAGGCCCGCGCCGCCGACGCCCGGCTGGCTGCGGGCGAACGCAGCCCGCTGCTGGGCGTGCCGCTGGCGCACAAGGACGTGTTTGTCACGCGCGACTTCCCGACGACCGCCGGCTCAAAAATGCTGGAGAACTACCGCAGCCCGTTTGACGCCACCGTGGTAACCCGACTGGGCACACTGCCTGGCGGCGCCGGCATGGTCACCCTGGGCAAGCTCAACTGCGACGAATTCGCCATGGGCTCGGGCAACGACAACAGCGCCTACAAGCCGGTGCACAACCCCTGGGACACCACGCGCGTGCCCGGCGGCTCTTCGGGCGGTTCGGCCGCGGCGGTGGCGGCACGGCTGGTGCCGGCGGCCACCGGCACCGACACCGGCGGCTCGATTCGCCAGCCCGCTTCCCTGACCGGCATCACCGGTATCAAACCAACCTATGGCCGCTGCTCACGCTACGGCATGGTGGCCTTTGCCTCCAGCCTGGACCAGGCCGGCCCGATGGCCCGCAGCGCCCTCGACTGCGCCCTGCTGCTCTCGGCCATGGCCGGCCCCGACCTCGACCGCGACTCGACCTCGCTGGATTTGCCCGCCACTGATTACGCTACTGATTTGATAGCTGCTTGCGCCCATGGAACGGGGGCTACACCCCTAAAAGGCCTGAGGATTGGCCTGCCCAGCCAGTTTTTTGGCGCCGGCTGCGCCCCCGGCGTGCTGGCCGCCGTGCGCAGCGCCCTGGCCGAATTTGAAAAACTGGGCGCCACGCTGGTCGATGTCGACCTGCCGCTGACCGAGCTGTCGATTCCGGTCTATTACGTGATTGCCCCGGCCGAGGCCAGCAGCAACCTGAG
>JANNXF010000195.1:0-5872 GCA_031409395.1 Polaromonas sp.
ACTTCTGCGGGCCAGTCGCGGATGTAGGCCTTGAGCATCTTGTTTTCAAAGTTCTGGCTGTCCACCACGGTTTTGGCGACGTCGTAGAAGCTGATCACGCCCATCAGCATTTTCTGGTTCAGCACCGGCATGTAGCGCGCATGGCGGTCCAGCATCATGCGGCGCACCTCGTCCAGCTCGGTCTCTGAGGTGCAGGTCAGCGGGTGGTCGTCCATGGCGGTGCGCACCAGCGTGCTGCCAATCTCGCCGCCGTTTTTGACAATGCAGAGCAGCACTTCGCGAAAGGTCAGCATGCCGACCAGGTCGCCATGCTCCATCACCACCAGTGAACCGATGTCTTTTTCGGCCATGATTTGTGCCGCCTTGGCCAGGGGTTCATCAGGCTGAACGGTGTAAAGCGTGTTGCCTTTGACGCGCAGAATGTCAAGAACTTTCATCGCTTTCTCCTCGGTGGTGGTGGCTGGTCGTTCTGTCTTGGCACCGCTCCTGTGCAGCCGAAGACCTGACGGTTTAAATTCAGTTCAAATATAGCCCACAATCAATCGGCTGGCTGTAACGATTTTTGATTTTGACGGGTGAATCGCCCCCGTCAGCCGAGGAGAACAGGCGCTCAAGGCCACCAGCACTGGCCCGCCTGCTTTCACCATTTCGCCTGTTTTTACTGGAGACCCCCTTCATGCCTGGCTACTCGGACCCCGGTTTTGACACGCTGGCGCTGCATGCCGGCGCGGCGCCTGACCCCGCCACCGGCGCGCGCGCCGTGCCGATTCACCTGACCACCTCGTTTGTGTTCGAGTCCAGCGATCACGCGGCCTCATTGTTCAACCTCGAGCGTGCCGGCCATGTGTATTCGCGCATCAGCAACCCGACCAATGCAGTGCTGGAACAGCGGGTGGCCGCACTTGAAGGCGGCATAGGCGCCATCGCCACAGCCAGCGGCCAGGCCGCGCTGCACCTGGCCATTGCCACGCTGATGGGGGCGGGTTCGCACATTGTCGCCAGCACCGCGCTGTATGGCGGCTCGCAAAACCTGCTGCACTACACGCTACGCCGCTTTGGCATCGACACCACCTTTGTCCAACCCGGCGACCTGGATGGCTGGCGCGCCGCCGTGCGGCCCACTACCCGCCTGTTTTTCGGCGAAACCGTCGGCAACCCCGGCCTGGACGTGCTGGACATTTCTACGGTGTCGGCCATCGCCCACGAGGCGGGCGTGCCACTGCTGGTTGATTCCACGCTGACCTCGCCCTGGCTGATGAAACCGCTGGAGCACGGCGCTGACCTGGTCTACCACTCGGCCACCAAATTCCTCAGCGGCCACGGCACCGTGATTGGCGGCATCGTGGTCGACGGCGGCAGCTTTGACTGGGAAGGCCCGGCCACCGCAGGCCGGTTTGCCGAACTGACCCAGGCCTATGACGGCTTTCACAACATGGTGTTCAGCGAAGAAAGCACGGTAGGCGCCTTTTTGCTGCGCGCCCGGCGCGAAGGCCTGCGCGACTTTGGTGCCTGCATGAGCCCGCACACCGCCTGGCTGATTTTGCAGGGCATCGAAACCCTGCCGCTGCGCATGGCGCGCCACATGAGCAACACCGAAAAAGTGGTGGCGTTTCTGGCCAGCCACCCCCTGGTTTCGCGCGTCGGCCACCCCATGCTTGAATCGCACCCCAGCCACGCGCTGGCGCAAAAGCTGCTGCCGCGCGGCGCGGGCTCGGTCTTCAGTTTTGACATCAAGGGCGACCGGGCGCAGGGCAAGGCCTTTGTGGAAACACTCAAGGTGTTCAGCCACCTGGCCAATGTGGGGGACTGCCGCAGCCTGGTGATTCACCCGGCCAGCACCACGCATTTCCGCATGACCGACGAGGCCCTGCAGGGTGCGGGCATCACCCAGGGCACGATACGCCTGAGCATCGGACTGGAAGACCCGGACGACCTGCTGGACGACCTCAAGCGTGCCCTCAAGGCGGCTGAAAAAGCCGCCGGCAAAGTGGGAGCCTGAGCATGCAACTGAGCGTCAAGGGCCACCCCACCTACTGCTACACCGGCGGCAAACCGTTTGTGGCGACCCAGCCCACCGTGGTGTTTGTTCACGGCGTACTGCATGACCACAGCGTGTGGATTTTGCAAAGCCGCTACCTGGCCCACCACGGCTGGAACGTGCTGGCCATCGACCTGCCTGGCCACTGCCGCAGCGGGGGCGAGGCGCCATCCACTGTCGAAGAAGCCGCAGATTTCGTGGTGGCGCTGCTGGATGCAGCAGGCGTGCAACGCGCTGCGCTGGTGGGTCACAGCTGGGGTTCGCTGATTGCGCTGGAGGCAGCGTCACGGCTGCAGAGCCGCGTGAGCCACCTGGTCATGGTTGGCACCGCTTACCCGATGAAAGTGTCGCAAGGCCTGCTCGATGCCTCACTCAATGAGCCGATGAAGGCGCTGACCATGATCAATGTGTTATCACGCAGCACACTGGCGCCGCCGCCCTCTGCACTGGGGCCAGGCACCTGGGTGTACGGCGCCAGCCTGGCGCTGGGCCGCCGCGTGCTGGCCAGCAACCCGCGCGTTAACGTGTTTCACCGCGGCTTCAAGGCCTGCGACAGTTACGCCAACGGCGAGGCCGCCATGGCACGCATCACTTGCCCGGTGCTGTTTGTTTTGGGGGTGCAAGACCAGATGACGCAAGAAAAATCAGCACAGTTGCTGGTGGCCAAAGCCCAGGCGGCCGCCGGCAGCGGCCAGCTCGTCAAGGTCACCCGCCTGGCGGTCGGCCACCACCAGATGACGGAAGCACCCGAAGAAACGCTGTTCGCGATTCGGGACTTCATCAACACATGACGACCCGCACCCAAACCGATGTCCAGACCGCAGAGGGGCTGAGTCCGGCCGATGTTTCCCGCATTGTGGAGATGGCCTGGGAAGACCGCACGTCTTTTGAGGCGATTGAGCAGCAGTTCGGGCTGAACGAATCCGCCGTGATTGCCCTGATGCGCCGTGAGATGAAACGCTCGTCCTTCAGGATGTGGCGCAAACGGGTGACGGGCCGCAGCACCAAACACGCCGCGTTGCGCAGCCCCGAGGTCAACCGGCACCGCGCCAGTCATACGCGCCAGGCGTGAAGCCGGTGACCTGAAACGCTATCAAAAACAGAGCTGGTTGCGCCCGTGGATATTGGGCAAAAGCTTTATCTGGCACTGAACCGGTGCCCGTCAGCGCCCTGCTGGCGCTACACCCACAGATCAGGCCTGTCACGCAAGCCCTGCAGCAGCGTGCCCGTTGATGCCGAATACGGCGTAGTGGCCAGCGCAGAACGGGCCCATGAATCGAGCAGGCGCGACAGGGTTTCGGGGTGTGGCGTCAAAGCGCCTGCGAACTGGGTGCCATTGGCGTCGGCCAGCAACACGGTCGGGAAGGTTTCCACGTCCATGTCGCCCAGCAGATCGGAATGGTCTTCAATGTCCACCCAGGCAAAACGGCTGTGCGGGTAGCGCGCCGCCAGTTGCTCAAAGACCTGGCGGTAGTCTCGGCACAGGCCGCACCAGTCGGCGCACAGGCAAACCACCCATTGTTCAGCGGTCGGTGGGAGGGTGTTGGAAAGGCTGGAGGGCATCATTCAAGGCTCTGGTCAGGGTGGTTACGCTCTTTTTTTCAGAGCGCGTCGCGCAGATTGATAGCGGGCCAGCGGGCTTTTTCCCATAAGTTGCTGACTGACTCAGCCTTGCCCAGCAACAGCTGCTGCATCAGGGGTTCGAGCGGTGTGGCGTCCGGGTTGGCCAGCAGCAGGTAACGTGATTCGCCGTCGCCGCCGGCCTCATCAAGCTGCCCCACCCAGTCCAGGGCGACCAGGGTTTCCAGCACGGGTTCGAGTTGCAGCACATCAACCCGCAGTTGCTCGGCCAGTTGCGAGGCGCTGACGCCCCGGCGTGCGGTCAGCAGGGCCTTGTTCAGTTGCTGCAGCACTTCAATGGCCAGCTGAAAGTGCCAGCCGTGGGCGCTGCCGCGCCGGGCCACGCCGGCCAGCAGGCTGGGCAGGTAGGCCGCAATCACCGCGCCCATCAGCACAATGACCCAGGCCACGTAAATCCAGACCAGCAAAATCGGCAAGGTGGCAAACGCGCCGTACACCAGTGAGTAAGTGGGCACTGCGCTGAGGTAAAGCCCCAGTATTTTCTTGGCCGCCTCAATGCCCGCCGCCACAAACACGCCACCAGCCCAGGCATGCCCCCACTTGACATAGGTATTGGGCACATAGCGGTACAGCGCCGCCATGCCGCCGGCCACCAGTAAAAACTGGATGGTGTCCAGAAAAAACCGCAGGCTGACTGGCAACGCGCCCACCAGCCCGGTAGAGGCTGACAACAGATACGAGGTCACTGCGAGGCTGGCCGCCATCAACAAGGGGCCGAGGGTGATGGCCGCCCAGTAAATCAGCACCCGTTGCGTCAGTGAGCGCATTTTCCTGACGCGCCAAATGCCGTTCAGCGTGCGGTCAATCGTCAAGATCAGCGCAATCGCGGTGACCAGCAACACCGCCAGGCCCACGCCACCCAGCTTGTTGGCCTGGCGGCTGAACTGGGTCAGGTAGCCCAGCACCTGGCGGGCAATGTTGTCAGGAATCAGGCTCTGAATCAGCCAGCCCTGCAAAGCGCCCTGCAACTTCGAAAACATCGGGAACGCGGTAAAGATGGCGAGCGCCACGGTAATAAAGGGCACCAGTGCAATTGAAGTGGTAAACGTCAGGCTGCTGGCCGTCAGTCCCATGCGGTCTTCACGAAATCGCTCGCGCAGGGTCAGCGCGGTGTCACGCCAGGGAAAATGGGACAAGTCGGCGAAGAACACCCGCAGGGATTGCTGAAATTTCATACCCGGTATCATGCCATCGACATATCTATGAACATCAACAAAACAAACCAAATTGACATGACGCGCAGGCTGGCCGTGGGCAGCCTGGTGGGCCTGATTGTGCTGGGCCTGGCCTGGGAACTGTGGCTGGCGCCGATACGCCCCGGCGGCTCGTGGCTGGCCATCAAGGTGCTGCCGCTGTGCATCCCGCTGGCAGGCCTGCTGAAAAACCGCATGTACACCTACCGCTGGGTCAGCCTGCTGGTGTGGATTTACTTCACCGAGGGCGCAGTACGCGCCTGGAGCGAGCGCCCACCCGGCAACTACCTGGCCATGGTTGAAGTGGTGCTGTGCCTGCTGCTGTTTACCGCCTGTGCGCTGCATGTGCGGGTGCGGCTGGCCAAGGCGCCCTTGCCCGCTGAAACCGCCGCTGCAGCCAAAGGCAACGCGCCATGAACCAGGACAATAGCCAGGCGAAGAACCTGCCAGACCTTTTGCCGGCGCTGCAGCGCATCGTGGGTGTGGCCAACGTGCTGTCTGAAGGCGATCTGAGCGCCTGGGAGCTGGACTGGCGCAAGCGCGCGCGCGGCAAGGCGCTGGCCGTCGTGCGACCTGCCACTACGCAGGAAGTAGCGGCCGTTGTGAAAGCCTGCGTCGCCGCCGGCACCAGCATCGTCACGCAGGGCGGCAACACCGGGCTGGTGGGCGGCTCAACGCCCGATGCGTCGGGCCTGCAAGTGGTGCTCAGCCTGCAGCGCATGCAGGCGCTGCGCCAGCTCGATGGCGAAAACATGACGGTAACGGTAGAGGCGGGCTGCATCTTGCAAACCCTGCAGGAAACCGCTGAAAAAGCCGGTTATCTTTTTCCGCTGAGTCTGGCGGCCGAGGGCAGCTGCACGATAGGCGGCAACCTGGCGACCAACGCGGGCGGCACGCAGGTGGTGCGTTACGGCAACGCGCGCGACCTGTGCCTGGGCCTGGAAGTGGTCACCGCGCAGGGCGAGATCTGGGAAGGCCTGAGCGGCCTGCGCAAAGACAA
>JANNXF010000196.1:0-5339 GCA_031409395.1 Polaromonas sp.
GGTGACGCTGGCCTTCCGGCTGGACGCCGACGAATGGCAGGGCGTGAAACGGGTGCGGTTTCTGGTGGAAGCGGCCGAACTGTAGCGCCTGGTCGTCGCGCCCTTGTCCGACGTTGCCCGGGCTGCTGCGACTACAGGGCCGTAACGGGCTGGCCGCCATCATGGGAAGGCAGAAAACGCCTCGCCGGGGCGCTCGAACACCTTCAAGGAAATACCATGAACAGCATTATTTACATCGTCGGACTCGTGGTCATCATCGGCTTTGTCTTGTCGTATTTCGGTTTTCGCTGACCCGAAATACACGGCGCAAGGTGCCATGAGTTGCTATTAAAACAATAGCTGCTTGCGCCCGTATTGATTGGGCAAAATCCCTAAAATGCTTGAGGTTACGCTTAAGGTTACGCTTAAGAAAACCGCCTGAAAACTCAGCCTATCAGCGCGTACTCGCCGCCACGCTCCAGCGCGCGCTGGTACGCCGGCCTGGCATGAATGCGCTTGAGGAAATCCATCAGCCGGGGCCGGCTGGCATTGAGCCCGCCCCTGGCAGCAGCGGCTTCGAGCACAAAGCTCAGCTGGATGTCTGCGCCGCTGAAGTCATCGCCGGCAAACCAGCCGCCGTGCGCCAGCTCACCCTCCAGGTAGCTCAGGTGCTGCTTGATCTGCGGCGCAATAAACGTGCTTTTGACCTTGGCGCAAATCCCTTTGGCCACGGGTTTGACAAAAAATGGCATGGGCGAGGTTTCAATCTTGTCGAACACCAGCTTCAGCAACAGCGGCGGCATGGCCGAGCCTTCGGCATAGTGCAGCCAGTAGGTGTAGCGCAGGCGCTCGGGCGTGCCGCTGGCGGGCGCCAGGCGACCCGCGCTGTAGCGCTCTATCAGGTACTCGATGATGGCGCCCGACTCGGCCAGTGTCAGGTCGCCGTCGGTGATGACGGGCGACTTGCCCAGCGGATGCACGGCACGCAGCGAAGCAGGCGCCAGCATGGTTTTGGCGTCGCGTTCATAGCGTTTGATGTCGTAGTTCAGCCCCAGCTCTTCGAGCAGCCAGATGATGCGTTGCGAGCGTGAGTTGTTGAGGTGGTGAAGGGTGATCATGGGGACATCCAGTGGGGCCAACGCAAACGGAGGAAGCTGCCATGGTAGGCGATTGCGCCAGCGCAGCCAAATCGCCGAAAGCGTTTCTTTGCGCATCGCCAAACCCTTCTTTGCAGCCCCGTTTGCCAGATGGCCCAGGCAGCGGTTTTTCATAACGCCTAAAATGAGAACAGTGATCGCAACCAACATCCTGAACGCCGACCTGCACTGCCACTCTGTGGTGTCCGACGGCACGCTCACCCCGGAAGTTCTGGCAGAGCGCGCCAAAACCAACGGCGTCGAACTCTGGGCCCTGACCGACCACGACGAAATTGGCGGCCAGCATCGCGCCGCCGCCGCCGCCAAAGCGCAGGGCCTCAATTACCTCACCGGCACCGAAATATCCGTCACCTTTGCCGGTGAAACCGTGCACATTGTGGGTTTGGGCTTTGACGCCGACGACAGCGCCATGCAGCAGGGCCTGCGCAATACGCGTGGCGGCCGCGAACAGCGCGCCATGCAAATGTCGGACTCACTGGCCAAAGCCGGGATTCATGGCGCTTTTGAAGGCGCCCTGAAGTTCGTCGGCAACCCCGAGCTGATTTCGCGCACGCACTTTGCCCGCTTTCTGGTCGAATCCGGCGTGTGCCGTGAAACCCATGACGTCTTTCGCAAATACCTGACGGAAGGCAAACCCGGCTATGTGCCGCACCGCTGGGCCACCCTGCGCGACGCCGTGACCTGGATCACCCAGGCCAAGGGCATTGCCGTGATTGCGCACCCGGGCCGCTACAAGTTCACCCCCAACGAAGAGTACGCGCTGTTCACCGAGTTCAAGGCCCACGGCGGGCGGGGCGTTGAGGTGGTCACGGGCAGCCACACCGCGCAGGAATACCTGAAATACGCCGAAACCGCCAAAGAGTTTGACCTGGCCGCATCACGCGGCAGTGACTTTCACAGCCCCGAAGAAAGCCGTACCGATCTGGGAACCCTGCCGTTTTTGCCTGGCAACCTCACCCCCGTGTGGGAACTGCTGGCAGACCGCATCCAGTAATGGCAGGCGACACCCGAACTTACCCACACGCTCTGACTGGCATTGCGCTTCTGGTAGCCGCCGTGGCCTGCTTTGCCGTGCTGGACACCACCACCAAATACATTTCCCTGAGCGTTCCGGTGCTGATGGCGCTGTGGGTGCGCTACGCGTTTCAGGCCGTCGCCACCACCCTGGCGGTGCTGCCCGGACGCGGCTGGGCCCTGCTGCGCACGGCCCACCCCAAGTACCAGTGCCTGCGCGGCGCAATGCTGCTGGCCACCAGCCTGTTTGCGTTTTTCAGCCTCAGGTACATGCCAGTCGGCGAATTCACGGCGATTGTCATGATCACGCCGCTGGTGGTGACGCTGCTGGCCGCGCTCACGCTGGGCGAACAGGTCTCACCCCTGCGCTGGGCGCTGGTGGCGGGCGGCTTTGTCGGCACGCTGATCATTGTCCGGCCAGGCGGCCACCATTTTGACTGGACGGCGCTGCTGCCGCTGGGTCTGGTGGCGTCCAATGCCGGGTTCCAGATACTGACCAGCCGGCTCGCCCGCACCGAAGACCCGATCACCATGCAGTTTTACACCGGCTGGGTCGGTACGCTGATGGCGTCTGTGGCGCTTCCTTTTGTCTGGACCTCACTGGACTCCTGGACACTGTGGGCCAGCCTGGCCCTGATGGGCGTCATGGGCACGGTAGGCCATTTCATGATGATTCTGGCCTACGCCCGCGCACCGGTGTCTACCCTGACCCCCTTTCTGTACGCCCAGATCGGCTTTGCCATGCTGGGTGGCTGGGTGGTTTTTTCACACGTTCCCGACCACGTTTCCCTGATCGGTATCGGCATGATTGCCGTTTGCGGCGCGACCGGTGCGTGGCTGGCAGTGCGCGACAGCCGGGTCATGATAAAACCCACCGAATCATGAACCGCACCACACCATCGTCTGACTGCCATGTCACAGTTTTTTGAAGTTCATCCGGAAAACCCGCAGTTGCGCCTGCTCAAGCAGGCCGCGGCCCTGCTGCAGCGTGGCGGCGTGGTCGCCGTGCCCACCGACTCCAGCTACGCCCTGGTGTGCCACCTGGACGACAAGGCCGCGGCCGACCGCCTGCGCCTGATTCGCGGGGTCGATGACAAGCACCATCTCACGCTGCTCTGCCGTGACCTGAGCGAACTGGCCAATTACGCACGGGTTGACAACAAGCAGTTCCGTCTGCTCAAGGCCGCCACGCCCGGGCCCTACACCTTCATTCTGGAGGCCAGCAAGGAAGTTCCGCGCCGCCTGAGCCACCCCTCGCGAAAAACCATTGGCCTGCGGGTGCCTGAGCACAAAACGCTGCAGGCGCTGCTGGAAGTGCATGGCGCGCCACTGCTCGCCACCACCCTGATTCCACGCGGTGAAACCGAGCCACTAAACGACGCCACGGCGATTCGGGACCTGATGGAGCACGACCTGGCGGCCGTGGTCGACGCGGGCGCCTGCCACCAGGCGCCCACCACGGTGATTGACCTGACCGGCATGGCAGACCCGGCGGGCAGCGGCGAAGCCGTGGTCATCCGCCAAGGCCGGGGCAGCCTGGCGGCCATCGGGCTCTAGGGCCGCGTTGGCGGTGCCTTCCCCGCTGGCGTCACGCGGGTCTGAGACAATTGGGTCATGGACATTGCCAACCTGATTCAAACCGTCGCCATCTACGCACTGCCCGTGCTCTTTGCCATCACGGTGCATGAAGCCGCCCACGGCTATGCGGCCCGCCATTTTGGCGACAACACCGCCTACGCCATGGGCCGCATCACTCTCAACCCGCTCAAGCACATCGACCCGGTCGGCACCATCGCCATGCCGCTGCTGCTGTATTTCGCGACTTCCGGAGCTTTTCTGTTTGGCTACGCCAAGCCGGTGCCGGTCAATTTCGGCGCCTTGCGCAACCCCAAGCGCGACATGGTGTGGGTGGCCCTGGCAGGCCCGGCCTCCAACTTTGTTCAGGCCATTGTGTGGGCCGTGTTGCTGGTGGTGCTGGCCGGTACGGGGCTCGACGAACCCTTCTTCATCAAAATGGCCCAAGCCGGTATTCTGGTCAATCTGGTGATGTGGGCTTTCAACCTGTTTCCCCTGCCACCCCTCGACGGTGGCCGGATTCTGGTGGGCCTGCTGCCATGGAAACAGGCCCAATGGGTCTCCCGCATCGAACCCTGGGGGTTTTTCGTGGTGATGGGCCTGGTGATCGCCGGGGTGGTCGGCACGTTCTGGCTGCGCCCTCTCATGTCGGTGGGTTACGCCGTCATCAACACCCTGATGACGCCGCTGATGGCTGTGCTGCGCTAGCCCTTTTCCCTTTTCCCTTTCCTTGGTCATTCCGCTCATGAGTCCTGCATCCCCCCAACGCTTCCTGACCGGCATCACCACCACCGGAACGCCCCACCTGGGCAACTACGTGGGTTCGATTCGCCCCTCCGTGGCCGCCAGCCGCCTGCCGGGTGTGCAGAGTTTTTACTTTCTGGCCGACTACCACGCACTGATCAAATGCGATGAACCGGCGCGGATTCAGCGCTCCACCCTGGAGATTGCCGCCAGCTGGCTGGCGGCCGGGCTGGACCCTGAGCGCGTCATGTTTTACCGCCAGTCGGATGTCCCGGAAATTCCGGAACTCACCTGGCTGCTGACCTGCGTGACCGGCAAAGGCGTGCTCAACCGCGCCCATGCCTACAAGGCGGCGGTTGATAAAAACGCCGCCGCCGGCACCGACCCCGACGCCGATGTCACCGCCGGCCTGTTCATGTACCCGGTGCTCATGGGCGCTGATATTCTGATGTTCAAGGCGCACAAGGTGCCAGTGGGGCGCGACCAGATCCAGCACATTGAAATGGCGCGCGACATGGCGCAACGCTTTAACCATCTGTACGGCGAACACCTGGTGCTGCCCGAAGCGGTGATTGAAGAGTCGGTCGCCCTGCTGCCCGGCCTGGATGGCCGCAAGATGAGCAAGAGCTACGACAACACGATTGCGCTGTTCAAGCCGCGCGAGTCACTGCGTAAGCTGATTGCCGGCATCCTGACCGACTCACGCGCACCGGGCGAAGCCAAGGACGTGGAAGGCTCTGCCCTGTTCCAGATTTACCAGGCCTTTGCCAGCGCCGATGAAACCGCTGCACTGCGGCGCGCCTATGCCGATGGCATAGCCTGGGGCGACGCCAAGCAACTGCTGTTCGAGCGCATTGACCAGGAAGTGGC
>JANNXF010000197.1:0-3183 GCA_031409395.1 Polaromonas sp.
GGCCAAAAACCTGTTGTTGTCGGGCGAACGGACGCTGCCGCGCAAAGGCCAGGAGCTGGTGCTGACACTGCTGCTGGAGGCCTTGCTCGACAAGGAGCGTATTCTGGAGATTTACCTCAACAACGTGGAATGGGGTGAAGGCGTTTTTGGCGCTGAAGCCGCCGCCCAGCATTACTACCGCAAGCCCGCAGCCGAGCTGAGCGCCTACGAGGCCGCACGGCTGGCCGTGATGCTGCCCCGGCCCAAGTACTTTGAAACCCGCGCCAATTCAGGCTATCTGGCGTCGCGGGCCAGCACCATCACGGCACGCATGGGCGGCGTGGAACTGCCCTGACACTATGCCCATGAACCCTTACTTGTTAGCGCCTTGCCAGCGTTCAGCGCTTGCCCATCGCAGGAGTCCCCTCTAGTGCGTGCCAAATTAATGAGCCTGTTTTTGCTGGGCCTGATCCGGGTGCTGACCGGCGCCCAGGCGCGCTGGCAAGGCTGCCCGCCCAAGGCCGAGCAGCGCATTTATTTTGCCAACCACCAAAGCCATGCCGATCTGGTGCTGATGTGGGCGGCACTGCCCGAAGAGCTTCGCAGCATCACCCGGCCAATTGCCGCCAGGGACTACTGGACCAAAACACCTTTCAAGCAGTGGATCACCACGGCGGTGTTCAACGCCATCTACGTGGACCGCGTCAAAACCGGCGAACAGGACCCGCTGGAGCCGCTGATTGAGGCGCTGACCAACGGCGACTCCATCATCCTGTTTCCCGAGGGCACCCGGGGCAACCACGAGGAGCCGCAGAGTTTCAAGTCGGGCCTCTACAACCTGGCCCGAAAGTTTCCCCATGTGGTGCTGGTGCCGGCCTGGATCAACAACGTGCAGCGCGTCATGCCCAAGGGCGAAGTAGTGCCGGTGCCGATTTTGTGCTCGGTGACCTTTGGCACCCCTATCGTGCTGGGCGCTGACGAGGAACGTGGCGCGTTTCTGGTGCGTGCGCGCCAGGCCGTGCTGGACCTGCGGGAAAGCTGAGCAAGCCACTGCGAATTTTCAATGAACACCTATTTACGAACCCTCTCGCCGTCTGAACAGGTCGGTCTGCTTTTTGTGCTGGTTTTTGGGCTGTTGACCCTCATCAGCATCGGGGCTTTCCTGATGTCGCTGAAAGACCGACACGAGGACGACCTGCACACGCAAAAACTCAAGGACTTCAACAGCCTGCTCACCAGCTCGTGGTTGATGACCAGCGTGTTCTGGATTGGCTGGGCGATGGGGGAAACCGTCGCCACAGTGCTGTTTGGCATCGTGGCGTTTTTCGCGCTGCGCGAGTTCATCACGCTCTCCCCGACCCGCCAGGGCGACCACCGCAGCCTGGTGCTGGCCTTTTTTGTGGTGCTGCCAGTACAGTTTGCGTTGGTGATTACCCGGCACTTTGACCTGGTCACCGTGTTCATTCCGGTTTATGTGTTTCTGGCGATTCCAGTGGTGAGTGCACTGGGCAACGACCCCCACCGCTTTCTGGAACGCAACGCCAAGCTGCAGTGGGGCATCATGGTGTGCATCTACGGCATGAGCCATGTGCCCGCCCTGTTGCTGCTGAAGTTTCCGAACTACCAGGGCAAGTACGCTTTTTTGGTGTTCTTTCTGGTGTTTGTGGTGCAGACCTGCATGATCGTGCAGTACCTGGTGAGCCGAAAACTGGGGCTGCAGCCGATTGCGCCCAATGTGAGCAAGAGCTTTAACTGGCCCAGCTGGCTGATCGCCGTGCTGGCAGGCGGCCTGCTCGGCGGCCTGATGGCCAGCCTGACGCCCTTCAAGCCCGCGCAGGCGGTGGCCATGGCCCTGATTGCCTGCGTCGCCGGTTCCCTGGGCAGCCTGGTCATGAAGGCCCTGAAACGCGACCGGGGCATCACCAACTGGGGCCTGGAAGGAAAATCAGTCACGGGGGCCAATGGCCTGCTGGACCGGGTGGACGCGCTGTGTTTTGCGGCACCGGTATTCTTCCATTCAGTGAGGTGGTATTTTGGCCTCTAACCCAATGATTACGGGCGCTAGAAGCTCCTGAAATCATAGCGAATGCAGGCATGAAAATGCGTATTTTAGGCATTGATCCTGGCCTGCGTGTCACCGGTTTCGGCGTGATCGATGCCGACGGGCCCGCACTGCGCTATGTGGCCAGCGGCACCATCAGCACAACTCACCTGGGCAAAGGGCAGTTGCCGGCACGGCTCAAGGTGCTGTTTGACGGCGTGCGCGAAGTCGTTGAGCGCTACCAGCCCGATACTTCATCGGTCGAAATCGTGTTTGTCAATGTCAACCCGCAGTCCACCTTGCTGCTGGGCCAGGCGCGAGGCGCCTGCATCACGGCGCTGGTCTCGTCCGACATGACTGTGGCCGAGTACACCGCGCTGCAGATGAAGCAGGCGGTCACTGGCTACGGACGCGCCGACAAAACGCAAATTCAGGCCATGGTGCAGCGGCTGTTGAGCCTGCCTGGCCTGCCCGGCCCCGATGCCGCCGATGCCCTGGGGCTGGCGATTACCCACGCCCATGCGGGCGGCGCCATGGCGCGCCTGGCCGCAGCCAGTGGCCTGGGCGCCAAAATTGACGGGAAATACAAGGACGGGCGCAGCCGGTAACTGAAGCGCTCACGCTGTTTCAGGCGATGCGCTCAAGAATCAGCACCGCAAAAAATCCGAAGGCGGCTATCAGCGTCCACTTCAACAGCAGCAGGCCAAAGCGCTTGAAGCGGGCCTGCCCGGTACCGGCATACACCATGAACGACACCACGGCAGCCAGCAGGAACAGCAAGATAAGCCAGCGAAACAGCAGCATGGTTTAAAAATCCTTGGTGCCAGGTACCGGCTGTCTGAACACGTTACCAGGCCCGGGCCAGCGTGGCAAAACCAGCAGGGGCATCTTTCTCGTCGTCAAATGTCACAGTCTCGTAGGCCTGCGGATTTGACAGCAGCTCACGCAGCAATTTGTTGTTCATGGCATGGCCGGAGCGAAAAGCGCTGTAGGCCGCCAGCAGGGGCTTGCCCAGCAGGTACAGGTCGCCCATGGCGTCGAGAATTTTGTGCTTCACAAACTCGTCGTTGTAGCGCAGGCCGTCGCTGTTGAGCACCTTGTAGTCGTCCATCACAATGGCGTTGTCGAGTCCGCCACCCAGCGCCAGGCCGTTGGCGCGCATC
>JANNXF010000198.1:0-2330 GCA_031409395.1 Polaromonas sp.
GCTGAAAGAAAACACCGCCAGCGCCGTCGCCAGAGGCGTGTTCGGCGCTCCCAGCTTTATCGTGGGCGAAGACATGTTCTGGGGACAGGATCGGCTGGAGTTTGTGGCGCAGGCCTTGTCAGATGCCTGAGTGCGGCCGTCAGTGACCCCAAAAGCAGCATAAAACCGAATCAAAAACGACTTTTTCCCAATAATCACGGGCGCTAGCAGCTATTAAATTCATAGCGATCGAACGCCTTGCCCCCTCCCCCAGCGGGGGAGGGTCGGGGTGGGGGTTGGTCGATACAGAGCGCCACTGACGACCACGCGCAAGGCGGGCAGCCCCCATCCCAGCCTTCCCCCGCTGGGGGAAGGAGCAACACGGGATCAAGCCAAAGCCCAATCACCACGGGCGCAGATAGCTATCAATTGCATAGCGTTTGCAGCTGTAGGCGAACACGCCGTGCCCTTGCAGGACAGCAGGCCCGGGTAGGGGCTCCAAAAAGCGCAAGCTGCGGATTTCACGCGGGCCATGGCCAACAATCAGGGCATCCGCAGTGGCAAGGGCACACGCTGCAACACCTGCTTGCCGGCGATTCGGCCGCTGCCAGCGCAGCCATGGCAGCCATGGCCTTGATTCGTCACAGGAACCCACATGGTCAGGCTTCAGTTTTCAATCGAACTCAATTACGAGGTGGCACCGCCCGGCGGTGACTTCATCTTCAATATCCATGCCGCGCACACGCTGCAGCAAACCGTGCTGGCCGAAACCCTGGGGGTCAGCCAGTCGGTGCCTTACAACCTTGACACCGACCCTGCCAGCCGCAACCGTTACCTGCGCTTGCAGGCAGTGGCGGGGCCGCTGCAGGTGGTGTACGCCGCCACGGTCGACATTGCCCATTACATCGCCGAGCCCGCCCTGCTGGCCGAAGTGCCGGTGTGCCAGCTGCCCGGCGCCGTGTTGCCCTATATCTATCCCAGCCGCTATTGCCAGTCAGACCGGCTGCAAAAACTGGCGTTCAAGGAGTTTGGCCACTTGCCGCAGGGCTATAGCCGTGCGCAGGCCATTTGCCAGTGGGTGCAGCAGCGCGTGAGTTTTGAGTCCAACAGCTCGCAGGGCACGACTTCGGCGCTGGACACCGTGATTGACAGCGTCGGCGTTTGCCGTGATTTTGCCCATCTGATGATTGCGCTGTGCCGGGGCATCAACCTGCCCGCCCGCTTTGCCACCGGCATTGACTACGGCGCCGACCCGATTTTGGGCCCGACCGACTTTCATGCCTATGTCGAGGTCTATCTGGCCCACCGCTGGTATCTGTTTGACCCGTCGGGCACCGCAATTCCGATGGGGTTTGTGCGCTTTGCCACCGGCCGCGATGCAGCCGATGCGGCTTTTGCCATGCTGTTTGGCAGCATTTCTTCGGTGGCGCCCCTGATTCACATCGAGCCAGTGGCCAACCAGTATGGCGAGGTGGTGATGCCGGCGCATGGGGCGCTGGCGCTGTCAACCGACGGGTTTTGACGGGGCTGCGGCCACCAGGACTGGAGCCCCCACCAGCGCGTGCTTACGTGCTCAGGTTGCTGCCGTGGCAGCTGCGCGGCGGCGCTCGCGGAAAGCCTGCAGTTCACCGACCACGCCCTTGCGAAAGGCCAGCACGCACAGCACAAAGATCACGCCAATGATCACCGTGACCCACGAGCCCACCTTGTCGGCCAGCATGTTCTGCAAGGAAATCACAATGCCTGCGCCGAACACCGGGCCAAAGAAGGTGCCCACACCGCCCAGCAGCGTCATCAGAATCACCTCGCCCGAGGTTGACCAGTGCACATCCGACAGCGTGGCAAAACCCATGACCACGGTTTTGAGCGAACCCGCCAGCCCCGCCAGCGCCGCCGACAGCACAAAAGCCAGCAGCTTGTAGCGGTCTACCTGGTAGCCCAGCGAAATGGCGCGTGGCTCGTTTTCACGAATCATCTTGAGCACCTGGCCGAACGGTGAATTGACAACCCGCGCGATGAAGAGAAAGCACAGTACAAACAGCGCCACCACAAAGTAATACATGGCGGTGTCTGATTCGAGCGAGAACATGCCCAACAGCTTGCCGCGCGGCACGCCCTGCAGGCCGTCTTCGCCCCCGGTAAACGAAGCCTGCAGGCAGACGAAGTACACCATCTGGGCAATGGCTAGCGTGATCATGGCAAAGTAAATGCCCTGGCGCCGGATGGCGACCGCACCGACCACCAGGCCAATCAGGCCTGCCGCCACCGCACCGGCCAGAATGCCCAACTCGGGAGTCCAGCTTTGCGATTTGATGAACCAGCCCGTCACGTACGCCGCCGAGCCAAAAAAG
>JANNXF010000199.1:0-3275 GCA_031409395.1 Polaromonas sp.
GCCACAGCGATAACGCCCAACGCCCCTGTGCAGGGCCAAGCGGCTCACCCCATGACCTGCCACCCGCCGGCCTGCCTGCTTGCGGCAGGCTTTTCCAATCTGAACCCGCAAAGCAAAAAGCCACCAGTCCCGAACCCGGTGACTATCTGGATAGCCCCGGAAGGAATGGTGGCAGACGCGGTGTGCGGCCGGTTGACCCCTGCCCCAAAGGCAGCGGTCAACCTGCTGGTGCATCAGCGTTTTGGCGTGTCGCCCGGCACTTCACCTGGCCGGTAGTCTGGCAACCTGCGCGATGGGAAGATCGCCAGCAGGGCCAGCAAACCCAGTGCAAAGAAGGCGATTTTCAGTGCGCGCAGGCGGGCATCTTCGTTGATGCGGATTGCCTCGGTGATTTGCTCTGGCGTGGCGGTGGTGGCCTTCAGACGCGCCTCAAGCCGCTCGTTGCTCAGGAAGTTGATGTTGTCCAGATCAACCTGCTCTTTCAGCTCGGTCGTGATGATCGGGTTGGTGGTCAGGTTGGTCATGATGCCGGCGCTCAACACGCCCACCACCAAAGCACCCATCAGCGCCGTACCCACAGAGACCGACAAATTGCTGGCGGTGCCGCGCAAGGCGCCCACGTCACCTGACAGCTCTTTGGGCGATGAGGACACCAGCACGTTGAACAGCAGGGTCACCAAGGCGCCCTGGCCAATACCGAACGCCACCAGACCCACCAGCACGGGGAAGGTGCTCCAGTTGTTGCTGACCACAAAGGCCAGCCAGAATGCGGCAAGGGAAACCAATCCGAAAGACCAGCTGGCGATCTGGCGAGGGGTGAACGACTTGTACAACTTGACGCTCAAAATAGCGGTGAAAAACACCGACAAGTTGAAGGGCATCATGGCGATGGCGGTCTGGAAGGCGTCACGGCCCTGAACGATCTGGATGTACAGCGGCACCGTGAAATTGGTGGCGGCTTCCATGCCAACAATGGCAAACAGACCCAGAATGGCTGCTCGCTCTTGAGGAGAGCTCACCACCTCCAGGGCAAACAGAGGCATCTTTCCTTCGGCTTCGCGCTTGCGTGTCCAAGCAAAGAAGGCAGAACCCAGCACCAGGCCAGCAACAATCATCAGGGGCGCAGGGGAGATGCCCATCACATCAAAGGGGGCTGCAGGACGGGCCAGCAAGAAGCCAAAGCTGCGGGCGTTGTTCAGGCCAAAGGTCAGAAGAATCACACCGGTGGCAATCAGGATCACACCCACGATGTCAATTTTGACTTCAGGACGGGGAACCGACGGTTTGAGCTTGAAACTCAAGATCAGGATGGCGAGTGCATGAATGATGAGCAGACTGAACGCAACGCGCCAGCTGACAAAACGCTCCAGCGTACCAATGATCAGAAACGCCAGCACCCCGGCCATGGCCCTTGCCGAGCCTAACCAGCCCAGCGCCTTGGACTGCTGCCCGCCGCGGAAATGGTTGGCAATCAGCACCACCAGGGTAGGCACCAGAGCGGCACCCGACAGACCGGCCAAAGCCTGGGCAGCGAGCATCACGGGTGCCGATGGGCTGAGCACCATCAGGATCATGGCCAGCATAAACATCGAAACGGCGGCCTGGAAAAAGGTCTTGGAGCCAAAGCGCTGGCCCAGCTTGGCGCCGAGCATCACAAAGCCGGACACACCCAGCGAATACATCACGATGGCAGTACCCACGGTGGTCGGCGGCACGCCGAAATCGCGGACCATACCGCCCATGGAAATCGGCAAGGCGGCGACGTTGAATGACATCAGCGCCTGACCCATGGCGATGACGATCATCGGCAGCCACGGGTCCTGCACTTCGGCACTGCTGCCTGCGTTTGACACGGTTTGCGTACTCATAATTTATTAACCCTCAAGTTATTGTTAGCAGAAAAAGCAAACTTCGAATGTAACTGGCGAAATGATCAATCTTCTTGCTTGGAGACAAACAGATCCATCCCCAGGCGTTGCGACAGGAACTTGGCCACCAGCTGGCCCTTGACGCTGTTGCCGGCGCTGTCCAGGGGGGATGCGAAAGTCCCGAGTCCGCCCTTGCCCGGAGAGGCCGTCACGATTCCACCGCCGATGCCGCTCTTGCCCGGCAGACCGATGTCAAAAAGCCAGTCGCCCGAGGTTTCATACAAACCGGCGGTGGTCATCACGGCAAGCGCGTAGTGGCAGACACTGGCATCGACCACCCTTTCCTTGGTGATCGGGTTCACGCCGCCGTCGGCCAGCGTTGCGCCCATCACGGCCAGATCTTTGGCACTGACGTTCAGGGCGCATTGCTTGGTATAAAGATCTACCGCGTCAGCCGGGTCAATGTAAATGCGGCCGTAGCTTTGCAGCATGCGGGCAATACTCTGGTTGCGGAAATTGGTGGCCGTAGCAGACGCATAGACCTCGTCGTTGAGCTGCAATGTGCGGCCGGCGAAGCGCGACAGCCCGTCATGAATGAACTTCCATTTGGCTTCCATGGTGTCGCCGGGCACCAGGCTGGTGGTGGCAATCGCGCCCGAGTTCACCATCGGGTTGGTTTGCCCATCGGGTCCACGCTCTATGCCCTCCAGCGAATTGAACGCACGCCCGGTGGCATTCACACCAATCTTTTGCCGCACCGCCTCGACCCCGAGGGCCTGGCAGACCAGGGCAAAAATAAACGGCTTGGAAACACTCATGATCGTGAACTCGTAATCGGCATCACCGACCGAGTAGACATTGCCGGTGGTGCCCACCACGCAGATTCCGAACAGATCACTGGGGACCCGCGCCATAGCCGGGTAAACCTGAGAATTGGTGCCTTCGGTGTTGGTCTTGAACCGTTCATGGGCCTCGGCGACAAGCGCAACAACCTGTTCTTCAGGTGGCAGATGACCGGTCGAGATGTACGGTGACCCAAATGATTCAGAACGCGAAGCTGGCATTGAAATCTCCCTAAAAATGCGAATGGTAGTTATCTTTCATGCATTGCACAAGAGGAAAAATGATGACTTCAACGCTTCATCAAGGGACGCTAAACTGCGCGCGCAATTGCGTGGCGTTCAGAAACTTCGTCTCGCCCTAAGCTCTGTTGATTTCATCAAACTTCACCCCGCCGTTTTTGCACCTCTTTTTATGGCTTTTGCCATGAGGTGTCAAGGCCTGCCGTCAATCCGGCTTGACCCCTGCCGTCCTGATGACCTTGGCCCATTTGGCGGTCTCCCCTGCGATGAAGGCGTCAAACTCCTCGGGCGTTCCACCCACGGCAAACGTGCCCATGCCTTCGAG
>JANNXF010000200.1:0-1766 GCA_031409395.1 Polaromonas sp.
GGCTTGGCGTCTTTGGCTTTCTTGGCATCGGCCTTGGCGGCTTTGTCAGCGTCTGCCTTGGCTTTGGCTTCGTCAGCCGCTTTTTGCTTGGCATCCGCTTTGGCCTTTTTATCGGCTTCTTTTTTGGCCTTGGCCTCGTCAGCCTTGGCTTTGGCGTCAGCCTTTGGGTCTTTCTTCTCTTCTTTGGCGGCTGCAGCAGGCGCGGCGGCTACTGCAGCGGCGGCAGGCTTGGCATCGGCTTTTTTCTCTTCGGCCTTGGCGGCTGGTTTCTCGTCTTTTTTCGCTGCCGCCGCCACTGGGGCTGCGCCTTTGTAGCTGGCACCGCCCACGGTCAGGCCTTCGGCAGAGAACTTGGCGGCATTGCCATCGCCCACGCCCTTGACGCGCTCGACCAGATCGTTCCAGTCCTTGAAGTTGCCTTTTTTGCGCTCATCGAGAATTTTTCCCGAAATGGCGGGGCCAATGCCCTTGATGCCGTCGAGTTCTGCGGCGGTGGCCTTGTTGACATCGACCGCAGCAAAAGCCGCTGCCATGGACATAGCGGCGACAAACGCCAGCAATTTCTTGAACATGAGAAAGCTCCTCAAAGATAGTTGGAATTCAACGCACGTCAGCACCTGAAAGTAGGTGTGATCTACTGATTAACGGGGTGCGCCTCAACAGGTTGACCGCCTGTGGGCGTTTTGAGGTGGGGAAACCCTTGTATCTCTCCCGCCACTGCTAGCTTTGCGAACTATTGAGCCACCGCATGTAAGCCGTGACACCGGTCTGCACGTCGGAAAACACGTGCTGGCAACCCGCAGCGCGCAGCGCGCTCAGGTCGGCCTGCGTGTAGCTCTGGTACTTGCCCACCAGTGCGGGGGGAAAGGTGATGTAGTCAATCAGGCCCCCATGCGCGGCAGTTTCGAGGCTCAGGGGGGCTTCGCCCCCGGCCTTGCGCAGGGTGTTGACAACCGCGGTGGCGACATCGTTAAAAGGCTGCGCCTTGCCGGTGCCGAGGTTGAAAATCCCCGACTTCTCCGGGTGGTCGAGAAACCAGAGGTTGACGGCAACCACGTCGTCGATGAACACGAAGTCGCGCATCTGGCCACCAGCGCCATAGCCGCCGTATTCACCAAACAGCTTGACCTTGCCTTCGGCTTGAAACTGGTTGAACTGGTGAAACGCCACGCTGGCCATGCGGCCCTTGTGCTGCTCGCGTGGGCCATAAACGTTGAAGTAGCGAAAACCGGTCACCTGGGTCTGGGCGTTTTCAAATTTGGGGCCAAGCTCGCGCCGCATCCGCTGGTCAAACAGCAGTTTGGAGTAGCCGTAGACGTTGAGCGGCTTTTCAAACTCGGGTGACTCGCTGAAGGTGTCGGAACCGCCGTAGGTGGCCGCCGAGGACGCGTACAGCAGGCGCGTGCCCTGGTCCTGGCAGGCATGGAACAGCTCGCACGACAGCGTGTAGTTGTTGTCCATCATGTATTTGCCGTCAAGCTCCATGGTGTCGCTGCAGGCGCCCTCATGAAAAACCGCTGCGACCTGGCCAAAAGCACCTTCGGCGAACAGGTCGTAAAAGTCGTCGGCATCGACATAGTCGGCAATCTGCAGATCCGCCAGGTTGCGAAATTTATCGCCCCGGGTCAGGTCATCGACGGCAACGATGTCGTCAATGCCCCTGGCGTTGAGACCCTTGATGAGGTTGCTGCCTATAAAACCGGCGGCACCCGTGACTACGATTTTCATGATGGATTCCTTGGTATCAATGCGCGGCAAACAGCTCG
>JANNXF010000201.1:0-2217 GCA_031409395.1 Polaromonas sp.
ATTGAGGGTGCGCGCAGGCGGTGGGTAGGCGCTCAGGGGCTGTGCAGCCAGCGCGGCACGCAGATTGGCCAGCAGTGGCGGCCCGGCGCGTACCGCATGCACGCCGCTGCGGGGGTGCGGCGCATCCAGCCGGCTGGCCACATCGCCTGCCGCAAACACCTGGGGGTGACTGCTGCTTTGCTGAAAATGGTTGACCGCCACAAACCCGCCGGCGTCCAGTGCCAGGCCGCTTGCTGCCAGCCACGGCGGTGCCTGTGCGCCAATGGCCAGCAGGGGCGCGTCGCAGGCCAGCGTCGCCCCACCCGCCAGTGCGATTTCGCCAGGCATCACGCCGACACAGGTATCGCGCAGCACGGTGATCTGCAGACGCCGCAGAGCATTGAGTACCCGGCGCTGCACACCCGCCGGGTAGTTGTGTGCAGGCGCCACACCGCCCGTGACCAGCGTCACGCGGCTACCGGGCGCATAGGCCGACTGCCCCAATGCATGCGCGGCGGCCATCGCCAGCTCCAGCCCTGCAGCGCCAGCGCCTACCACCGCCAGATGAATCGGCCGCCCCCCATCCCTGCCCGCCATGGCGGCCACCCGGGGCCAGAGCTGGCCAAACGCTTCGATGGGCCGGACAAATATGGCGTGTTCACGCGCACCGGGCATGTCCGCCTCAATCTTCTCGCGGTCCATGACCGAGCCGGTGTTGAGGCTCAGCCAATCGTAGGCAAGGCGGTCGCCATTGGCCAGCGTGAGCGTTTTGGCATCGGCCTGAATGGCCGCTGCACTGCCCGCGACATAGCGCGCACCGCAGCGCGCCATCAGCGCCTGCAGGGGAATCACGCATTGGTCCAGCGTGTAGTGGCCAGCCACAAAACCCGGCACCATGCCCGAGTACAGCTGCTGCGGCTGCGGCGCCACCAGGGTGATGTTCAGGTCGGCGGGGCGGCTTCTGGCCAGGCCCTGCAGCACCTGCACATGGGCATGGCCAGCGCCCAGCAGCACCAGGTGCTTGAGGCCGGTGGCCGTGGGGGCCGATGGCAGGGTCAATGGCGTCGCCAGGGCTGCATTCAGTGTCATGGCGACAGTGTGACATCGCCCACATAGGCGCGGCTCTGGCCGCCGGTGTTGTCAGCGTCTGCGCCTATCAGCACGGCTTCCAGCGGCGGCAGCGTCGCGCTCTCGCGGCCAAACGCAAGCCGGAAATCAGCCGCCACATCGCGCTGGTGGCTGACCCACTGGCCCAGGCGCTGCTCGCCACTGTCCAGCACCAGCACGCGCAGCCGCGAGGTGTAGGCGTTGTTCAGCAAGGTGCCTGGCGGCAGCGCGTGGTCCCACACATAGCACAGCGTGGCGGCGGGCAAATGCTCACCGCTGGCCGAGCGCGCCAGGCGCAGCATCTGGCGGTCGACAAAGCCGAGGTTTTCGACCGGCATGTCAAACAGCAAACAGACTTTCAGGGCCGTGTCGTCACCGCTGCGCAGGCGCAGGTCGGCGTCCAGCAGCGGCTGGTCAAGACGCCAGCGCCAGCGCAGCCGGCTTCCCGGGGCGGGCACGGTGTGGGGCAGCTCATGAACCAGGTTGCCGTAAGAGCCGTCGGCCTGCACGCGCAGCACCTGGCGGCCATCAAGCGGCATGATGTCAAAACGGGTGAACGGCTTGCGCTGCTTGGGCAGACCCGCGACGCGCCAGGGCGACGGTGGCTCGCCAGGGGCGGCCGATGAAAACAGCGCCAGCGCAGCGGGCTGGGCCTGCACAGCGCCCGCCAAAAACGCCATGGCAAGCGCCGCCAGCAAGGCAGCAGGGCAACGCTGACCCACCCGGCTAACGCCCCATGTCGTTGAGTGACCAGTCGTAATCAAGGTAGATGACCCGCACATTTTTCATCCTTATTTTTTCGCGGTCAGCCGGGGCATCGGCCAGCAGGTCAGCGTATCTGGCAAATACGTCACCCTCCTGCCTGAACCCCCCGCTGCCGGCCGTTCCCTGTTCAAAGTCCTGTTTAAACCATTTGAAAATGGCGCTGACCTGCAGTTGTCCGTCGGCAAAACGGTTGCGGCTGCGGTCGGCCATGAAGCGGCCCAGGCCGTCGTCCAGCTGGGCGTCCAGCCGGCTGGCGGTGTAGGCCTCGGGCCGCAGCGCCGGGCAACCAATGCTGGCACACACCATGGCCGCGTGAATGCGCGGGTCGGCGTAGCGCGGGCGCAGCTGTTCGTGCTCTATCCAGTC
>JANNXF010000202.1:0-3788 GCA_031409395.1 Polaromonas sp.
CCTGCCACCGCCAATTGCTGACACTGGCCGATGCTGTTGTAGTGGAAGGCGCGGGCGGCTTCATGGTGCCGCTGTCGGACACCACCACCGGCGCCGATCTGGCGCAGGCCCTTGGCTTGCCGATGGTACTGGTGGTCGGCCTGCGCCTCAGCTGCCTGAACCATGCGCTGCTCACCGCCGCGGCGATTCGCGCTCGCGGCCTCACACTGGCAGGCTGGGTCGCCAACCATGTAGACCCCAACATGCTGGCGCAGGGCGACAACATCGCCTTTCTGCAGCGTCAGCTGGGCGCGCCACTATTGGCCACCGTGGCGCACCAGAGCACACCCGACCCGCGTGCCGTGGTCTTTCAATTTCCATCCGGATGGCAATAACCCCATGACCGCTTCCTGGCTTGATGAATTCCCGGCCCGCATGGCCGAACTGGACAGCGCCCACCTGCGCCGCCAGCGCCGTGTGGTGATGCCTGCAGGGGGCGCTTATTTGCAGGTGGACGGCCAGCGCCTGCTGGCGTTTTGCAGCAACGACTACCTGGGCCTGGCCAGCCACCCGGCGCTGGTGCAAGCGGCCTGCGAAGGGGCACAGGCTTTTGGCGTGGGCGCTGGCGCGTCGCCCTTGGTAAGCGGCCACAGCGCCGCCAACGCGGCCCTGGAAGTGTCGCTGGCCCGCTTTGTCGGCCTGCCCCGCGCCCTGTACTTCTACGCCGGCTACGCCACCAACATCGGCATCGTGCCCGCGCTGGTGGGCAAGGGCGATGCCATTTTTTCAGACGCACTGAACCACGCCTGCCTGATCGACGGGGCGCGGCTTTCAGGCGCGCAGATTCACCGCTACGCCCATGCCGATCTGGCGGCGCTGGAGCAGGAACTGGCCAACAGCCCGGCGCGGCGCAAACTTATCCTCAGCGACGCCGTGTTCAGCATGGACGGCGATGTGGCCGATGTGCCTGCGCTGCTGGCGCTGTGCGAACGCCACGACGCCCTGCTGCTGCTCGACGACGCGCACGGCTTTGGCGTGCTGGGCCCGCAGGGGCGCGGTTGTCTGGCGCACTTTGGCCTGTCGGGTGAAAACGCCTCACCACGCGTGCTTTACATGGCCACGCTGGGCAAGGCCGCGGGCGTGGCCGGGGCCTTTGTGGCGGGCAGTGACGCGCTGGTGGAATGGCTGCTGCAGAAAACCCGCAGCTATATTTTTGCCACTGCCGCGCCGGCCTTGCTGGCCACCGCCCTGCAAACCAGCCTGCAGCTGATTGAGCAGGACGAGTGGCGGCGTGAACACCTGCAGCGCCTGATTGCGCGTTTGCGCCAAGGCCTGGTGCTCGGTCTGCAAGACAGCCCGTGGCGTCTCGGCCACTCCGGCACCGCCATTCAGGCCCTGGTGATTGGCCCCAACGACCAGGCCCTGGCCGTGATGGACGGCCTGCGCGCACGCGGCCTGTGGGTGCCGGCGATTCGCCCCCCCACCGTGCCCGACGGAACGGCCCGCCTGCGCATTGCGCTGTCGGCCGCTCATACCGATGCCGATATTGACCAGCTGATTGGGGCCCTCAGTCATTTGGCCACTTTCACGAAGGCCTCGCGCTGACACCGCGCTGACGGGGGCTTCAGCTAGACTCGCATCCAAATTTGAACGAAGAGATACCCACCATGCAAAAAACCCTTCACGCGCCAGTCACCACCGCAGAGCAACCCATCACCCTGCACCGGTCCAAAGCCCGACCGGTGGCACCAGCCACTGCCGCACGCTGGAGCGTGGAGGCGATTGAAGAACTCTTCAACCTGCCTTTTCCCGAACTGATGCACCGCGCGCAAACCGTTCACCGTGACCACTTCAACCCCGTGCACATTGAATTTGCCACGCTGCTGTCGGTGAAAACCGGCGGCTGCGCCGAAGACTGCGGCTACTGCCCGCAGGCCGCCCGCTATGACACCGGCGTGGAAGCCAGCAAACTGATGGAGCCCGCCGAAGTGTTGGCCGCTGCGCAGCGCGCCCAGGCCGCCGGCGCCACCCGTTTTTGTATGGGCGCGGCCTGGCGCTAGCCGAAAGACCGCGACATTGAGAAAGTCGCCGAGCTGGTGCGCACGGTGAAGGCGCTGGGCCTGGAGACCTGCGCCACGCTGGGCATGCTGGAAGACGGCCACGCCCAAACCCTGCAAAGCGCCGGCCTCGACTACTACAACCACAACCTCGACAGCGCGCCCGATTTTTACGGCGACATCATCACCACGCGCGACTACCAGGACCGGCTCGACACGCTGGCCCGCGTGCGTAGCGCCGGTGTCAAGGTTTGCTGCGGCGGCATTGTGGGCATGGGTGAAACCCGCCGCCAGCGCGCTGGCCTGGTGGCCGAACTGGCCAACCTCTCGCCCTACCCCGAGTCGGTGCCCATCAACAACCTGGTGAAGGTTGAAGGCACGCCGCTGGCGAATCAGGCCGACCTGGACCCGTTTGAATTTGTCCGCACCATTGCCGTGGCCCGCATCACCATGCCGACGGCCAGAGTGCGCCTGTCAGCCGGCCGCCAGCAAATGGGTGACGGCATTCAGGCCCTGTGCTTTCTGGCCGGTGCCAACTCGATTTTTTACGGCGACAAGCTGCTGACCACCGGCAACCCCGACACCGACGCTGACGTGAAACTGCTGGAGCGTCTGGGCATGAGCCGCTCGGCACCGCAGGAAAAGCAAGCCTCTTTTTGAGCCTCTCATTTCAGTCGTTATGATCTGTAACACGCTTTGAAAGCTAACGGTTTGCCGCAGCTGAAGGCGTCAACTTATTAGTTGCGTCAGCGAACAGCTTTATCACGGCAGCTTTTCACCCATCCTGATTCTTTATTACTGGAGACATCCCATGCTTTATCTTGATATTCCCAGCGACGTTGATCTGGTTGCGCTTGCCAGGAAGCGACACCCCATTAGTGTGTCGATATTCCTGCCCACCACCCCTGTCTCCACGGAAACGCGCGGCGACCGGATTGCGCTGAAAAACCTCAGCAAGGAAGCGCTTGCCCAGTTGGAGGCCAAGGGCGCAGACAAACGCCAGCTCTGGCCCCTGACGGAAGCATTGGACGCACTGATAGAAGACGACGAATTCTGGCGCTTTCAGGCGCATGGCCTGGTCATTTACGCCACGCCTGACAACCTGCAAACTTTCCGTGTGCCCAACGTACTGGTACCGATGGTTGAAGTGTCTGACCGCTTTCACCTTAAACCGCTGTTGCGCGCGACCACTTTTGGCAATGCCTGCTATGTGCTGGCGCTGGCAGAAGGCGGCGCACGCCTGATCGAGGTGTCGGCAGACTTGCCCGCCAACACGGTGAAGGTCTCTGACTTGCCAATCGATGCGGCTGCCGCTGTCGGACAGATGGGGGCGCTGGACCGTTCGGAGGGCGATCGTCTGGGCGGCTCCGATGACATCAAACTTCGGCAAAGAAAATTTGTGCGCCAGGTCGATGCCGCCTTGCGGGGTCTGCTGGCGGGCAGCAATATACCGCTGGTGCTGGCGTCAGTTGACCAAATTGGCGCACTTTACCGCTCGGTCAACAGCTACGCCCACCTTGCTGCAGAAGGCATTCAGGGCAATCCTGAAAAATTAACCGATGCCGAACTGGCGACCGCCGCCCGGCCAATTCTGGATGGCCTGCACCGCGAGCAACTTGCGGAATGGACCGCGCAATTTCACCAGCGAAACCAGGAAGGCCGGGCCACCACCGACGTAGCGCAGGCGGCACGGGCCGCCACGCTGGGGGCGGTGCAAAGCCTGATGGTCAATATGGACGTCATCGAGCACGG
>JANNXF010000203.1:0-1667 GCA_031409395.1 Polaromonas sp.
TGACGCGCAATTGCGCAGCGTTGATGATGACGATGAAGTCACCGGTATCGACGTGAGGCGTGTAAATGGCCTTGTGTTTGCCGCGTAAACGGAGAGCAACTTCGCTGGCTACTCGTCCGAGGACCTTGTCGGTCGCGTCAATCACAAACCACTCGTGCGTCACGTCAGCGGGTTTGGCGCTGAAGGTTTTCATGAGTTTTCTCGTTTATTAAGAAGGGTTTGGTGGGTTCTTTTCTACGGTCGGCGTTCTTCTGATGAGAACCTCTTAGGTAGGATTCACTGACCGCACCGTCGCAAGACCATGCTGAAAATGACTTCGCCGCGGAACCACTTGTGCGCTGCGAAGCCCTCGATTATATGAAAAATCAAGGGCTTGCGTCAATTTCCGGCGTCGACTAGAGCTGCAACCCCTCTCAAGAAGGTGGCGAACAGGTACCATTGACCCATGTTTTCCTACCGCCACGCCTTCCATGCCGGCAACCACGCCGACGTGCTCAAGCACACCACGCTGATCGCGTTGTGCAAGTATTTGACCCAAAAAGACACGGCGCTGACCGTGATCGACACCCATGCGGGTGCCGGCCTGTACCGGCTGGATGGCGACTACACCGAAACCAGCGGCGAAGCCCAGGAAGGTGTTTTCAAACTCTTCTCAGAGCCAAAAGGCCCTCCAGCCCAATCAAAACGGGCGCCAGCAGCTCCTAAAACAGTAGCGGGTGCGGTGGGCAAACCGGCCACAGCGGCGCCCGCCACCGGCACTTGGGCCCCTGCCCTGCAGGATTACCTGGAATTGCTGCGCGGCCTGAACCCGCAGTTTGCCCAGAGCGGCGATGTAGCCCACCTGAAGATCTACCCGGGTTCGCCTTTTATCGAGCAGCAGTTTCTCAGTGGCCGCGACAAGCTCAAGCTGTTTGAACTGCACCCCACCGATTTCAAGTCGCTTTCCGGCAACATTGGGCAGCTGGGCGTGGGCCGGCAGGTCACGGTGGCCCGCGAGGACGGCTTTGAAGCCCTGAAAACCTTTTTGCCGCCCCCCGCCCGTCGCGCCATGGTGCTGTGTGACCCCAGCTACGAAATCAAGACCGACTACGCCCGCGTGGCCGCCTGCATGGCCGACGCCGTGAAACGCTTTGCCACCGGCACCTATGTCGTCTGGTACCCGATCATTCCCCGTCCCGAAGCCCACGATTTGCCGCGCAAGCTCAAAACGCTGGCCGTCAAGGCCGGCAGAAGCTGGCTGAACGCGACCCTGACGGTGAAATCAAGCAAGCTGCTGACCGACACCGCCGGCGAGGTGGTGCGCCCCGGCCTGCCCGCCAGCGGCATGTTTGTCATCAACCCGCCGCACACCCTGAAGGCCGAGTTGCAGGCCGCCCTGCCGCAAATGGTGGCGCTGCTCGGGCAAGACCGCAATGCCGGCTTTACGCTGGAGCATGGCGGCTGAACCTGCCAAAGCAGGCAGCAGCTGCCCAGCCATCACCGCCAGCCCCCATCCCATCCCATCCCACCCTTGCCCCAAAGGTGGGAATGAGCGAATGGGCAATACAGGCAAGAAAGCGCGTGCGTTTCCCTCACCATTCACCAGCATGGGCCGCGGGACTGGCTCCGCCAGACCGCAGGCGCAGCGGCCCCCTCGGGGGGCAGGGAGCCACACGCAGTGGGCGACC
>JANNXF010000204.1:0-12610 GCA_031409395.1 Polaromonas sp.
CCGGACGCCAGACAGGCCTGTATTGAAGCTTGGGGTGTGGCAGAGGCCTCAGCAGGGGCCAGCGTGGCCTCGCTGCGCGAATTGCTGGGCGTTGTCAGCGCGCATGAGTGGCGCAAAAAAGGGGTTGAAATTCCCGCGCTCGGCAAGGCCCCCAACAATCGCATCCACCCGCACTACGGCGTGTTTTCACCGGTACGCGGCGAGTATGTTGACCTGGTGGCCACAGCCCCGCTGCCGGTGAAACGGCCCTCCAAATTTGTGGCGTTTGACATCGGCACCGGCACCGGCGTGCTGGCCGCCGTGCTGGCCCTGCGCGATGTGGACCAGGTGGTGGCCACCGACCAGGACCCGCGTGCGCTGGCCTGCGCCAAGGAAAACCTGCAGCGCCTGCACCTGCCCAACCCCGTCAAGGTGATGCAGGCCGATTTGTTTCCTGAAGGCCTGGCCTCGGTCATTGTCTGTAACCCGCCGTGGTTGCCTGCGCGCCCCGGCTCGCCGCTCGAAGGCGCCGTGTACGACGAAGGCAGCCGCATGCTGCTGGGCTTCATCAAGGGCCTGGCCGGCCACCTGGCCCCGGGCGGCGAGGGCTGGCTGATCCTGTCAGATTTTGCCGAGCACCTGGGCCTGCGCACCCGGGCCGAGTTGCTGGCCGCCATAACGGCGGGTGGCCTGAAGGTGCTGGGCCGCATGGACGTGAAGCCCGAACACCCGAAAGTGCTGGAAACGACCGACCCGCTGCATACTGCGCGCGCCGCTGAAGTGACCTCACTGTGGCGCTTGGGTGCAGCGTAAAAAAATGATTCTTCTTGCCCCGATGGAGGGCTTGCTCGACTTTGTACTGCGCGATATTTTGACCCGCGTGGGCGGCGTTGACCGCTGCGTGTCCGAGTTCATCCGCATCACCGACCAGCTGCTGCCCGAACGCGTCTTTACCCGCATCGTGCCCGAGCTGCTGAACGGTGGCCGCACGTTTGCCGGGGTGCCGGTGCGGGCGCAACTGCTGGGGTCTGACCCGGTGTGTCTGGCCGACAACGCGGCGCGGCTGGCCAGTCTGGGGCCAGAGGGCATAGACCTGAACTTCGGCTGTCCGGCCAACGTCGTCAACCGCCACGGCGGCGGCGCGTCGCTGCTGAAAGAGCCGGAAACCATTTATGCCATTGTCAGCGCCGTGCGCCGTGCCGTGCCCGCGCACCTGCCGGTCTCGGCCAAGATGCGGCTGGGCTACAGCGACGATTCATTGGCTGTTGACTGCGCGCTGGCGATTGCCAATGGCGGCGCCAGCGAACTGGTGGTACACGCCCGCACCAAAGCCCAGGCCTACCGGCCACCCGCCTACTGGGAACGCATTGCAGACATTCGCGCGGCCGTGCAGATTCCGGTCGTCGCCAACGGCGAGATCTGGACCGTAGACGACGCACGCCGCTGCCGCGAAGCCTCTGGCTGCGACATGCTGATGATTGGGCGCGGCGCGGTGGTTGACCCCGGCCTGGGGCTGGCCATCCGGGCCGACATGACCGGGCAAGCCTTCGCCCCGGTCGCCTGGCCCACCTTGCTGCCGCTGATCGCCGACTTCTGGCACATCGTCTGCACCCGGCTCGACAGCCGCTCACGCGCCGGCCGGCTCAAGCAGTGGCTGAATTTTCTGCGCCGCCGTTTCCCCGAGGCAGAGGCCGCCTACCAGTCACTGAAAACCATCAACGACCCGGCGCTCGTCGGTCAATGGCTGGAGGGTGCGCTGGCGCAGCAGGCCAAGCCGTCTTTCCAAGCCAATCCCCGCCAGACGGTCTGTGCTTTGTCGGCCTGACACCCCCCAAAACGGGTTTTCGGTTAGCGTCAGCCCCTGTTTGATCTGGAGCCCAACGTGACCGATGCCATTCACTTTTACGAACCCCGCCACGGCCACCGGCTGCCGCACGATCCGTTCAATGCGATTGTGGGCCCCAGGCCGATTGGCTGGATTTCATCGCGCGGCAGGGCAGGGGCGGTCAACCTGGCCCCTTACAGCTTTTTCAACGCGTTCAACTACACGCCGCCGATTGTGGGTTTTGCCAGCATTGGCTACAAAGACACGGTGCGCAATATTGAGGAAACCCGGGAGTTCGTCTGGAACCTCGTCACGCGCCCGCTGGCCGAGGCCATGAACCAGACCTGCGCGACGGTGCCGCCCGAGGTCAATGAATTTTCTCTGGCCGGGCTGACGCAGGCCGATTCCCGTGTGGTTGCCGTGCCGCGCGTGGCTGAAAGCCCGGTGTCGTTCGAGTGCCGCTGCACCCAGGTGCTGCAGCTCGAAAGCGCTGCCGGCGACAAGGTGCCGACCTGGCTGGTGCTGGGCGAGGTGGTGGCGGTGCACATTGCCCAGGCGCTGCTGGAAGGCGGCATCTACAACACCGCTGCGGCCGGGCATGTCTTGCGCGGCGGTGGCCCGGCGGACTACTTTTCTGTCGGCCCCGGGCAGCTGTTTCATATGCGCCGGCCGGTTTGACACGCGGGGCTGGTCGCACCGGGCTTTGCGCAGCGCACAATGGCGTCCATGAAACCACCCAAGCGACTGCAACCCCTGATCGAAGAAGGCCTGATAGACACGGTGGTGCGCCAGCTCATGAGCGGCAAGGAAGCCATGGTGTACGTGGTGCGCTGCGGCGGCGAAACCCTGTGTGCCAAGGTCTACAAGGACGCCACCGAACGCAGTTTCAGGCAGGCGGTGGACTACACCGAAAACCGCAAGGTCAAAAACACGCGCCAGGCCCGCGCCATGGCCAAGGGCACACGCTTTGGCCGGCAGGCCAGCGAGGCCGCCTGGCAAAGCGCTGAAGTTGACGCGCTGTACCGCCTGGCCGCCGCCGGGGTGCGTGTGCCCCGGCCGCACAACTTTTGCGACGGCGTGTTGCTGATGGAACTGGTCACCGACGAGCACGGCGACGCCGCCCCGCGCCTGAACGATGTCGAGTTCAGTGCAGAAGACGCACGCATCCACCACGCAACGCTGCTGACCGAAGTGGTGCGCATGCTGTGCGCGGGTGTGGTGCACGGCGACTTGTCAGAGTTCAATATTTTGCTGGCCGCCAGAGACGGCGTGGCGGGCCCGGTCATCATTGATTTGCCGCAGGCCATTGACGCCGCCGGCAACAACCACGCCAAGCGCATGCTGCTGCGCGATGTGGCCAATCTGCGTGGATTTTTTGGCCGCTTTGCGCCTGAGCTGCTGCACACCGATTACGGCCCTGAAATCTGGGACCTGTACCAGCGCGGCGTGCTCTACCCCGACACCGTGCTGACCGGCCGTTTTGCGCACAAGACCGGGTCGGTGGACATGGCCGGTGTGATGGGTGAAATCAACGATGCGCGGGCCGAAGAAGCTGCGCGGCTGGTACGGATGCGGCAGGCGCACTGACCAGCGCGAAACACCGGGTGTTTTCTGAAGATAGGGGGTCTTCAGTAATGCGGCGGCAGGTCGTCGCCGGCCCGGCGCAGTGCGCCCGACCCGGCGTCTGACAGTTGCTGGCGCAGCTGGCCCAGCTCGCGCACCAGTTGGTCAATTTGCTGCTGCTGGCGAACAATCACCTGGTTGAGCTGGTCCAGCAGGTCTTCGCCAAAGCTGGCCTTGATCTCCAGGTCGGTCAGCCGCTGATCGGTTTGGTCGGGGTGGTTCATGGCGGTGAATTCAAGGCCCTAGTGGGGCGCGACCAGCTTGAGGTAGGCCCTGGCGGTTTCTGGCGCCACCGACTCGAGCAGCAAGGCATACGGCGTTTTGTGCCTGACCAGCATGCGCCCGGAGGCCACAGACTTTGACTTGCAAAACCAGTGGCAGGTGTGCTGGAACAAAAACACCTCGGCCGAGAAGGTAAAGGCTTTGCCCTTGGGCGACTGGTTCAGGCGGTTTTGCGCGGCGTTTTCAAGGCCTTGTGCATGAATGGCCAGCGCCTTGCGCAAGTCAAAGGTGGTGTTGGGGAAAAGCCGGTCGGCAAAAGGAATAAAGACGGGCAGGCGGCTGACGCGCGCATCGGCTTCGTCCACTCTTGAGAACGCGGCGGCCAGGTTGCTGACCTGCTGGCTGAGTTTCAATTCGGTGTCGCCAAGCTGGTTCAACACCTGCGTCTGGCGTTCGGCGCTGCTTTCACCCAGCGCCCGGGTGTAGCCCTCGTTGAGCTGTTCCATCAGCTTTTCAAGCTGGTATTTTCCGAGGTAGCTGCCCAGCAGGGCGATGCGCCTGCCCTGCACCGATGCCCGGATGATGTAGCTGCCCAGAATGAGCAGTGCCGCCAGCGTAAAAATTTCCATCTCTGCTTTGTGTCGTTGACGTCGTTGAATGAGCCCCCGAGTGTAGTCACCCCGTGTGTCAGCGCCGCAGCTCAGTTCACACAAAGCGTATCGGCCAGCCGGCGCATGAAGCGCTCGCACCAGGCCAGCTGCGCCAGCGAGACCCATTCGTTGGGTTGGTGCGCCTGTGCAATGTGGCCGGGGCCGCAGACGATGGTGGGCACACCGGCCTGGTGAAACAGCGATGCCTCGGTGCCAAACGAGACCTTGCCAGCGCCCGTGTGGGCGTCCAGTCCGGCACAGGCAAAGCACAGCTGGGCAATCTCGCTGCTGGCCTCTGTGGCAAACCCCGGCAGCACCGAACCCAGCGTGTGGCTAATGCCGGTGCCTTCGGCCACCGCCTGCATGGCCGGCACCAGGCTGTCGGCAAAGGCTTTGGCTTCATTGAACAGCGCCTCGGGGCTGTTCAGGTGGTGGTGGCGAATCTCCCAGGTGACTTCGCAGTCGCGCGGAATAATATTGAGCGCCGTGCCGCCCGCAATCACCCCGGTATGTAGGGTGGTGTGGGGCACGTCGTAAATTGCATCAAAAGGCCCGTGCGCGGCCAGGCGGCGGTGCATGCCCTTGAGGTGGCTGACAAATTCGCAGGCAATCTCAACGGCGTTCACGCCCAGCGGGGTCAGTGACGAATGCGCTTCGTGCCCGCGCACGGCGGTGGTGTACGAATGCTTGCCCTTGTGCGCAATCACCACCTGCATGCCGGTGGGCTCGCCCACAATGCAGCCCGCGGGTTTGAAGCCCGCCTGCTGCATGTCGGCAATCAGCCGGTGTACGCCCAGGCAGCCCACTTCTTCGTCGTAGCTCAAAGCCAGGTGCAGCGGGCGCTTGAGCTTGCGCCTGAGGAGTTCGGGCACCATCATCAGCGCGGTGGCGCCATAGCTTTTCATGTCGGTGACGCCGCGCCCATACAGCTTGTCGCCGTTCACCTGGGCCTTGAAGGGGTCGGTTTCCCAGGGCTGGCCGTCGACCGGCACCACATCGGTGTGGCCCGACAGCACCAGGCCGCCGATTTTGCTTTCACCGTTTTCGGCTGGCAGGGTGGCCCACAGATTGGCTTTTTTGCCGCTGTCGTCGTAGGTGAGCCGGCAGTCAATGCCCTGCGCGGCCAGCAGCTCGCGGGTCCATTCAATGAGGGGCAAATTGCTGTCTCTTGAGACCGAGGCAAATGACACCCATTTTTCAATCAGCGGCAGGGCGGCCAACTCACTGGCCTGGACGGCGTGAAGGGCGGGGGCGGACAAGGGTGCGTTCATGGAAGGCCTTTGAACAATAGCGGGACACGGCGTGGGCGGCAAAAGGGCGCTGAAGCGGCGAAGCCGCAGATCCGTCAACAGGGCCCATCAAAATTGTAGGACAGCCGCTGGCCCTGCGCTGGTGCGAAAACCGGGCGAGAATGCGGGTCTTCGCGCACGGTCTTGCACCCTCACCGCCCAGCCGTGCCGCCCACCCCCGATTCCCCCCCCAACCGAAAGCCGCCATGACCACCAGTTCCACCTCACCCGCCCTGTCCATGCATGCCGCCTCGATTCCTGTGTTCCAGCAACTGCTGGGCGGGCTGCACGCTGTGCTGGCCAAGGCCGAAGCCCATGCCATCGCCAAAAAAATCGATCCCAACGCCTTGCTGCAGGCGCGGCTGTTTCCTGACATGTTCCCGCTGCTGCGCCAGGTGCAGGTGGCCACTGACTTTGCCAAAAGCGTGTCGGCCCGGTTGGCGGGGGTTGAGGTGCCCAAGGTGGAAGACACCGAGCAGACCTTTGCCGAACTGCAGGCACGCATTGCCACGGTGCTGGCCTTTATCAACGGGCTTGACGTGGCGAAGTTTGATGCCGCCGCCACACGCGAGATCATCACCCAGGCCGGCACGCCCAAAGAAAAGCGTTTTACCGGCCAGTCCTACCTGCTGAACTATGGCCTGCCGCACTTCTTTTTTCACACCACCACGGCGTACGCCATCTTGCGGCACAACGGCGTGGAAGTGGGTAAAAAAGACTTCATTGGCAGCTATTGAGCCGCTGCTTGTTGATGAAATAGGCTGATTGCCCAATCAGTACGGGCGCCAGTAGCTATCAAAATAATAGCGACTGACAGGGCGGGAAATCACGCCATGCGGCCCTTGTTTTCCACCACGGCACAGCCCGTGATGCGCCACGACTTGTTTTTCTGCCGCTGCAGGCTGTACACCGCCAGCCAGGCATCGCCGCTGGCATCGGTCATTTGCACCCGCTGAATCACCTGCTCGCCCTTGCTCTCGGGTTTGAGAAAAGCCACCGAGGCCGGGCGGTAGACCACCGGGTAGTCGTTGCGCACCATGGCCATGAAGCGCGCCGGGCTGCCCACGGCTTCGCGCACATTGGGGGCGGCGAAAGAAAACGCCTTGCTGGCATCGTCTTTGGCCAGCGCGGCGAGTTGGCCCTCAATCACGGTCCGCACGGCTTTCTCATCAGCGCCAGACAGCGGCGCAGCCTGGGCAGACACAAGCGGTGCCAGCAGGGCCAGGGCCGCCAGCGTGCCCATCAGCCTGGCCGCCAGCCAGCGTGCCAGCGGGCCATTCAAGGCGTGCGGGGTGGTTGTCATGAAGGCGCCTCCTGGAGTCGGTGTAAGGGTGGGGTAACAAGGCGGCCGCCGGGGGGCTTGCCTCTCACCCCGAATATACGCATTTGCACGGCTTTTGGATGCGCCCATGTCTGTGGGTTTCGGCGGCGTCCTACCTTGGCATCAGCGCGGCGGCTACCGGCCCGACGGGTGGCCGTGTTAAAAACCGGGGATTCGCTGTGCGCGTGCCGGGCGGGCTTTGATTCAACACCGCCGTTCAGCCGCACACTGCATTTTTCAGACACCGACACACCGGAGATTTTCATGGACAGCACAAGCAGCGCCGCGTGGTACGCGCAACTCATCAAGCCTTCTTTTGCCCCACCGGCGGCGGTGTTCGGGCCGGTCTGGACGGTGCTGTACCTCATCATCATCGTCAGCTTTGGCTATGTGCTGCTGCAGTACCTGCGCAGGCGGCTGCCTTTTGCGGTGCTTTTCCCGTTTGTCCTGAACCTGCTGTTCAACCTGGCCTACACGCCCATCCAGTTTGGCCTGAAGAACAACCTGCTGGCCAGCCTGGATATTTTGCTGGTGCTGGGGACGCTGCTGTGGGCCATGGCGGCAATCTGGCCCCGCGTGCGCTGGGTGGCGTATGTGAACCTGCCCTATCTGCTGTGGGTGGCGTTTGCCACGGTGCTGCAGCTCAGCATCACCTGGCTGAACCGCTAGCCGGCGTCAGCCCCCTGGTATTTAGCGTGTTTAATACGGGTTCGCGCAAACGCCTTGTTCAACCCCTGTAGCCGGAACCCCGCATGTCTCTTGAAGTGATTGAAGCCCACACGGGCGAGAACCCTGTCGCCACCATCCTCATCATGCACGGCCTGGGGGCCGATGGGCGAGACTTTGTGCCGATTGCCAAACAGCTTGATTTGTCCAGCCTGGGCCCGGTGCGCTTTCTGTTCCCCAGCGCCCCGATGATTCCGGTGACCATCAATGGGGGCTATGTGATGCCTGCCTGGTATGACATTTTGGGCGCTGACCTGGTGAGCCGCCAGGACGAAGCCGGTCTGCGCCATTCCCAGGCCGCCATTGAGGCGCTGATTGCCCATGAAAAATCACGCGGCATGCCGGCCCACCGCATCGTGCTGGCGGGCTTTTCCCAGGGCTGCGCCATGGCGCTCATGATCGGGTTGCGGCACAGCGAACGCCTGGCCGGCATCGTGGGCATGTCGGGTTATTTGCCGCTGGCAGACAAGACGGCGGCAGAACGCAGCGCGGCGAACCAGGACACGCCGATTTTTCTGGCCCATGGTTCGCGCGACGGCGTGGTGGCCCTGCCGCGTGCCACCGCCACGCGCGACGCGCTGACGGCCATGGGCTACCCGGTCGAATGGCACGAGTACGACATGGAGCACTCGGTGTGCCCGCAGGAAATTGAGGATTTGCAGGACTGGCTGCTGCGCGTGCTGGCCTGACAGGCCATTGCGCAGGGCCCATTCGCTGGGCAGCCAGGCCGGGTTTACGACAGCGGCGAGGCCTGTGTTTTCTCGTAGCCGACCGGCGCATGGCTGGCGCGGCCAATTTCCTGGTCGCGGATGTTGAACAGCCGTTCCAGGTCGTCGCGTGCGTCGCTTTCGGGTGTGCTTGACGGCACAGCAGCCTTGGCCGGCGTTGCCCAGGCCGCTGGGGCTGCCTGCGCAGCGGGTACCAGAGCCACCACCGGCGCGCTGGTTTTGGCCGGTTCTGCCCAGAAGGCCTTGTCGGGCAGTTCGGTGTAGGGGCAGCTGTCGCTCATTTCGAGCTGCCACGAAATGCCGTGCAGCCACTCAAAAGCGCGCGGCTCAAAACGTGAAATATCGGCAAACAGGGCGTTCTGAAAAGCCTGGGTGTAGTTCATCAGGCGCGCGTCCCACTGCTTGATGACCAGCCGGACATACATGCCGGCGCCGCGGCTGCTGCTGGACACCACCAGCATCTGCAGCTCTATCCATTGCGCCGGAATGCCATGGCGGCGCAGCACGTCGCGCAGCAGCACCTGGACCAGCTGACGCCGCATGGCGTTGTCAGAGCCATCTTCGATGGTGGCGGGGTAATCGCGGCCGTTACCGGGCGGAAGGGTGGCGGGCGGCGACGGTTGTGAACCGCCGAACAGGGAGCGCATCAATTTTTTCATTTTTATACAGACTGGTGTGTTGCGATGCTCTGAAAACCTGCCCGGCCAGACCTGTTTTGGGTCTCGGCAAGCAAGCGTTGCATGTGACAAAATGCACTAGATAATCGTTGAGCGCGCCAGGCAAGTCAAGCGAGTTTTTGCTTAAGTGCTGCCAAAAGTGCTGTGCCGTCCTGATTCGGCCCGCAAAACGTGAATTTATACCGACTCACCCGGACCGGCACAGCGCGGTGCCCGCACCTTGCAGTCAGCGCCAACCCGCCTCATCTGCACAGTTCACCAGCCTGTGCTACCTTTCACGCCACCTCAGGAATTCAGGAAACCCATCTCATGACCAAGTTGCAGGCGCCGGTTGGCGCGCTGATACAGGATCGCCTGAACGCGCTCACGCCAGACCGGCTCAAAGGCATGCGCCGCGGTATCGAAAAAGAAAGCCTGCGGGCCAATCCGGGCGGCGGCCTGGCGCTGACCCCGCACCCGGCAGCCCTGGGCTCGGCCCTGACGCACCCGGGCATCACCACCGATTTCAGCGAGTCGCAGGTCGAGCTGGTCACTGGCGCGCACCGCCATGCCGAGGCGGCGCTGCAAGAGCTGACCGAGCTGCACCAGTTCACCTACCGCGCCATGCAGGAAGCGGGTGACGAAATGCTCTGGGTGTTCAGCATGCCCTGCGGCCTGCCGACGGACGAAACGATTCCGATTGCCCGCTTTGGCAGCTCCAATGTGGGTCGTGCCAAAAGCGTTTACCGCATGGGCCTGAGCCACCGCTACGGGCGGCGCATGCAAACCATTTCAGGCATTCACTACAACTGGTCCTTGCCCGAGGTGACGAGCGAGCAGTACTTTGCGCTGATCCGCAATTTCCGCCGCCATGCGTTCTTGCCGCTGGTGCTGTTTGGTGCGTCGCCCGCCGTCTGCTCGACCTTTGTGGCGGGCCGCCAGCATGCGCTGCAGGCGCTGAACGCCAGCACCATGTACATGCCCCACGGCACCTCGCTGCGCATGGGTCGCCTGGGCTACCAGAGCGATGCGCAGGCCGCGCTGGCGGTCAGCTACAACAGCCTTGAAGGCTATGGGGCGTCGCTGCAGGACGCACTGACCCGGCCCTACCCGGCCTACGAAGCGGTGGGCGTGCGCAACCCCGGCGGCGACTACAACCAGCTGGGCACCACCCTGCTGCAGATTGAAAACGAGTTTTACGGAACGATTCGCCCCAAGCGGGTGATTTTCCCCGGCGAGCGCCCGCTGCACGCGCTGCGCGAGCGCGGCGTCGAGTACATCGAGGTCCGCCTGATGGACCTGGACCCGTTTGTGCCCGTGGGCATCACCGCGCAGACCATGCGTTTTCTGGATGTGTTCTTGCTGCACTGCCTGCTGGCCGACAGCCCGCCGGACACGCCGCAGGAAATCGCCGAGATCAAGCACAACCAGCACCACACCGCAGAGCGTGGCCGCGAACCGGGGCTGACGCTGCAGCGCGCCGGGCAAGAGGTGTTGCTGACCGGTTGGGGCGCCGAGCTGCTGGCGCAGTGCGCACCGATTGCCGCTGCGCTGGACACCGCCCACGGCGGCACGCAGTACAGCGAAGCCCTGGCCGCTGCCGGCGCGGCACTGGCCAACCCCGACACCTTGCCGTCGGCCCGCGTGCTGGCCGTGATGGCCCAGGACTTTGACAATTCCTTTGTCCGCTTTGTGCGCGACCGGTCTGAAACCACGCAGCGTGTCCTGCGCGAGCTGCCGCTGTCGGCCCAGCAGTTGGCGCACCTGGCCAGCCTGAGCGAGCAGTCGGTGAAAGACCAAAAGAAAATCGAGGCAAGCGACTCGCTGCCTTTCGAGATCTACCGCCAGCAATATGTGTCGGCCGAGCGGCTGGGCACACCTGCCCGTGAGGCCGTGCAGGCTTGAAATGCCTGGCCAAATAGCCGTTTCGCCCAATCAATACGGGCGCAAGCAGCTATCTAATCAATAGCAGATGCAGATGCAGATTCAGATACCGGTGACCTGGCGGCCTGCAAGCGGTGCAAGGCGTCGTCGCGCCAACATGCCACCGCGCTGAAATAGCCTTCCCACACGCAGCCATGGCAGCCGCGCCCACAGCAGGTCGTGGGCGCTGGCGGCGGCGCTCTCAGCGCCATGCCGGCAGCCCTGGCGCGTGCCTGCAGCGCGGCAAACATCGCGTCTGCGCTGTCGCGGTCGCTCACGGCCACAGTCACCGTCACCGTGCTCAGGCTTTGGGCGCAGCCAGCCACCGCCTGGCGTACAGCCCCACCAAGGCGCAGCCCAGCACCACGGCAAACCAGCCCACCCATGCCGAACGCGCCACGATGCCCTGCATGCCCGGCGAAGTGATGAAGTAGGGCGTTAGCAGCACGCCCAGGCCGATCAGCAGGCACAAGATACCCTTGAACAGCAGCTCGTTATTGGCTTTGCTGTGGGCCTGGCGGGTGCCGGGGTTGTTGGGCTTGCGGGTGGGGGCGTCGGGCAGGGGCATGGGGTCTCTCTCAATGGCAGTTAACCCTGATTTTGGCTGATTCCGGCGGCCCGCCGGTAAAGGGACTGGCCAGCCATGGCAGCGGCAATGAGAAAATAGCGGGTTAGCCGTGCTGCCGACATGCCCGCGCAGGCACTGCAACAGTCAAGAAAGAACCCGAAAAGATGGCCATCCAGTGGTTTCCCGGTCACATGAACCTGACCAAAAAAGCGATTCAGGAGCGCATCAAGGAAATTGATGTGGTCATTGAACTGCTGGACGCGCGCCTGCCTGGCTCGAGCGCCAACCCCATGCTGGCCGACCTGACGGGGGGCAAACCGGCCCTCAAGGTGTTGAACAAGCAAGACCTGGCCGACCCCGGCCGCACCGTGCAGTGGCTGGCCCACTACAACAGCCTGCCCAACACCCGCGCCATTGAGCTGGACGCCAGCGAAACCACGCCCGCGCGCCGCCTGATTGACGCCTGCCATGCGCTGGCGCCCACGCGCGGCAGCATGGTCAAGCCCATGCGGGTGCTGATTTGCGGCATTCCCAACGTCGGCAAGTCGACGCTGATCAACACCCTGACCGGCAAGCGCGCCACCAAGACCGGTGACGAAGCCGGCATCACCAAGATCGAGCAGCGCATCGTGCTGGCCGACGGTTTTTACCTGTGGGACACGCCCGGCATGCTGTGGCCGCGCATCATTGTGGCCAAAAGCGGCTACAACCTGGCGGCCAGCGGTGCGATTGGCCGCAACGCGTTTGAAGAAGAAGAGGTGGCGCTGGAACTGCTCGACTACCTGATCAGGCATTACCCGGCCTCGCTGGAGGCACGCTACAAGGTGAAGGTGACGCCCGGCGTGACCGACGAGCAGATGCTTGAAGAAATCGGCCGCAAGCGCGGCGCGGTTTTAGCCAAAGGCCGCATCAACCTGCAAAAAGCCGCAGAAATCGTGATTTACGAGTTTCGCGCCGCGACGCTGGGCCGCATCACGCTGGAAACCCCCGAAGAGTTTGCCGACTGGCTGGCCGCCGGGCAAAAGCTTGATGCCGAGCGCCAGCTTAAAAAAGACAAGATCGAAACCGCGCGCCTCGTCAAGTTCAAGAAAATCCCGCGA
>JANNXF010000205.1:0-4821 GCA_031409395.1 Polaromonas sp.
GCCGAGGCCACCACGCCGGTGAACCACTGCATGGCCGCCACCCCCAGAAACATGGCCATGGTGAACACGGCCATGGCGCGGCCGGTCATGGCGGCGGGGTAGGCGGTGCGCACATCGGCGTATTGCAGCACCAGGTAGCCCGACAGCGCGCCTATCAAAATGGGGCCCAGCACGTCGACCACGGGGCTGTGCGTCAGCGCAAAGGCGGCAAACAGCGCGGCCAGCAGCAGCGTGAAGCCCACAATCCAGCGGCGGCGGTGCAGCGGGCCGGGGTCGAGCCGGCCAAACAGCGGCGGGCCAAACAGGGACGCCAGCGACATCACCAGCGCCACGTTGCCGCTTTGCACCAGTGAAAAACCGTGGCGCTCTATCAGCATGGGCCCCAGCCACAGGCCGCGCAGCGAAATGAAAGACGCATAGCCCACGCCCGCCAGCAGCACAATGCCCAGCGTGTGCGGCAGCATGAACAGCGCGCCAAACTGGCCAATCGCCTGCCACAGCGTTTCTTTGGGCTGCCCAGCGGGCGTGACCGGGGCAGGTTCGTGCACCAGCAGCCAGATCAGCACCCAGGCCAGCGCGGCCAAACCGCCCAGCACCCAAAAGCCCATGCGCCACGATGTGGCCTGGATCAGCCAGGCCAGTGGCGTGCCGGTGAGCAGCATGCCGATGCCGCCCAGGCCGAGCGTCAGGCCCGAAATGGCGGCAAAGCGGTGGGCCGGCAAATGCCGTGCAATAAACACCGTGCAGACCAGAAACGCTGGCGCGCAGCCAATGCCAATCAGTACCTGGCCCAGCACCAGCACGCCGTAGCTGGGCGCCAGCGCCGACAGCGCCGAGCCGGCAATCGCAATCGGAAACGCCGTCAGCACGGTGCGCCGCACGCCGTGCAGGTCAATGCCCACGCCCATGAACAACTGCATGGCCCCAAAGGCGAAGTGAAAGGCGCCAGCAAACAGGCCGAGCGCCTGCGCGCTGAGATGGAAGTCGGCCTGCAGCGGCGCCGCCATGATGGCCGCCACCGTGCGCCAAGCCTGGCTGAGCGCAAACGCGGTGGTCAGCGCCAGCAGCATGACCCACACCTGGCGCGTCGCCGGGACGGGCGCGGGCGGGTGGTCAGGGCTCAATGGTGGTGGCCGTGCTCGCCGTGCACATGCTGGTGGGCAATTTCGTCTTCACTGGCGGCGCGCACCTCAAGCACCTTGAGGGTAAAGCGCAGGGCCTTGCCGGCCAGCGGGTGGTTGCCGTCCAGCAGCACGGTGTCGCCCTTGATTTTGGAGACGTAAAACACCTGCTCACGGCCATCGCTGCCGCGGCCCTCCAGCTGGCCGCCGACCTTGACGCCAGCCGGAAACTGGCTGCGCGGAATGGTGCGCATCAGGTCTTCGTCGCGCAGGCCAAAGGCGTCCTCGGGCGGCAGCGCCAACACGGTCTGAAAGCCGGCTTCCTGGCCGTCCAGGGCTTCTTCAATCTTGGGCAGGGTGTTGCCGTAGCCACCGTGCAGGTACACCATGGGGTCGGCGCTTTCTTCAATCTTCTTGCCTTGTGCGTCAGAGACCTTGAAGCGCAGGGTCACGGCGGTGTTTTTTTCGATTTTCATGGGGGCTTTCGGGGCGTTGGGGGAAGCGCCAGAGGGGCGCTGTTGCGTTGAGCTCAATCTTAGCAATGCCAAACCGGCTCAGCGCGCTGACCGGACGGCCTGCGCTGGCCGCACCGGAAAGCTTGAGCAAAAAGGGGTGATTGCCCAAACAGCACGGGCGCAGCCAGCTATTAAAATCATAGCATCTCGCACGGTGCCCAGAGGCCACTTAGCGGCAAGGCTGCAGCGTTTTGCCTTCAAGCTGGGGTTTCAGGGCGTCGACCCGCGCCTTGATGGCGGCGTCTACCTCGGGCAGCCTGAGCAACTGGCCGCGCAGTTCGGGGCGTTCTTGCAGCACGCGGGCGGTGCGCACGCCGCGCTGGGCGACCCGGGCCAGCTCGCGTTCGGCATCGGCCTGGGTGCTGAAATGGCCGAGCGACAGGCCGGGGCCCAGCGCCGGGTTGACCAGCGGCTCAAATGACATGCCCAGCCCGCGCAGTTCGCCGCGTTTTTTAACCAGCGCTTCCTCGCTGGCGTATTTGCCCATGTAGACAATCCAGCGGCCCGGCTCGACGCTGTTTTCCAGCGTCCAGCTGCCCACCGGCAGGCTTTTCTCAAGCCGGGCCCGCACCAGGCTGGCCTGCGGCTCGGTAAAGAGGCCGGCCTGCAGGCATTCGGCCACGGGCGGCGGAGCGGGCGTGGCGGCCGCCAGCGGCGAGGTCGCGTCCAGCTGGCGGGCCTCGGCGGGCGTCAGCAGGCGCATGGCCTCGGGGCGGATTTGCTGGGCCAGCCGCTGCGGTTCGGCCTGGGTGGCCGGGGCATAGCCGTAGTCTTTGAGCAGGCCCTGCGTCCAGGCAAAGTAGCCCGCGTTGGCCAGCACCAGCAGCAAGACCAGCAGCCTCAGCATGGGTGGGTGCCGGGCAGCGTTGCGGCGGCAGACACGGGCCGCACGCTGATTTCTGAACTGGTGATTTCTTTCATGCCAGCCGCAGTATGCACCAGCAGGGCGCCGTTTTCGCCCACGCCGTGCGCGGTGCCGTGGCTGCCTTCGGCCGGGCCCGAGAGCTGAACGCTGCGGCCCGCCAGCGCATCGCGCGCTGCAAAGCGGGCCTGAAACGGCGCAAAGCCAAATTGCTCAAACGCCTGCACGGCCTGCACCAGCGGCGCCGCGATCTGCAGCAGCGCGGCGGCGGCGTCCAGCCCGGGGTGCAGGTCTTGCAGGCAGCCCGGGGCGACGGCCGCAGGCGCAAGGCCAGCGGCGGCAGGCGTCTTGGCCATATCCCCCATGTTCCGGATGTTGATACCCACGCCAATCACCACGTAGCGCACGCCGTCCCAGCTGGCGGTTTCGACCAGAATGCCGCCCAGCTTGCGGTCGCCGGTGCTGCTGGTCAGCCACAGGTCGTTGGGCCATTTGAGGCGAATGCCGGTGTTGTGCGGGTCCAGGCTTTCGGCCACGCTGATGCCGACCACCAGCGACAGGCCTGACCAGTCGGCCGGCTGCAGCGGCAAGCCGATGGAAAACGTCAGGCTGTCGCCGCGCCGGCTTTGCCAACTGCGGCCCAGGCGGCCCCGGCCGGCGGTTTGCTGTTCGGCCACCAGCAGGGTGGGTTCGGGCCGGGGCGGCGTGCCGGGGCTGCCCTTGAACCGGCGCATCAGCTCGGTGTTGCTCGAATCAATCTCGGGCAAGACCTCGACCGTGAAGCCCGGCAGGCTGGGCACCACGGCCTGCCAGATGGCCTCGGCAGGCCAGCGGAGGGGGCTCAGGGCAGGGCGTTGCATCGGGCAGACAGGGCGATATGGCAGTGGGGCAAACAGGCCAGCTGCGGACTCAGGCCTTTTTGCTCTTTTTCTTGTCGGCTTTTTTGGCCGATTTCTTTTTGGCTTTTTTCTTTTCGCCAGACTTGCCAGATTTGCCGGCTTTGTCTTTCGGGGCCAGCAGCGTGCCGCGGCAGCTTTTGGCGCCGCACCAGCAGGGGTATTCGGCCAGCAGCTTGGGCGTGTACTTGGCGTCAATGATCAGGCCGTAGTCATAAAACAGCTCGTCACCGGCCTTGATGTTGCGCAGCGCCTTGATGAAGACCCGGCCCTTGTCCTCGTCGGCCTCGCAATTGGGCTTGCAGCTGTGGTTGATCCAGCGCGACGAGTTGCCGCCCACCTTGGCGTCAATCACATGGTCTTCGTCGATGTGAAAGTAAAAGGTGTGGTTGGGGTCTTTGGGGTCGTGCGGGTGGCGGCGCAGCGCTTCCGTCCAGTTGATGACCTCGCCCACATACTCAATCAGCGTCTCGCCTTCGGCCAGGTCCTGCAGGGCAAACACGCCCTTGCCGTGCACGCCTGATTTGCGCGTCTGGATGCGGCGGCTGTCGCCGGGCGCTGACGTGGCAGGCACAGGGGGCACGGTGTGCGGCTGGGGGGCAGAGGCCTGATTTTTTGACACGTCGTGTTTTTTTGGTATGGTTAATTCATGCAGGTGCGCGTGGGCGTGCGCGCATGCCTGCGCGAGAAGCCGTTATTGTAATGAGGCCGTCAGGCCCTGTTGGCGGGGCCTGCCGGCAGGGCGGGCAGCCCGCTTGTGGTGTACTGACAGGCTTGCCCGCTGTTTTTTGGCGGGCTGGACTGACAGCGCCACAGGCGCAGGTGAGTCACAGGGATGGCCAGGAACAAGACGAACAAGACACACGGGCCGAACAGTAAATGAAGGAACAGGCAGACCCTGTTCGCACAAGATTTGAAGAAGTAATCATGAAAACTCTGGTAATTGCAGAAAAGCCTTCGGTGGCGCAAGACATTGTGCGGGCCATGACGCCCACGGCGGGCAAGTTTGAAAAGCACGACGAGTACTTTGAAAGCGACGACTGGGTCATCACGTCGGCGGTTGGCCATCTGGTCGAGATTCAGGCGCCGGAAGAGTTTGACGTCAAGCGCGGCAAGTGGAGCTTTGCCAACCTGCCGGTGATTCCGCCCTACTTTGACCTCAAACCGATGGACAAGACCAAGACGCGGCTGAACGCCATCGTCAAGCTGACCAAACGCAAGGATGTGGGCCAGCTGGTCAACGCCTGCGACGCGGGCCGCGAGGGGGAGCTGATTTTCAGGCTGATCCAGCAGTACGCCAAAAGCAAACACCCGGTCACGCGCCTGTGGCTGCAGTCAATGACGCCCGCCGCGATTCGCGATGGCTTTGACAGTTTGCGCACCGAAAAGCAGATGCAGGGCCTGGCCGATGCGGCGCGCTCAAGGTC
>JANNXF010000206.1:0-4485 GCA_031409395.1 Polaromonas sp.
GCATTACCACGCGGTGCGGGTGCTGGGCGCCAGCGCCTACCTGGCCGAGGGCGCGTGCGAAGTCATCGCCAGCCAGGGCACCTACGAGCTGATTGTGGAGCGCGGCGCGCAAGACATGCAAAGCGAGATGGAACGCTTTCCGCGCCTGTTTCGCAACGCCGGCAGCGTGCCCGGCCTGACCTGGCCGACGCTGGTGATTGCCGGTGGTGACCCGACCCAAAACGAGGTGCCCGGCAAGCTGGTGCTGGACCTGGGCGGCGTCAAGGTGCAAATCTGGCACCCCGGCCCGGGCCACACGCGGGGCGACACGATTGCCTGGGTAGAAGAAGAAAAAGTGCTGTTTTCAGGCGACCTGGTGGAGTACGAGGCCGGCGTGTACACCGGCGACGCGCAGCTTGAAGAATGGCCCGCCACGCTGGAAGCCCTGCGCGCCCTGCAGGCCGGGGCGCTGGTGCCCGGCCGGGGCCCGGCCATGAAAGGCGCCGCCAACGTCGACAAGGCGCTCGACTACACCCGGCGCTGGGTTGAAATGCTCTACCAGGCGGGCCAAGAGGCCGCCGCCGCCGGCATGGACCTGAAAGCCGCCATGGCCCACACCCGCAAAAGCATGGACCCGGTTTTTGGCCATGTCTTCATTTATGAACACTGCCTGCCGTTTGACGTGAGCCGCGCCTTTGACGAGGCCAGCGGCATCAAGCACCCGCGCATCTGGACGGCGGCGCGTGACCAGGACATGTGGAACGCGCTGCAGGCCTGAGGCGCGCAGAGGGGGTGGCGTCAGGATTTTTGCGCCACCAGCACCCTGAAGTCCTGCTCGTAGCGGCCCAGGGTTTCCACCGCTTTCTGGCGCTGTGCGGCGGTGGTGCTGTTGTGCAGGGCGGCAAAGCTCTGGCAGTTGTCTTGTACCAGGGCCTGCGCATAGTCGCGGTAGGCGGGCTGCGGAGACGCCAGCGAGCGTTCCAGCAATCCGCGCAGTGCTGCTTGCACCTTGTCCGGCGGGCTTTGCGCGGCCACCAGCGTCCTGAGCGTGGTCACGGTGTCTTTCTGGCGCCGCATTTTTTCAGTGAAAGACCGCTCGGCCTCAAAGCGCGACTGGTCAAGCCGCTGGCCGATGACGGCCAGCTGTTTGTCGCCGAGTCGGCCATAGAGCATTTCAGCCCGGCTGACCGCCTTCTTGAAGCGTTTTTCGCGCCGGGACTGGGCCGTGCCGTCCTGCAGGTCCTCGCGTTCATCGGCGTTGTTTTTGGAAAACTTTTGCTCCAGCACCGTCAATTGGCTGGCAGACAGCGAAGCGACCAGCACCATGGCGATGGGTTCGGCCCTGTCTGTGACAGCCGCCAGCTTTCGGGACGCATCTGCAAAAACCGTGCAGGCGGCTGCGGCGTCTATGTCTTGCGGCAACTGCTGCTGCAGTTTTTGCAGCGTCTCGATATAGGCGGGCAACTGGGTTTGCCGGTGCCAGGCGTGAAGCTGGGTCAAATCGGCTTTGACCTGCAGGCTTTGTGCCCCGGTCAGGTCAAAATGGCCATCCAGGTACCAGTGGGCCAGCTCGGGGGCCTGGTTGTAAACAATTTTGGCGGCACTGCAGCCTTGCACCAGGACGGCCAGCAACGCCAGGGCCAGCAGCGCCAGGAGCCTGATAATCCCTTGTTGAAAGTCGGCAAAAGCCCTGCCTCGCAGCGGCAGGCCCGCCGCTTGTGCAGCTGTCGTCATCCCAAAATTCACAGGAAATTTCATGGCAATTCCAATCGATGTCGTCATCATGGCCGCAGGCAAAGGCACGCGGATGAAAAGCGCGCTGCCCAAAGTGTTGCACCGATTGGGCGGCCGCGCCCTGCTCGGCCATGTGATTGACTGCGCCGCCCGGTTATCGGCCCGCCAGGTGGTGGTGATTACCGGCCACGGCGCGGCCGATGTAGAGGCCGCCTGCAGCGGCATGCTGGTAGATACCGCTGCGCTGGATGCCACACTGGCGCTGCAATTTGCCCGCCAGGAGCCCCAGCTCGGCACCGGCCATGCGGTGCAGCAGGCGATTCCGCTGCTGGCCGACGACGGCATGACGCTGGTGCTGTCGGGCGACGTGCCGCTGACCGAGGTGGCGACGCTGGAGGCGCTGCTGGCGCAGTCAGGCGGCCAGCGGCTGGCCTTGCTGACGCTGACCCTGGCCGACCCGACGGGCTATGGCCGCATTGTCCGGGCCGGGACCGAGCCGTCGGCCCAGGTCCGCGCCATTGTGGAGCACAAGGACGCCACCGATACCCAGCGCGCCATTGCTGAAATCTACAGCGGCATCATGGCTGTGCCGACCCGGCTGCTGCGCCGCTGGCTGGCCCGGCTGGACAACCAGAACGCGCAACAAGAGTACTACCTGACCGACATCGTGAAGTTTGCGGTGGCCGACGGCGTGGCCGTGGTGGCGCACCAGATTGCAGACGCCGCGCAGGTGGCCGGCGTCAACAGCCCGGTGCAGCTGGCCGAACTGGAGCGGGTCTACCAGAGCCGCCTGGCCACGCGCCTGATGGAGCAGGGCACCCGCCTGGCCGACCCGGCGCGGCTGGACGTGCGCGGCACCCTGCTGTGTGGCCGCGATGTCGAGATTGACGTCAACTGCGTCTTCACCGGCCAGGTGAGCCTGGGCGACAACGTGCGGGTGGGGGCCCACTGCGTGATTGCCAACGCCGTGATTGCCGCCGGTGCCGTGATTCATCCCTTCACCCACATTGACGGCGAAACGCTGGGCGTGCAGGTCGGCGAGGGCGCGCTGATTGGCCCCTTTGCCCGCCTGCGGCCCGGTGCCGTGCTGGGCGCAGAGGTGCATATCGGCAATTTTGTCGAGGTCAAAAACACCACGCTGGCCAAAGGCGCCAAAGCCAACCACCTGGCCTACCTGGGCGACGCCACGGTGGGCGAACGCGTCAACTACGGCGCCGGCAGCATCACCGCCAACTACGACGGCGCCAACAAGCACCGCACCGTGATTGAAGCCGACGTGCACATTGGCAGCAACTGCGTGCTGGTGGCCCCGGTGACGATTGGCGCGGGCGGCACGGTGGGCGGTGGCTCGACGATCACCAAAGACACGCCCGCCGGTGCCCTGAGCGTGGCGCGCGGCAAGCAGGTCAGCGTGGCCGGCTGGAAGCGACCCGCCAAGACGCCTCGCTAGCTGGCCTGAAGCCGGACAGCAGGGGCGCGGCGTTATGGCAGACCGCTGTGAGACGTTACGATTGGTAACAGCACCGCCATCAACAGGCGGCGTCATTTCAACCATTCACAGAGGGATTTCCATGTTTCAAGAGTTCAGGCGCCTGGCGTTGTGCGTTGGTGTGGCCGTATCGGCGGTTCTTGCGGGCTGTGCTGCGCCCGCGCCCAATTACACGCCTTCCATCGATAACGTGGAAGCGCTCAAAAAAATCGGCAACAGTGCAGCGGTGAAAACAGGCGCCATCAGCGCGCCTGCTGGCATGCAGGGCGCCGAAGCGATTCAGCTGCGCGCGGCATCCATGACACCGCCCGTGGGCAAAACCTTTGGCGAATACATTGCCGCCGCATTGCGCCAGGAGCTTGAGCTGGCCAAGCTCTACAACCCCCAGGCGGGAACCGAGATTACCGGAACCCTGATCCGCAACAACATCGATGCGGGGGGCTTCAATACCAACGAAGGACAAATCGAGGCGCGTTTTGTCGTCACCGCCAACGGCCAGGTGCGATTTGACAAGGTCAAAAAGATTGAACGCAAGTGGGAGAGTGCCTTTGCCGGGGCCACGGCCATTCCGCTGGCCGCCAACAACTATCCGCTGATGGTGCAGCAACTGCTCGCGGCGCTGGTGAGCGACCCTGATTTCGTCAAAGCCGTTCGCAACTGAGCCCGGGGAAGACATGATGAAACGTTTGACGTCGTTTATTTTTGCCGTGCTGGCCTGCGTTTTCCTGTTCGGTTGCGCGCACCCGATCAACATGAACCCGGATCTCGCGGCAGTGACCGCGCCGGTCGGCACCAAGTCCATCCCTAAAAAAGTCGGCTATTACCTGCCAGAAAGCCAGCGCGCGCTGGAAGTCACCACAGCGGGTGGTGGCGGTGACAAGGTGCGGTATTTTCCCTACCGCGACATCGAAGCCGGGTTTTACAAGGCCTTGTCAGAGGCTTTCGGCAGCGTGACCAAGGTGCCCAATCCCAAGGATGCGGCGGCCTTGCAAGCCGGCAATATTGCGTTTGTGATCCTGCCCGAGATCACGACGACCTCGTCTTCACAAAGCGCCTTTACCTGGCCCCCGACGCAGTTCAGTATTGAGCTGGTGTGCTCGATTACCGATCCCGACGGCAAGCTGGTGCAGACCGTGAGGGTGAGCGGCAACGGCAATGCCAGCTTTGACGAGTTCAAGAGCAATTTCTCGCTCGCCGCCGTGCGCGCCTCGAACGACGCGCTGGCCAAACTGGTTCAGGCGCTGGGCGACTCGCCCGAGTTGCGTAAATAAAAGCCGAGACGG
>JANNXF010000207.1:0-4889 GCA_031409395.1 Polaromonas sp.
CCGACGCAGGGGCTGCTCGACATGTACACCATTCGCCACTACAAAAAAGACTTTGCCAACCTCACGGTGGCCATCGTCGGGGATGTGCTGCATTCGCGCGTGGCGCGCTCCGATATTCACGCCCTCACCACGCTGGGTTGCGCCGAGGTCAGGGTGGTCGGCCCCAAAACACTGGTGCCAGCCGACATGGCGCAGATGGGCGTGCGGGTCTGCAACACGCTGGAAGAAGGCATCAGGGGCGCCGATGTGATCATCATGCTGCGCCTGCAAAACGAGCGCATGACGGGAGCCCTGTTGCCCAGCAGCCAGGAGTTTTTCAAGAGCTTTGGCCTGACCAACGACAAGCTGCAACTGGCCAAAGCGGACGCCATCGTGATGCACCCGGGCCCGATCAACCGTGGCGTGGAAATCGATTCGGCGGTGGTCGACGGCGCGCAAAGCGTCATCTTGCCGCAGGTCACTTACGGCATCGCCGTGCGCATGGCCGTGATGAGTATTGTTGCCGGGAACGAAGCGTGAATGTGAGCCCCCACGCTCCCCACTTCGTGTGGTTCGCTGCCCCCCTGGGGGGCCGCCCGCCTGCAGTCCGGCGAAGCCGGTCCTGCGGCTTGAACTGGGCTGGATGGAGCCCCCACGCTTGTCACTTCGTGTACTGCGCTGCCCCCCGAGGGGGCCGCTCGCCTGCAGTCTGGCGAAGCCAGTCCTGCGGCTCCAGCTTGGTAAGACGGGGTACTGGATGGGTCGCTGTTGGCGGCCAGGCTTGTCATTGCGCGCCCCTTGGAGAAACACTATGAAGATACTGATTAAAAATGGCCGTGTGATTGACCCGGCAACAGGCTTCGACGAAGTCTGTGATCTCGCCATTGCTGCGGGCCGCATCGTCTCTATTCACCACACGGCGGCTGATTTCACACCCAACAAAATCCTGGACGCCAGCGGCTGCATCGTGGCCCCCGGACTGATTGATTTGTCGGCCCGTCTGCGCGAGCCCGGCCATGAACACGAAGGCATGCTGGAAAGCGAGCTGGCGGCGGCTGTGGCCGGCGGTGTGACCAGCCTGGTGTGTCCGCCCGACACCGACCCGGTGCTCGATGAGCCGGGCCTGGTCGAAATGCTCAAGTTTCGCGCCGAAAAACTGCACCAGTCGCGGGTGTTTCCGCTGGGCGCCCTGACGCGCGGCCTGCAGGGGGAAGCCCTCACCGAGATGGTCGAGCTGACCGAATCGGGTTGCGTGGGCTTCAGCCAGGCCGAAGTGCCGCTGGCCAACACCCAGGTGCTGATGCGGGCGCTGCAATACGCCAGCACCTTTGGCTACACCGTGTGGTTGCGCCCGCAAGAACTGCACCTGGGGCGTGGCGTGGCGGCCAGTGGCGCCATGGCCACCCGTCTGGGCCTGAGCGGTGTGTCGGTTGCCGCTGAAACCATCGCACTGCACACCATTTTTGAGCTGATGCGCGCCACCGGTGCCCGCGTGCATTTGTGCCGCATCAGCAGCGCGGCGGGTGTGGCGCTGGTGAGTCGCGCCAAGGCCGATGGGCTGGCCGTCACCTGCGATGTCAGCATCAACAGCTTGCACCTGACCGATGTGGACATTGGCTACTTCGACAGCCGCATGCGGCTGGACCCGCCGCTGCGCCAGCAGCGCGACCGCGAGGCCATTCGCCAGGGCCTGCTGGACGGCACGATTGACGCCCTGGTGTCCGACCACACGCCGGTCGATGAAGACGCCAAAACCCTGCCGTTTGCCGAAGCCGAGCCCGGCGCCACCGGCCTGGAGCTGTTGCTGGGCATGGCCTGCAAGTGGGGTGATGAAAGCGATGCCGGCATGCTGCGGGCGCTGGCGGTGCTGACCAGTGAGCCGGCGCGGGTGCTGGGCGAAGCTCTGGGCACCCTGCAGGCCAGCGCCGGGCGCCTGGCGCGGGGCGGTGTGGCCGACATCTGTGTGTTTGACCCCAAGGCAAGCTGGATGGTCGAGCCGTCGGCGCTGCGCAGCCAGGGCAAGCACACCCCGTTTTCGGGCCACGAACTGCCAGTGCGCGTGCGCTGGACCATCGTCGGCGGCCAGGTCGCCTACGAAGCACCCCACTGAAGCGGCGGCGGTTTCATGAAATTGTTGGGCGTTGGCTGGAAGTTGCTGCGGGCCCTGCGGCACGCCGTGGTCGGTTACTGGACGATCAAGACCCTTTTCCCCAAGCTGGAGCAGGCCGACCGGCAGGCGCGGGTGCAGGTGTGGGCTGGCCAAATGCTGCGCATTGTCGGCATCGAGCTGGTGGTGAACGGCACGCCGCCTGAAAACGGCCCGGTGCTGCTGGTGGCCAACCATATTTCGTGGCTTGATATTGTGGTGATGCATGCCGCCCGCCACTGCCGCTTTGTGGGCAAATCAGACATCAAGGGCTGGCCTTTTGTGAGCACTCTGTCGGAGGGCGGCGGTACCCTGTACCTGGCGCGGGAATCGCGGCGCGACGCTCACCGGGTGGTCATGACCATGGCCGAGCGGCTGCGGGCCGGCGACATTCTGGCGGTGTTTCCTGAAGGCACCACCGGTGATGGCGTCACGCTCAAGCCGTTTCACGCCAACCTGATTCAGGCGGCCATCGAGGCCTCGGTGCCGGTGCAGCCGGTGGCCCTCAGCTTCATTGACAGCGCCACTGGCCATACGAGCTTTGCCCCCAGCTATGTGGGCGACGAAACCTTGCTGGGTTCCATCTGGCGCACACTGACGGCGCATGGCCTGCGGGCCGTGGTGACGTTTGGCGCGCCGCAGTCGCCCGAGGGCAAAAACCGGCGAGCCTGGTCACATGCGTTGCGCGACGAGATCGAGCGTTTGAGGCGGGTCTGACGCCGCCCTGGTGGCGCTCTAGTGGGGCTGGGCTGCCGCCCCGGGTTCGCGCGCAAACGTCACCACATGGTCGACTTCAGCGCGTATGCCTATCCACTCACCCAGGGCGTGGTCGTGGTGCGACGGCACATGCGCCACCACCGTCTCGCCGGTTTTAAGCTGCAGCGTGTACAAAAACTCTGATCCCCGAAACGCCTTGCGCAGAATCTGCGCTTTGACGGGCGCGTTGTCGTCGTGCACGATGTCGTCGGCGCGCAGCAGCACATCGCACAAGCCATCGGCATAGGCCTCGGGCAGGGGGCATTCCTGCATGTCGGTGAGGTCGCCCAGCGCCGTATGCACCACCACGTTGCTGCCGCGCTGCTCTATCTGCGCCTGGGCAAACACACCATGGCCGATGAAGTCGGCCACAAAGCGGGTGGCCGGCCGGTGGTAGAGCGCATAGGCGTCTTCCCACTGGTGCAGCTTGCCCTGGTGCATCACGCCAATGCGGTCGCCAATGGCAAAGGCTTCAAGCTGGTCGTGGGTGACAAACAGGGCGGTGGCCCCTGCGGCTTTCAAAATGCCGCGCACCTCGTGCGCCAGGCGCTCCCGCAAGTCCACATCGAGGTTGGAAAAGGGTTCGTCCAGCAGCAGCTGGCGCGGCTCGGGTGCCAGCGCGCGGGCCAGCGCCACCCGCTGCTGCTGCCCGCCCGACAGCTCGTGCGGAAAACGCTTGTGCACATTGCCCAGGCCGACCAGTTCCAGCACCTCGCTGACACGCTGCTGGCGCCGGGCGGCTGGCAGATGGGTGAGTCCAAACGCCACGTTCTGGGCCGAGTTCAGGTGTGGAAACAGCGCGTAGTCCTGAAACACCATGCCAATCCGGCGTGACTCGGCCGGCACATGCGTGGTGGGGCTGCTGACCAGTTGCTGCGCCAGACCGATGGTGCCCGACTGCGCCCGCTCCAGCCCGGCAACCGCCCGCAACAGCGTGGTCTTGCCGCAACCCGACGGGCCAATCAGCACGCCGATTTCGCCCGCCCGCAGGCCAAACGTCACGCCGTCAACGGCCGGTTTTGAGCGGCCTGCGTAGTGCACACCCAGCTGGGAGACATCCAAAAACATGGGTTTGATTGTAGATGCTTACAATTCTTATTCGCAGTGACTGGCTGCAAAAACCATGGCGCAAGCCGGACAGGCCTCGCGCTGACCGGCTGCGGCGTTTTCCCGGGTCTACATGTTTCGCCGCTTTCTTCCGAGTTCCGTTTTTCGCTGCTTAGTCCGGTGGGCGCCTTCGGCGCTGCTGTTGCTGGCCGTCAGCCTGCTGACGCTGCCGGTGCTGGCGGTGGCCTTGTCGTGGCTGCAGTTCAACCCGGAAGCGCGCGCCATCCTGGTCGAGATGCTGCACACCGTGTTGCCTGGCTACGCCTGGGTCTCGCTGCTGCTGTGCCTGTTTGTTGCCCTTGGCGTGGCGGTGGTCGGCATGGCCACGGCCAGCGCGGTCACGCTGTTCGAGTTTCCGGGCCGCCGTGTTTTTGAGTGGGCCCTGCTGCTGCCACTGGCCATGCCCGCCTATGTGGTGGCCTACGCCTACACCGATTTTTTGCAATACGCCGGCCCGCTGCAGAGCTGGCTGCGCGCCACCTTCGCCCTGCAGGGCCGCTTGCTGCCTGAGGTGCGCAGCCTGGGCGGGGCGGTGCTGGTGTTTACCGTGGCCCTGTACCCCTATGTGTATTTGCTGGCGCGCACCGCGTTGTCAGAGCGGGCGGTGCACCTGATGGAGGCCGCCCGTTTGCTGGGCGCGCCGTTGTCGCGCCGCATACGCGGGGTGGCCTTGCCGCTGGCGCGCCCGGCCGTGGCGGCGGGCGTGGCGCTGGCACTGATGGAAACGCTGGCCGACTTTGGTGTCTCAAGCTACTTTGGCATTCAGACCTTTACCGCCGGGATTTACAAGGCCTGGCTGTCCATGGACAACCGCATGGCGGCGGCGCAACTCGCCACCGTGCTGCTGGTGGTGGTGGCCGCGCTGCTGCGCATTGAACACGGCGCGCAAAAACGCATGCGC